>JBDRDM010000095.1:0-2095 GCA_043820675.1 Microcaldota archaeon
TTGCGCCGTAAGTCATCCTAAGCCCCCTCATCTTCTCCTTCCTTTTATGGATGTTGATCAGGGCGTTTGCAACAACATCCATGTGCCTATCCGTATAAACCCTCCGTGGGACCGCCAACCTCAAAAGCTCCAATTCCGGGGAATCAATTCCCCATTGCCATTGAATTTCCCAAACGCGCACGTCCCCAATTCAACTCCACGAACGCCCGCCTCGGCATACAATTCGACTCCCAATGCCTGTGCCGGAAATTCCCTTTGCGGAATGCCTGGATGGAATTTTTTGCAATCAATGTAAATCGCATGCCCCCCAAAGGGCTTCACAACCGGAACGCCCGCTTTTTGCAGCCTTTCCCCCAAATAATGCACCTGCCTTATCCTATTCTTCAAATAGGCCTCGTCCAGAGCCTCCCTCATTCCGATCGCGACCGCTTCCAAATCCCTGCATGCCATTCCCCCATACGAAGGAAATCCCTCAATCAAAATAAGCATCTCCCTTGCCTTCTCAAAGAGCGAATCATCGTTCATCGAAAGGCACCCGCCGATATTCACGAGCGCATCCTTCTTTGCTGAAAACGTGCATCCGTCCGCATACGAGAAAAGCTCCCTTGCAATCTCCTTTACGCTCTTGTTCCCGTATCCCTTCTCCCTGATTTTGATAAAATAGCAGTTCTCCGCATACCTGCATGCATCGATGAAAAGCGGAATTCTATTCTCCCTTGCAACCGCGCTTACCTCCCGGACATTTTGCATCGAAACCGGCTGCCCCCCGCCGGCATTATTGGTTATTGTCAGCAGAATGAGCGGGATTTTATCCCTCCCCTCCTTTTTTACCAACTCCCTTAATTTCCCAACATCCATATTGCCCTTGAACGGCAGCACTTTTTCAGTGTCATACGCTTCCTCCACAACCAGGTTCTGCGCGCTCCCCCCGCTATTTTCCACATTCGCGCGGGTGGTATCGAAATGCGTATTGGCGGGCACGATATCCCCCTTCCTTACCGTGCATGAGAAAAGGATGTTCTCGGCCGCCCTTCCCTGATGCACCGGCAGCACGTTCCTAAAGCCGAAAATCTCCTTGATGGTCTTTTCGAATTTAAGGTAATTCCTGCTCCCCGCATATGCCTGATGGCCCATCATAAGGCCGGCAAGCTGCACATCGCTCATGGCGGATGTGCCGGAATCCGTCAGCAAATCAATGTAGACATCCTCCGCCTGGAGATTGAACAAATTGAAGCCCGTTGCCTGCAATGCCTTTTCCCGGTATGCCCTATCTGTTGCTTTGAGGTGCTCGACGACCTTTATGCGGAATGGTTCTGCCAGATAATCATCATCAGTACCCATATGCCTATGCCCCCAACAAGTTTTCCTTCACATCTTTTTAAATCGTTTGCAGTAATGGAAGTGCTGATTAAATGATCCTTGCAACCGGCACCGTGGCATTGGATACGACGCGCACGCCCTTCAAAACAGTTGAGCGCGTGCTTGGCGGGAGCGCGAGCTATTTCTCCCTTGCCGCAAGGTTCTTTTCACAGGTTGCGATTGTGGGCGCAGTGGGCCATGATTTCCCCCATAATTATTGGGAATTACTGGAAAAGGCGGGCATTAACCTTGCCGGAGTGCAAAAACACCCCCTCCAAAAATCCTTCTTCTTCGATTCCACATTCTCATTTGATATGTACACGCGCACGGCGAATGTGACGGAGCTTAACGTGTACGAGAATTTCGAGCCAAATATTCCTGACGATCTCAAATCCTCCGAATATGTTTATTTAGGCACATCCCCGCCGGAAAAACAACTCAAGGTGCTCAAAGAGTTTTCCAACCCCGAATTCTCCATGCTCGATACGATAGAATACTACATACAGCATTCCAAGGCCGCACTTGAAAAAACAATTTCCGAGGTGGACGGCATAGTCCTTAATGATATTGAGGCGCGCATGCTATGCAATACCCCCAATATCATCAAGGCCGCAAAGCACCTTTCCGATTTGGGCCCAAAGGTTGTGATCATCAAGAAGGGGGAGCACGGCTCCATACTGTTCTATAAGGATGTGATCTTCCCACTTGCTGCTTTTCCCCTCGAATCCTCCATCGA
>JBDRDM010000096.1:0-13606 GCA_043820675.1 Microcaldota archaeon
AAGCTCTTGCCAATTCCCGCGCCAGTTCTCCTGGAATTCCCATCAACCTCAAGCCTTAGCGAATGGCACACTTCAATTGGAAGCACGTTTGCCTTGAAGGATGCGGTTTCCTCTGTGCCCGTGCCCCTGCTCTTCACTTCAATTTCGTAACTTCCGGGCATTACCCCCTCCGGAGCGTTGATTTTAAGATCAATTTCCTTGCTTTGCCCGCTTCCCAGCCGGAACGCCTCCTGATCGTCAAATGAATGCTTAAGTCCGCTAGTGCCCGCAACACTCAGCACAACCGAATCCTCCTTTGTCCCCTTGTTTGCCGCCCTTATGGTGACCGTTTCGCCCCCATTTCCTGCGCACATTTCAACTATCCTTGGCGTGATGCTAAGAGCTCCCGCATAGCAATCCTCGACTATAATCCTTGTTGAGCTTTTCGCGGCCGCATATGGGCTCTTTACAATGACTTCAACTGTGTTAGAGCCAAGTTCTAGCGCGTCCCCATCTATGCTCGCCCCAAAATCGTTGCTTGAGTTTTCAGCCGCATTGATTTCCAGTGTTGAAAGCGTTACCTCGTCCGATGTCCCAAGAACGTATTTGTTTGCCTTGCCCATGTTGAGCAATTTCATTTTTACAAGCGCATCCTCTCCCCTGCAAACCCGTATCTCTTTTGGAGCTTCCAAGCTCACAGCATAGTTTTGAACGACCCTAAGTTTCATGCTTGTTGAATACTGCTTTCCGAATTTCCCCGAAGTTGCAATGAGCCTGCAATCGTATTCTCCCATATCCTCGAGCCTTGGGTAAATCGGTATGTTTAAGTTGGCGCTTTCCAGCCCCGAAAGTGAAATCCTATTTTTAGGAAGGGAGGCAAAATTCGGGCACTCCAATTTCAAATCGTAGTCATCCGGCGTTTTCTGGTTGTCGATGAACACATTCCAAATTGCTTGCGTGTTCGCCTGCACTTCCAGATCCTTCAATGCGGTAATCTTTGCCCCATCGCACCTATCTATGTTGATCGAAGCTAGGACTTCCCGGCTGTTTGATCCGCAGCTATAAGTGCTCTGCGAATTGATTTTGAATGTAAGCATTCCTTGCACATATAGGTTTGATGGCACATTTAGCGTCAAAGTCGCTTTTCCTTCCTCAAAGGGCCCTAGTATGAATTTTTCCTTCGATATCGAGTACGTGCCCTCCTCAAGGTTGGTTGAAAGGGTGAAGTTCTGCTCTTCCCTTCCAAGGTTACGAACGGAAATGGCAAAGCTAGCGGATTCGCCGTTGCAAACCTCCGTTTTTGTTTGCGAAACGCGCAATTCCATGAGGTTGCATTCCCCAATCCGGATGCTTCCCGCATCGGTAATATATTCTCCGCGCACGCTTTCCGCAATGACCTCGTATTTGTATGTGCCAGCATTCATGCACACGGGCGATAGGAACAGATCGAATCTTTCAACTCCGTACGCATCTACCTTAAGGCTTGGCGTCACGAATGCGGAAAGCCCATCTGCGCTCTCAACCCTCAAATCATACGCATCCGGGACGGATTTGGCATTCTGGAGGATTCCCGAAACCACCATTTGGTCGGTTGCGCATGCCTCCTGCATCCCCGAATCAAGGATGATTGCGGAAGCTCCTACTAGGGGAAGCATCAATAGTGCAAAGATCAACTGAAGTCTCATACAAATTCCCCTAAAAATCCCTATTCGTCATCGTCGGGCGATTTCCTTAGCGCGTCCTCCCCCAAATCCTTCTCATCCAAATCGATGAATGTGGGTTCGGTTTCTTCCGTTGCCTCGTATGCGCTCCCTTTCCGTTTCGAGAATTTTCCCTCATCCAGCAGCGTTGTTTGCTTCCCTTCCTCCGGCATGATCTCATCGCTTATGGTTCGCAGCCGATTTGAAGTGCTCTTTTCCGTGCCATTCCCCTCATCCTTCCCGCCGTTTCGGGTCGTTACCACATAAACGGCAATTGCGAGAATTGCCAGTATCGCCAATATCTGCAAAGCCCCCAGATTCCCAAAGAATGTGAAAAGACCGCTAAAGGGACCCAATTTCTGGAATTCCAAAACGATTGGCTCGGAATACCTCCTGCCATCAGGGCTTCGAAGCTCAAGCAAGGCCGAGTAGCTGCGCTGCTCATAGCCAATTGCGGTCACGTTCGCAGAATAATTCATCGATCCGCCCGCCTTGATGAATCCCAGTGCGGGCTCGATTTCAGCCGTCCAATTTTCCGGCAATTCCCGAAAAACCGCGGATGCAGAAAGATCCTTGCCCTCCTTATTGATTACCTCGAAATTGACATTGGCAATGCCATTCCCATCTCGCTGCGAGTATTCAATCGAAATGATGTTCAATTCAACCTTCAATATCTCGCTTTCAGGGACGATCTTCAAATCGAATGCGTACTCAATCGATTGCGAATCGAATCTCAATTTCGCTTTGGGCCTGTAATTGCCCTCCTGTGCTCCGGCCGATTCCAACTTGAAGTAAATCGTGCGCTCGCTATTTGCCTCCAGATCGAAGGGCGGAACCTGCCTTAAGGTAACGCCCTGGGGAAGATTCTCCACGATAAGGGTGATGTCACCAAGCTTGTAATCCCTCATGTTCTTGAACGTAATTGCTACGTTTGCCCCTCCCTTGGCTGGCAATTCCGCTGCAATGACCCTTTTTACTTCGATGGCATCGGGATGCAGATCTCCGGGAGTTATTGTTCCGCTTGCACTTCCGCTCCCTACGATTGCAACAAGGTTTTCGGTCTTAAGCAAAACGCCGCTTCCCGAATAATAATATCCATCGTTATAGTTGTCATAGTATGGGTGGAAATATCCGTTGCTGTCGTAGTAGCCATCCCCATCCGATGCGTAATTGTATGGGAAGAACTGGCCTCCGAAGTAAACGTTCCTGTATTTCAGGTTAACGCTTACCAAATCGCCCTCTTCTGCAATTCCCATGGACGATATGCTGCAGAACTCCGAATTATCCGTCACCTTGATTTCGGCCGGAGTGCATTGCGATCCGCCGGTATTTGCATTTATCATGAACGTGCCTGTGCCGCCGTAGTAGCAGCTCGCGCTGCACGTTCCTGATGTGCCATCGCAATTATCCGCAATTGCCGTTTCCCCGTTTCCGCAAATTATCAATATCTCCTCATTCGTAGGTTCGCTTGGCAATTTGTTGTATTTCACTTTGACAGTAGTCCTGGTGTCATCAGCAATCATTGATTCTGCTGATACTGCGCATCCGTTCGAGCCATCGGGTATGATGCGGACGCTGTTTTCCCTGCATGCCTCGTTGCCGACATTTGCCTCGATCGTGTAGCTTCCGGTGTCCTCGTATTTGCAAGCAGCAGTGCAGCCTGCGGAGCCCTCGTTGCATTGCAATGGGATGGTCCTGCCATTGCCGCACTTGATGAATGCGGTTCCAATTCCATCGTTATAATTATCCGAGCCCCCGCTGTAATAGACCCCTCCGCTTCCCCTTCCCGAATATATTTTTATTGGAATGGAATAGCGTTTTTCCGATTGGGTAGCCGATGCGGAAACCTTTACCGTCACCTGCCTTTCCTCATCCGGATCAAGGCTAAATGAGCTCTCCGAGACGCTTACCGTTAGTGGTGCTTCCACTCTAATGTAGTAATCGTCCGTGCGCGTGCCGCCATTCCTTATTGTCAATACCGTGCTTGCGGATCCGCCCTTTGGCACGTTGATTATGCTCTGTGAAAGCTGCGAATACACTTCCCTTCTTGCAATCCTGCGATTTGCGCTTGCAATGCATACCTGCTGCTGCAAGGCAACGGCCCCATCCTTCTTCAGCACAAGCTGCATGAGGGAATCTCCATATTCTATATTATCTGGATCCGCAGAAACATACACCGTCCTGCTGGTTCCCTTCTTGAAATTATAGAGCATTGAGGGCGTAACACGCGCATTCACATCATTATCGCGCAATGTAACCGCATAATCCCCGTCCGCAACGTCGTTATCTATTGTGATTGGGTAAAGCTGCGAGAAATCACTGACTACGATGCATCCGCCGTCAATATCGGTTTCAAAATCTCCCGTATCCAGCACTTTTACCGTAACCATTTCGCTTGCATCGGATATGGGGCTAAGGGCCCTTATTCCAAATGAATGCGATCCGCTCTCTCCTGAGGGCACATCCGCGCAGAACTGCAGGCCGTCCCGAATCTCCCGGCTGTTCAAGTAGAATTGGGGCACATTGAATTCGCCGTCCAGATCCCCTTCATATGCAAGTGTGACGACGCCCTCGTTTTCTCCCCGGTTCCTGACAAGGAAATCAAAGCAAACCTTCCTATCCGAAAATGTTTCGAGCAAGTTCTGCGTAACTTCTATGCTAAGGCCCCCGACTATGCTGATTGGCAATTCGATGTTTTTTGCGCAATCATCCTCGCCCGAAATGGAGACCATTCCAAAGCTTCTGCCTGTGAGCGCGCCCTGCGCATGAACGATTACATTGATTATGCGCGATTCCTTCGCGTTCAAGACTACTAGCTGATCGCCCTCCAAGAAATATGCGGACGAATACGCTATCTGGACATTATTTTCACTATTGAGGTTGTTTGTGAGCCTTATTTGGTATAGCAACGCCTGCCTCGAATCATCGATTTCTGGCACATGCACCAATTCGGCCAAAATGCTGCAACCCTCCGGATTGAGGCAAACCTCGGATGTTGAAATTTTGCCCTGCCTTATTTGGACGCTCGTACTTTGCTGGTTGTACCCTGGCTTTGAAACCGTAAGTGTGTATGTTGCCGGCTCAAGTGAAAGCTCCAGCTCCCCATTCGAATCAGTGTAGTAATCGCGCTGGTTTGTTGCCTTCACTTTCGCATGCTCGATTGCTTTCCCAGAGCTGCACTCCGAAACCTTCGCAAGCAAAGTGCCCGTGCTTTCCGATGGCGCAGTGATCTGCACATTTGCGGTGCCGCACGTTATTCCCTTAACTTTCGCACCCACAACATAATTCTTGGGGTAATAGCTTTCCTCTTCGTATGCGCAGCTTGCAGAGCAGCTTCCCTTGAATTCATCAATCTGTGTGCAGCTTCCCGTCTGCAAGATTCCATTTCCGCATATCACTTGCGCGCTTCCCGATCCCAGGGCGATTCCTTCGTAATCAATGAAAACATTTGCGTTCCCATTCGCCCTTACAGTTGTGGGGCTTATGCTTACATCGCAACTTCCCGATGGGCTTACGCATTTATTGCCGCTTGCAACCTTTCCAGTTGGGCAGCCGCATATGCTCGCCCTATCAACGAGAATTCCATCATCACAGTATTTGGGCGCATTTTCTGAGCATGCACCAAAGGAAGTCCCATCGCTGCATTTTTCAGCGGTAATTTCACCAACTGAAACGCCAGCTTGCGAACATGCAGTGCCCGCAGCAATAGCCTTGGCGTTGTAATTGCCTTTTGCCGGATAATTGCAAAACACCGAGCAGCTTCCGCCCGTTCCCAGGCAGTCCACGGCATTTTTCGTTATTCCATTGCCGCAATCAACGGATATGGTGTTTGGCGATCTTGCCAGATCATAATAGTTAACCGTGATTATCGAACTGTCCCCCTCCTGCAATGCTCCCGGGAAAGCCGTAAGTGCACAGGTTGGGGTTTTTGGTTGTACCGAAGGTGTTGCTGTTGGGGTAGGCGTTGAACTGGAGCCCGAAGTCACCTTGATATTTACGGCACCTTCCCGCCCATATGCCCCCGGAAATATTCCTTCGACAAGAACATTGAGATTGCCAGCAACAGCATATGTTTCACTTTCTCCTTCTGCAAGCAGGGCATTGTCCAATCTTGAAGAACCCCTGCCGATATCCAATTTTGCCCTTTGGGTAGCTCCGGTTGTTAGCCCATTAAAAAGTACCGAATACCCGGAGTTGGAAATAACCTTGCAGCCCTTAGAGAGCGTATACCTTCCATCGCCGTAATAAGTGCAATCCGGCGTTGCCGTTGGTGAAGGCTGATATGTAGGCTGGTAAGTAGGCTGGTATGTGGGTTGATATGTAGGTTGATAAGTGGGATTGCCGCCCCTTCCCCTTACAATTACCGAATCCGAATAGCAAACAGTTCCGGCGGCATAAGCCTGCGGGAAGAATATCCCCTCATAAGTGTACCTGCAATACGCATACATCACGCCATTGTAGCTGTAGAGGTTGTTGCGGTAGGCCGTTTCGTAACTTCCATCCCCGCAATCCACCTGGATCGAATAGGGCGTATAGCCGTAGTAGACTACCTGTATGGGAGTTGCATCCCCGACGTACGCGTAGGTGGGGGAATTCACGTAGCAATAATCATACCCGTAGCCGTAATCGTAATAATAATCATAATAATTGTACTGCTGCGAATTCAGGAAGCCGCAATCCGAAAAGCAGTACTCGCCAAGGCTGCATATACCATCCCCGCAAAACGGGAATGCCGGCTGCGGATATGGCTGCCACCTGGGCTCATAATTGTACCCGGATTCGTCATATGAATAATAGTCGTAATTGTAATCGTACGCATCTGTCCCTACATAATCATCCATGGATCCGATGGCATTGGCCTCGCTATCAAAGTAATACCCGTTTCCACTTGGTTCATCCAAATCCGATTCCCCGCCGATGGTTTCAAGTTCATTTGAGTAATACGGATCATAATACTGGTAATCGTCCGGATACGCCTGCGGGATTTCAATATCTCCCGGGTTTATCCCAGTGTTTCCGGAGGCTATCGGGCATATCCAGCCGGCCTTGTATTTCCCGTCGTAATCGTTTTGTCCGGGCATGCAAAATGGGCTTTCGCCGCTTGGGCACGCATCCGGATGGTGAATGTATGCAGGGCAAGTCAAAGCTCCAATGCCGCCATTAAGCCTATCGGCGCAATCGATTTTAGGATCGCCAGAAGGGGGGTCGTTGTTTATTTTATCAAGACAACTTTCGGGCGGAACTGCCGCGTTCAAATTGGTAATCATTGCTGCAAGCAAGACCAAGAAAAGCAATCCAATTATCCTGCCATTCATAGACATCCCTCTGCATCTGAATATTCCTGTTACCTTACAGCCACACTAGCCCCCTCAAATATGTTACTACTATTAAGTTACAAGAAGTATATAAACCTTTTGAAAGACGGGGCTTTTATGAGTATATAAATAGCGTCTTGATGGAACGATAATGCCGCTATATTGCCTAACGCATCCCATATTGATATATGGCCTTCGCCCAAACCAAACCCAAAGTTTAATAATAAGTTATCCCATAAAGATTTACTTTTTCTAAGGGAAAGAAAAGGAAATTAAGGATTTAACGCCTGATTCTTTTATCACTTGAACTTAGATAGATAAACACAACCACTTTGAAGTGGCGAGGGGCATACCTCGCATTAAATCGATACTTTAAAGATCGGCTGCATATACGAGGTAAGATAGATATGAAAATCATTGTTCCGGACACCGGCGTTTTAATCGACGGCCGCATAACGGAGTTGCTCTCAAAAGGGCACGAAAAAATAAGGCTTGTGATTGCGCGCTCGACAATTGCGGAGCTTGAATACCAGGCCAATGTTGGCCGTGAAGTAGGCTTCACGGGCCTTGAGGAGCTAAAAAAGCTCCAGGATATGCAAAAGCTTGGCAGGCTCGAGGTCAGTTTCGAGGGCGACCGCCCTTCCGCATTCGAGATTAAGAATGCGCGCTTTGGCGAAATCGATTCCAAAATCAGGGGGCTTGCAAAGGAGCTAGGTGCCATCCTGATGACGACCGATGCCGTGCAAAGCAGAGTCGCGCAGGCCGAAGGCCTTGAAGTGGAGTACTTGAAACCCACAATAATGGCGGCAAAGCTCTCGTTTACGAAATATTTCGATCAAAAGAACACGCTTTCCGTGCATTTGAAGGAGAACTGCCCGCCAAAGGCAAAAATTGGCCTTCCGGGGCAATTCGAGCTAACCGAGCTCTCCAAGGATTTGATCTCAAAAGATGAGATCGAGCGAATGGTCAAGGAGGCAATAGAATTCTCCAAAAGGGAGCAGAACAGCTTCATAGAAATAGACAAGAAGGGTGCAACCGTCCTGCAAATCAATGATTTCCGGGTCACCTTTACCCGCCCGCCGTTTTCCGAAGGCTTCGAACTAACGATAGTTAGGCCCATTGCGAAGCTTTCCATAGAGGACTACGAGCTTTCGGAGCCGCTTTTCGAGCGCCTCCAATCGCAGGCGGAAGGAATCCTGATTGCAGGCCCTCCCGGATCGGGAAAATCCACTCTTGCAACCGCCCTTGCGGAATACTACTCCGGTAACAAGAAAATCATCAAGACTTTGGAATCGCCCCGCGACCTTCAGGTCAGCAAGGAGATAACCCAATACGCGCCCCTTGAGGGCTCGTTCATGCAGGCCGCAGATATTCTGCTCCTCGTGAGGCCGGATTATACTATTTATGATGAAATCCGCAAACCCGACGATTTCCATACCTTTTCCGATTTGCGGCTTGCCGGGATTGGCATGGTTGGCGTCGTGCATGCCTCCAAGCCAATTGATGCCGTCCAGCGCTTCATTGGCAAAATAGACCTTGGCATGATCCCGCAGGTGATAGATACGATCCTATTCGTGCAAAAGGGCAGGGTCGACAAGGTATATGAGCTGCGCCTTTCCATGAAGGTGCCCTCCGGCATGTACGAGCAGGACCTCTCACGCCCCGTCATCGAAGTTTTCGATTTCCATTCCAAGTCCGTTGAATACGAGATATACAAGTTCGGCGAGGAGACCGTGGTGTTTCCCCTAAAGAAAAGGGAAATGAGGTCCGGGAGCGGCGCAAAGTACGGCCGCGATGCAAAAAGCAATTGGCACAGCAAGGACAAGCGCAATTATGCCCAGGAGGAATCTCCCGAGTCCGATGCTGACTCCCCCCAAGGCGGCTTTGTTGATGAGCAAAAGATCGTGCGCATCCTCAACGCCGAGCTCCAGAACTACAACTACGAAGTTTTAGGCAACAAACTTATCCTGTTCGTTCCCGAGCACCAGTTTGCCCGCACCATCGGCAAGAGGGGCGCCAACATTACAAAGCTCGAAAAGAAGCTTGGGATGCGCATCGATGTCAAGAAGGAGTGATTATTATCCATAGGCTTTAAGCACAGTGAATGGGGTTGCAATTCGAGCGTTTAAAGAAACCCCGTTATCCCCCTCCTCCATAGCATTCGCCTCAATCAAGCCTATACCTCCTCAATGCGAAATGGTAAATTTTCCTCCAGAAGAAATGGTTAAAAAGGAAAATCGCCCCTACCATCGCAAGAAGGCTAAGGAAAATCAGCTTCGCTTGCACCGCGGGCGCAAGGGCGGTGCTATATGTTGCCTTGCTCAGGAAGGCGCCAATGCCAGTCACCTGGCAAATCCCTTCGCTGCAGCCCGCAAATCGGACATATTCCGCAACCACGAGCGCATTCCAGCCCCCTCCAAAGGCGGTGATGCATCCCGTAATCACCGAAGGGAGCATCGCAGGTATGAAAATCCGCTTGTAATATAGTCTCCCCTTCACTCCAAAGGATGCCGCGGCCTCATCGAGGTCCGTTGGGAGGTTCCTTACGCCCGCCATCGCATTGAACAGCAAATACCATTGCATTCCCGTCACGATAAGTAGGATTGCGGCAAAATCGAGGCTCTGGGTCGCCCATAGCACAATCAGGATTATGATCGGAAAAAGCGCCGGTGCGGGTATCGCCGCCGCTATCTCGAAGAACGGGATCAGGTACTTGCGGTAATTCGGATTCCTCATTACGAAAATCGCTGCGGGAAGCGTCCATGCAAAGGCTATCATGAATGCGGCAACAAGGCGCAGGATTGAATACCCAAGGGCCATTGGAATTTCCCACGCTTCAGGAGGGATTGGTTCAACTATTATCGATCCGGTAAGCAGCAGCAAAAGCCAAGCCGCATTCAAAAGCAGTGCAATAAAAGACACGATCACAACAAACCGCACCGCCCCGAAGACCTGCTTGTAAATCCCGCTTTCCTTGTTCTTCCTTTCCATCCAGCATACGGCAATTTCCATCTGGTCCAGGAGCATGTCGTAAAATTTCGAGAGCATCTTCCTTGCCGAAATCATGGCCGGCGACCACTTATAGAAGCTGTAGACCGCGCTCCGTACCGTACGCTTGCCCTTCGTTGTCTCATACTTGAATTTTTCCGACCAGATCATGAGCGGCCTCCAAAGCAGAAGGTCCATGGCGATGATTATAAGGGTCAGGACGCCAAGCCCGAGCAGGGATGCGCCAATGTCCCCACGCGAGGTCGTTTCCAGCAGGTAGCTCCCGATTCCCGGCAGCTTGTGCTGCACGCTCCCTAAGGAAATGATTTCGCTTGCAATCAGGAAATACCACCCACCCGCCCAGGAGATCATGCTGTTGTATACCAGCTTTGGGATCGTTGCGGGCAATATGAGGTTCTTGAATAGAAGGAAGCGCTTTAGCCCGAATGCCTTTGATGCCCTAACAACGTCCTTTGGTATGCTCAAAAGCGATTCATACACATCGAACGTCATGTTCCAGACCATGCTCGTGAAAATCAGGAATATCGAGGCCATCTCCAATCCGAGGATGCTGCCATTGAATGCGCTCACGATCAGGAAGACCGCCGCAGGGAAGAACCCGAGTATCGGCACAGATTGCAAAATATCCAATACGAGCAGCATCACCTTCTCAGCTCTCCTGTTCGTGGCCGCATAGTAGCCATAAACCAGCGAGAACACCAATGATAGGATGTATGCGATCAGCATCCTATAGAAAGAGTAGAATGCGAGCAGCGGCAGCGCGAACAATTCGGAGGTAGTCTCAAGGTGCAGCCTGCTCCCGAAGAAAAACAGGAACAGGGAGGCCAAAACTATCAGGGCAATTCCCCAGCCCTTCTTGCTTATTTCCATTGCGACTACCGATCGAAGGCAAATAGCTTAGTGTTAGGCGGGTTTAAAATAGGTTTTCCAACAAAAGGATGTAAACGATTGCAAGGACAAGTGGACGGCGCTCATGCTAAGGGTTTTCCACGTTCCTTATTGAGGTGTTTTTCCATGGAGATCATAGGTGGAAGGGTAACAAAGGCGCATGCGGAAAAGAATGCGGATGAGGTCCGGCAAACCTCGCTTAGCCTAAATCTTGTCATCAAGGAAATGTCCCTCAAGGGCAAGCACCTTGTCGTAAAATACAGCTACGAGATCGATTACCAGCCAAAGCTTGCAAAAATGAGCTTCGAGGGCGAGATTTTCATGCAGGATACGGAAAAGGCAATGAAGGCAATGGAGGAAAAATGGAAGAAGAGCAAGAACATCGACCAGCCAATTGCAGAGCAGATGCTCAATTCCGTCACGTATACGGGCATGGCAATAGGCTCTTTGCTCGCGTTTTCCGTTGGCATTCCCGCGCCCATAACTGTGCAGAAGTTCAAGGTGGACCAAAAACCCGCCGCAAGTTAAAATTGCTGCGCCAGGTTTAATGATGCGCATTGGAGGTAGCGAGGCATAATTCTTTCCGTTCCCTTTATTCTCTTGCAATATTTCCTATATTTTCCTTTTTGGTGAAATCAAAACGCAACTGTCGTTTTTCGGGGCATCGCAGGAAGTTGGAAGGAGCTGCTTTCTTGCCGAAGGCAAGCGCGCCCATTTGCTGGATTGCGGCGTGAAGCTCAAAAGCAAGCGCGAGGAGTTCCCTGCCTTGGACATGCACGCGATAAAAAAACTCGACAAGGTCGTGCTATCCCATGCGCACATGGACCATTCCGGGTATGCGCCCGCGCTTTATGCTTCCGGCTACCGTGGAAAGATCACTCTCACAAAACCCACTAGGGATCTCATCCAGATATTGCTTGCGGATTATTTGAAGCTGAACACCGGCTTTTCCCCCTACAACGAGCATGACGTGAACCACCTCCTGAAGAACACCGAGATTCTTGAGTTTGGCGAGCCTGATTCGGCGGGTTCCGTGCGTTTCCAGCCGGCCGGCCATATCCTGGGAGCGGCAATCACCGAAATCTTCGATGAGAAAAAAATCCTATACACTGGCGACATCAACACCCGGGATTCGAGGCTCGTGGAGGGCGCAAAATACCAGGGACTTGAAGGCGATGTTCTAATTATTGAAAGCACTTACGGGGGCAACAACGACCTGCACCCCGCCGCGAAGGATTCCGCAAATCTTTTCGTTGAAAACGTCCATAAGACGCTTCAGCAAGGGGGGAAGGTCATAATCCCGACATTTGCAACCGGCAGGGGGCAGGAAGTGCTTTTCATCCTCGAGAACTACATGCGCTCGGGCAAGCTTGAAAAAGTTCCCATTTACATCGACGGCATGGTCAAAAAGATGCTTAAAGTCTACCGGCACAATGCGCTTTACCTAAAGGATGAAATCAAGCGCCGCATACTTACCTCTGATGATGATCCCTTCAAATCCCCCCACTATATGCTTCCGCAAAGGAAGGACCGCTCGGACGTATTCGAAAGCGGCAAGTGCATCATCGTGACAACTTCTGGGATGCTAAACGGCGGGCCCGTCCTTAGCTATTTGGAGGAATTGGGAAACGACCCCAAAAACAAGCTTGTTTTCACCGGCTACCAGGCGGAAGGAACCCCGGGCCGCTCCTTGCTTGAGGGTGCAAAGACCTTAACCGCCGGGCATCGCAAAATCGATATCGGCCTCCAAATAGAGCGGGCAAACCTTTCTGGCCATTCAGATCAGCGCGAATTGCTGCAAGTGGTCCGGGCCGTAAAGGGCCTCAAAAAGGTTTTCATCGTCCACGGCGAAGGCGAAAAGCAAACCGACTTCAAGGCCGCAATAGAAAAGCAAGCGGAAAAAGACAAGAAGGATATTGAGGTCTTCATCCCTAAAATCGGGGACAGCTTCGAATTATGATTGCCTTTCCCCCCCCAATACCTAAATCCCCCTCAAGGTGGCTGCCCGTCCTTTCGAATGCCCAATTTCCATGCCCTGGTATTCTTTTCAAATAAGCCCTCCCACAATTTTATCCGTTTTTCACTGGGCTTGACAATTGTAAATCCTTCGGGGCTCTCAAAAACTGGAGTTCTAAGCTGTTTTCCTACCGCCCTTATATTACGCACGATCGATTCCCTTTTCCTTATTGCCTCTTTAGAAATGAATAAATCCACCCCAAGAAATTGGGCCTTAGCAAGGAGGTTTCTTAACCCGAATGCCAAATAGCCTTCCAGCCTTTTCTTTAATCCCGGCATGGTTTTGGGTATCCTGACGTAATGATTCTGTATCATGGAAACCGCTATTATGCGCCTATCGTCCCTAGGATGGAAACTTAAATCGTATTTAAGGGAAGTAATACCTCCGCTGGGAGAAAAATCTCTCGGGTTTCCCGGAGCGACCTGACTGCTAGAGATGCGCATCATGGTTTCCCGTGTTTTTTTATCTGCTGGATATACTGTCAATAATGGACCCATGACCCTAGTCCATGTTAAGGGATTTGCCTCGGGGGATGGAAATATTGCTGTATGCGCTTTCCCCCTGACCACGGAATAATGCGGAACCTTGCCATTTGCATATTGATCGTACCCGACAGCCGCCTGCCCCTCATTCCAGCTGTCTGCAAGATCGATGATTTCGGAAACTCCTTGCCGGAATACACTTCTTGCAGGTTGCTG
>JBDRDM010000097.1:0-7389 GCA_043820675.1 Microcaldota archaeon
ACCATATTTTCCTCCTTTGCAAAAAGCAGCCTTTCTTTTGCTTTCATCGCGGCCGCTTCATAATTCTCTCTCATTTTTGGTTTAAATCACTTTGCCCTTCGCGAAAGCGCTTTGGGTGCCCGGCACATCCTCCCCATGATAAGCTATTTATTGGGAAGATGCTAATGAAAAGATGCCTGCCTTGCGGCACCGTCCCAAAAAAGCTCCAGCCTCAGGCATGGCTGCGAAAGGGGCCTTATCGACCGGCAAAAGTTTATTCTCACCTGCAAAAATGAAGTCCCCATCCGCCAAAATGGCGCCATTTCCTCTTATAACACGTTCCCCGTCCGCCAAAAAGAGATTCTCGTCTGCCATATTGCCGCCTTCGATTGCAAAAAACCATCCCCATCCCGCGGAAGGAAATGAATTTTCATCCAATTCCGCTGGGTTTTCCCATCCGAGCCCACCTGCAAAACTAAAGCGCGTCCTTGGGCTTTTCGATTCAACCGCAATCGAGATTGGCGCGATCATCGGCGCTGGCATTTTCGTTGTTATCGGGGTTGCGGCCTCCGTTGCCGGCGCTGGACTTATCTATTCTCTCCTAATCGCAGGCGCCATCTCCTACATTACCGCTCTTGGCTATGCGGAATTAAGCAAGCGCATTCCGCGCGAAGGGGGTGAATATGAGTTCGCATACAAGGTGATCTCACACCGAGCGGGCTTCATCGACGGGGTGCTCTGGTCCGCATCGACAATCATTAGTGGAGCTGTCATCAGCCTTGGTTTTGCTAACTATTTCGTCGTTCTCTATCCCGGCCTCGACCATAAGCTGATTGCCTTTGCAATAATTGCCTTCATGGCCTTTGTGAACATACTTGGGCTAAAGCGTTCAAGCTACATCAATGAGGCGCTGGTCGTTGCCAAGCTTGCCATCTTGATATTTTTCATCTATTTCGGAATCGGACAGGTGCAGCAGGCGAATTTTGCAATGGATGCGGACTTTGATTGGCGCGGCATCCTGCAGGGCGCCGCAATCATATTCTTCGCGTTCGCCGGCTTTGGAAGGAGCGCAACTGTTGCCGAGGAAATCAGAAATCCCCAAAGCACCGTGCCCCGCGCCATTCTGTTAGCGCTTACGGTTTGCACGACAATTTACGTCCTAACCGCTTTCACTGCTCTTGGGTTGGTGGGGGCAAATGCGCTTGCAATTTCAGGCGCGCCAATTGCGGATGCAATTTCATTTGCAGGCAGCAGGTATGCGGTAATCCTTGTTGCAATCGGCGCGCTTGCCGCAACCGGATCCGTGCTCCTAACGGAAATCGTAGGTGTCTCGAGGATCACCTACTCCATGGCAAGGAACCGCCAATTGCCCTCCTTCCTATCGAAACTTCATGGCAAATATGGGACGCCCTATGTTTCTATCGCAATTTCAAGCATTTTGATGGCCGTGCTTGCATTGTTCGTTGATTTCAAGCAGGTAATCGAGCTTAGCAGTTTTGGGCTCCTTGGCTACTATGCGGTAACGAACCTTTCAGCATTCATGATGGAGCGGGAGGAATCCGTCTGGAAAAACATCCACAAGGCAAGAGCCCTGCTAGGTCTGCTCTCATGCATGGCACTGATGTTCTATCTTGCAAACATCCTGCTATCCGGAGGATGAGCCCGCTCATTTTATTTGAATGAATTTGTTTTTCCCAATCAATTCTCCGCCAGCCAAATCCGATCCCTTTGTTTTCATATTTCCCTTTCCCATTCGCATATTTAACGATTCTGATCCTTACCTTTACCATGTCCGAAACGCTCCTTGCGGCAATGAGGCGCAGCAGTTCGGCCGAGGAATTCGTGGAAAGGTTCCTGTTGCCGGCATACAAATCGGGAAGATTGCCCTCCTCAAGGGCGCTCCGTAGTAGGATGTCAAAAAAGGCACCGACCAATTCCCGCATGGACGAATTCCTTCATGGCATGGGGGAAGGCAAGTATTCCCTGATTGTTTTCGAGGACGAAAAAACCGGAAGGCTCTGCAGATTCAAGCTGGAAGAGGGCAAACCGAATCTCTTTCCTACTCGCGGCATGATCAATTTCAGGCCGGGCTTTAAAACTGATTCCCGTGATTTCAAAGAGGCTGCCATTGTAACCGGAAAAGAAAGCTTTCAGCGGAATTCCGGGATTATATCAATTGGCCTGAAAATTCCCCCTTCCATAATTTCCCATTGGAGGCTCAAAAGGCCGCCGGAGGGGAGGGGGGGCGAGAGCGTGATAAATGTATTGCTTTCTAATGCCGTTTTCAATAAGCTCAACCATGAGGATGCGGGACAGCAAATGGCAAAAAGTTATCTGGATGTGCTGAAATACCTTGAAGGAAGCATTCAACTGGGCATCCTTCGAAGAAGGATCCGTTCGCCGAATGTTGCGCAAGATCGAGGCCCGTACCTGGCTTTTTATGCCCTATATCGGAAACACTCTGATATGTTTTTAGCAATCTCAAAAGCTAAAAGCTCCAGGGAGGTCGCATCCCTGCTTGTTTCCCATCTCGAAATAGGAAAGGGTGCCGCCAGGTTTTATGGCAATAAAATTATGATTCGGTTAAGCGCCCATCGGGGCATGGAAGCGGCAACCTCCATTGCAAAACACAGCAAGTTGCCCCTATCCGAGATACCTGCCTACCCGAAAGGCAGATGAGAATCATTTTCTTTATAAACTTTATTTGGATTGCGATCCAGGCTTGCCCTTTATTCCTCGGCCCCTCCTTGCCAACCATTGCCTAATTTTGGATCGTTTCCTGATATCGCCCCTGATGCCCCGGCCCATTCCAATCAACCATTTCCGGATGGGCGAGCTTTCATTTACGTGAAGGGCAACCCTCCAAAGCTGGTCTGTCCTATCCCCCCTTGGCATTGGGGTTGTTCTCATTCTTTGGAAACCTATGCTGGAAAGGTGGTGGGCTGTCATGGCTTCCAGGAAATACGGCAATCCGTTCAGGTTTCTTTTGAGGTAGTGTTTCGGGTAATATTTGTGAGAAATTGCCGTGGTGCGAATTAATGCGTAATCGATGAATCCGACCCGCGAGTACTTTCGCCTTCCTGCCAATTCTTTTTCCAGATCCTCCGCATATCTTGCTGGGGCGGTTTTTGCACCCATCATCCTGAAACCCTCTCTAGCAAGTGGAAGATCCTCCCTTTGCCTTGCAATCATGAACATATAGTTGAAACCGCGGTTGATGCTGCGATTAGCGACTTTCCGTTCGACTCGGTCTTCGGGACTCCTATAAATTCCGATCCAAATCCTGGGGCGGCCATAATCATCCGAATACTTTATTGGCAGGGCATTATTTATATACTTTTTAAACCCTTGCGCCCTAAAAATTGCAATACCCATCGTGAGAAACAATGTTCGTCGAGAGCGTGGAGCTGCGCAATTTCAAGTCCTTCCGTGACGCGCGCATCCATCTCGTGAAGGGCTTCAATGCCATCATCGGCCCCAACGGCTCGGGTAAAAGCAACATTGTTGATGCTATCCTTTTTGCCCTTGGGGAAAGCCGCATACGCTCACTGCGCGCAAAAAAGACGCCCGATCTCATTCACACTCATTCCAAAATTGCGGAAGTTAGCCTTACTCTTGCCGATGGTAAGGGGGAAAAAGTGAACATTAGCCGCGCAATAAGAAGCGATGGCAAGATACGCTACCGCATGAACGGACGGTCCGTCCATAAATACGTCATAGAGGATTTCCTTAGATCCAATGGCATTAGCACCTATAACATCATACAGCAAGGGCAGGTGCAACAAATTGTTGAGATGAATTCCAGGGATCGAAGGTCCCTGATAGACAACATTGCAAACGTCCTGGAGTATGAGGAAAAGAAAAAGGAAGCCCTCTCCGAGCTTGGCCATGTGGGCGATAAGCTAAAGGAGGCATCCGTAATCATGGGCGAGCGCGAGGGATTACTCGAACAGCTCAAAAAGGACAAGGCGGATGCGGATAGGTACCTTCTTTTGCAAAAGGAAATCGATGCGTTCCGTGCAAGCCTTCTATCAATCGACCTAAAAGCCCTGGAAGTTGAGTTCGAGAATGCCGTAAATTCCATGGTCGATTTGAATTCCAAAAACGACCAAATCCTTTCGGAAATCGCAAAGCTTGATGCGCAGGTAGCGGATCTCCAGAAAAGGAAGGACGAGGTGCACCTCAAGATTTCGGAGCGAAGCGAAGGCAAGCAGCTCGTGCTCGAAAAGGAAATTGAAAACCTTCGCGGCGAGATCGAAAGGAACCGGGCGATCATCGAAGAAAAACACTCTCTAACTAAGCGCAACGATGAAAAGATTGCCGCATTGCAGCTTGAAAAGATGCGCGCGCACGACGAGGTAGAGGGTGCTTTAAAGAAAATTGGGGAGCTCACGGCGGAAATCAAGGCGCTCGATGCCATTATGAAGGAGGAGCAGGCAAATCTGGATGCGGTCATCAAGGAGAGCAGCAAGTTCTCAGATGATTTCTTCAAGAGCAAGAAAGCTTACGATGATGCGCAAGCGCAGATGCTTGCAATAAAAGAGCAACTCTCGTCCATACAAGCAGAATCCGGCAAGCTCGTTGAAATTTCCCAATTGAAGGAAAACGAGATGAAGCGCCTCAAGCTGGGCGGCAAGGAGGATTATTCCGCAAAAAGGAAAAAGGTGGAAGAATCCAAAAAAGAGCTGCAGGCGGGCCTTACGGAAGCATCCGGAAAGCTGGATGAATTGTTCGGAACCGAAAAAGGCCTAAATAAGCTGATTGCCGAAAGCGAAAGGGAACTATTGACCGCGAAAATCAAGAGCACCGAAATCACAACGCGGCTGCAGCACTCAAAAGAGGCGGAAATTTCCCGAGGGGTGCAATTCGTGCTCGAGCAAAAAGAGCACATCCAGGGCATCCATGGCACAATTGAGGAGCTCTTGGAATACGATGTGAAGTACTCCCTTCCCGTTCAGGTTGCAATTGGCGGACGTATGAATTACGTTGTTGTCGAGACCGTGCGTGTCGCGGAAAAACTAATCGATGGGCTCAAGGTAAGGAAGCTTGGAAGGGTTTCGTTCATCCCGATGGATAAGATACGGTCCTTTGAACTTCGGCCAGATGAAATTCCCCTGGATAAGGACAAGGCGGCTATTGGATTTCTCATTAATCTCGTAAAATACGACAAACGCTACCAGAAGGCCATGAAATTCGTCATGACCAACACGCTTTTGACAAAATCCCTCAAGGAATCAGATCAATTGATAGGGAAGGCAAGGCTTGTCACCTTGGATGGGGAGCTTGTTGAGCAGGCCGGGCTCGTGACCGGCGGCTCTTTCACGGAAAGGGTCAATTTCCAAAAGCTCAAGGAACAATTGGAAGGATTCGAATCGCAGGTTCAAAAGCTCAAGACGAAAAAGGAATCGCTTCTGGGCGATTTGTACTCCGCCCAGGAGCAGATGGGCCTTGAGAGGAAAAAGAAGAGCGAGTTGGAAGTGAAGATCCGAGCTCTTGAACTTGAGTTGCAAAATTACGATAGGCTGGAAGGGGAAGACCTGGAGAAGAGCAAGAACCTTCGGGATGCGGTGCACGTTCTCCAAAAGGAGATCGATATCGCCCGCAAGCAAGTGGAGAAATATGATGGCGAGAAATCGGAACTTATACGCAAACTTTCCGACCTCAACATAATTTCTTTGGACCTCAAATCCAAAATTGATGTCGAGAAGGAGCAGAATTTCGGGGTTGCCTTGAAGGAAAGGGAGCACAGGCTTGCCGATTTGAAATTCCAGATGAGCGATTACCAGAATAGGCTTGCATCGCTTAATACGCAATACTCCGCATATGAGCGCGAATGGAAGGGTGTTGAGAAGAATGAAACGGAACTTAAGGGCGAGATCGCCTCTGCAAAATCGGAAATCGCCAAGTCAGAGTCAAAAATAAAGGAAAGCACCCGGCTCTCCAATCAGAAAAATGACGAGCTCAAGAAGGTTTCCGGCGCCCTTCGGGACCTTTTGGAGGAACGTGAAAAGCTCGACAAGAATGTCTACAAGCTCTCGATCGACAAGGGCAAGTGGGAATTCGAGAGGGAAAAAATTGCAGGCGATAAGCAGAAACGCGAGGTTGCGCGAGCTGTTTCGGAAACGAACCTCATTAACCTCAAGTCGGAGTTCTCAAGATATGAGGGAATTGAGCTCTCCAAAATTGCCGACAAGGCAGAGCTCCTCTACAAGCTAAAGGCCGGCGAGGAGGAACTTGCCGCAATAGGGGCTGTCAACCTCAAGGCAATTGATGAATATGATGTGCGGGCAAAGGATTTCGATGAGCAAAAGCTCAAGGTTGCGCAACTGGCAAACGAGAAGCAGGCGATCCTTGACATGATCAAGGCAATCGAGGGCAAGAAGATCTCTACGTTCATGGCAGCTTTCCATGCAGTAAACCAGAATTTCATGAACCTCTTCTCGCAGATATTCAAAGGCAAGGGCACGCTCTTCCTCGAAAACGAGGCAAATCCATTTGAAGGTGGCCTTACAATAAAGGCGCAGCTTGAAAACAAGGAAGTCAAATACCTCGAACTAATGTCCGGAGGCGAGTGCTCCTTGATTGCGATCCTATTCCTTTTTGCAATCCAATCCTACAATCCCCATTCCCTCTACATCCTGGATGAGGCTGATGCGGCCCTTGATTTGGAAAATTCCAGGAAGCTTGCAATGCTCGTAAAAGAGCTCTCAAGGAATTCGCAGATATTATGCGTTACCCACAACCAGATGACCTACAAGACCTCCGATTGCCTTATTGGCGTTTCCATGATTAAGGGCAATTCCCAGCTAGTGGAGGTGGAACTTGCGGAAAAGCAGGTTTCCCTGGAGGCCCAGACGAATTAAAAAAAAATACTGTTTGGCGGAAAACGCTCTTCTCATTCCATAATTTGCTCGGAAAATAAATCGATATTAGGAGGGCGGTATTGGGAGGATATCCTTCCCGAGGGGTCCAAAGAAAGGTATTTAAATTGCGCTTCATCAATTATTCCGTTCTTGGTTTCTTTTGATAGGTGGTACTGATATGGTGAAGTTCGCGATCGCAAAACAACTTGCCGGCAAGCGTGTCATTACAACCGATGGCGAAGAGCTTGGCCGCGTCGTTGATTTGTACCTAAGCGAGCTTTCCGGAAAGCTTGAGAGCGTGATGATCGAGCCCAATCCCGACTCATCGCTTGCATTGCGTGCGAAGCGCGAGGGAGCTGGCATCGTCACCATACCCTATTCCGCTGTGCTTGACGTTAAGGATGTGATGGTCGTCGACCGCCGCAACCTTGTCTGATTCAGCCTTTATTGTTAATAATTGTTGTTCCCCTAATCAATTCCATGCCCGACCTGTTTCCGAAAAGGAGGAGTGAACGGCCTATCCGAATTACTCCGCGGATGGATTATG
>JBDRDM010000098.1:0-6909 GCA_043820675.1 Microcaldota archaeon
CATTTCATCAGATTCGGGGATGAATTCCAAGGGCCAACGGCTTAAAACCCCCCAAAACCGTCCCCAAGGCCCCAATTGAATAATTTATAAGTTCTTTCCCCCTAATCAATTCTCAATAAAATTGGTGATAAAATGAAAGGAAAAGTGAAGATGTTCAATACCGGCCGCGGTTTTGGATTCATAACGGGAGAGGACGGGAAGGACGTGTACGTGCATTCGACCGCAATCGAAGGCGGAGTTGCCCTCGAAGTCGGGGATGCCGTTGAATACGAAGTAGAGGAGAGCGATAGGGGTCTTCGCGCAAAGGGCGTCAAGAAGGTCTGATTGCGAACTAATTTTGAAATCCGGCCGCTGAAGGGCCTATTCAATGCCTAGCCGGTGCATCTTAAGGCTCCTGTTCAGGCTATTTTTTGGGGGAATCCCCTTCCCTATTTTTTAAAAAGGTAAATCTCAAGCCTGCAGCATCTTTTCCCCCAAACACCCTTCGCTCAAAGGCCCTGCGTAGCGAATTTATACCCGCCCTCCCTACCGCTAAATGTCAAACGGTGGAAACATGGCAAAATTTGCTTTTACAGCACTTATCGCATTGCTGCTTATTTTGCCTCTCTCAATGGCGGATTGCATATCCAGGCTCAACGGGGACGGATTTCCGTTTGGCATAATCCCCTCCAACAAATCAATCGAGGTAACTTTCACTAAGCCCGAGCCCCTGAACCACACCTTCGATTTATACATTGAATCGGATTTCGGGCTCTCCCCCAACGAAAACTGCCGGGTTGATATTGCCGCAATATCGGATTCGCCCGGCCTTAAGGCGGCTCTTTCAAGGAATTCGCTTGAAACCGGCGCCGCCTTCAACAATAAGCCCATCACACTTCTCCTGACTCCCGAAAAACTCGAACTCCTTCCCGATGTCGTGGAGGGCCGCATCAAGGTTACCGATATCGACCAGCGATGGAATTTCGTGCTGATCCCCTTCAAGGCAAATATCAAGTTCCCGCGCCCAATGCCATCCCCTTCGCCCCTGGCAGTCGAGCCAGACGTTCCTTTCATATTCAATGACACTACCGATCCGATTGATTTCAATGTCACCGCGGAAGAGTTGAACTTTTCCGGAGAGGAACTGAACAGCACGCTTCAGGAGTTGAATGATAGCGGGGTGGATGCAAGTGAAGCCCTCAAAGCACTCGAGGAGGCAAACCGGCTAAAAGAGGAGGGCAGGCTCGTGCAGGCAGAAAAGGTTTTGGGGGAGGCTTATTCGAAATTAAGGCAGCTCGCTGCGGATCTGCAGCTCTCAAAGTATATTTTCAGTTGGAACTTTGCTGCGTTTGTGATAATGCTGGTGGGTTCTTCGGCCCTTTATAATGCGTATAAGATTTACCGCAAGCGCCAGGAAGAAGAGCCCCCGCTTACCATGGCGGACATTTACGAGGGCAAGGGAAGCCGCATTGATGCAATCAAGGTTGAACTTAAAGATAGGCCCGATGAGGGCCCCGCGCCTCCAGCCAAGCCCGAAAATTAAGGATGCCTCCCTACTAAGCACTTATAATATTTGCCATGCTAAAATCTCCTGCATTTTGCAAGGGCTATTGGTGCGATTGTAGTCCAGCCTGGAATCCTTTCTTTTTGGTAAAGCATTTTCTTTTCCAATGAAAAAGGTATGGGGCAATAGGACACGAGGTTGCCAATCTCGGGACCCGGGTTCAAATGAGTTGCAGGCGCGCTTGCACCTCCCGAAAATCCCGGCAGTCGCATTCCATTTCTTTTTGCCCAATTATTTCCCGCTCTGGGGGATGGGCTTTTGGCCAGTTGACCCGCAAGCCTTTGTCACTTCAGTCGTAGCGGATGCCTGCCCGAACGAAAAAAGCCGCCAGCACCAGCAGTATTGCTCCCACTAAAAGCAGGTATTCGTTCGGAAGGCCTGGAACTATCCCCCCTATTGGCACTTCCGTTGGCTGCAGGGAAGAAACGGGCTCCCCAACCGATGGCTGGCCGGATGCCGCAAGTGAGAATTCGAAAGGCTGTGTTACCGTCAGGCTCCCGGTTTCAATTAGCAGGTTGCCAATGAGCACTTTTTCTGGCTCAATCTTGCGGACAAGGAAGGAAACCTGCATATCCTTACCCGCCATAAGGGCAAATCGCTTCTCCTCCTCGGGGATGCCCTGAACCTTAAGCGTAATTACCCCTGTTGTGTCCACATTGCCGGTATTTTTCAATGTAAAGGAAAGTGCCAGCGTATCCTCCCTCTCGGCCGCTGAAATTCCCGTCACCAACAAGTCCTCCTTTTCATTGACCTGCCCGTCCCTTGATGCCCGTATTGTCCCGTTTGCATCCTGCCCCAAGCTCTCGACGACGACCGGGAATTTGTAGTCGTAGCCTTCCTCAAGTTTTGGGAAAACGATTTTCCATACAACATCCCTTTCCTCGAAGGGCTCGAGAAGCACAAGCTTGTCCTCGCTCACTTTGTTTTCCCCGACAATTTGGAGATCCTTGGGGGTCAGAAGGGAAAGGGGAATTGCCAGCCGGTGCTCCTTGTTCTTGAGCCTCACGCTGACGGTTTCGATTGAGCCTTCCCCGATTTCCTTTTCTGGAAGGATAAGCTCCATTGCGAAGAGCTCGGGGAAATTTTGCGTTTCCTTGAATTGCAGATCGAATTCCCGTAAGAGCCGGACCCTGGAAACATCTGCGTCCGAGCTCCTTATGGATATATCCTCCTTTATGTCTGATTGGTCTGCGCCTTCCCCGAATTTGATGTGGGTTGCATCCAGCAAAATTGCCTCGTTGAAGGTGGGGTCGAAGGGGATCCACTTGCCGCCTATTGCGGCTTCAACAAAAGCATGCGCGCCCCAATCCGTGCCGCTGTAGACGTAGGAGGCGGAAAATTTCGCGGGGATACCGATGGATCTAAGCATTGCAATAAACAAATGGGAAAATTCATCGCATGTCCCGGCCCTTTCAATATAGGCTTCATCCGAACTCCTGACCAAGTTGATGTAATTCCGGTCATACCTCAAATTGTTGTGCACCCACTGCGCAATTGCAACGGCCCTATCCATGTCCGTTATCTGGGAAGCCGAAATCTGCTCCGCTTTCTGCTTGATCTCCGGCGTAATTTTCACGTAATCACTTTCCGCCAGGTAATTTGAAGCATCAGTAGCGGGAGGGAAATCGAACGTGAATTGGACTTTTACTTTTGAATCCATGGAAAACGACTGGTAGTTCAGGCCCGGGTTTAGCGTGAATTCCCGGATCTTGTTCTTAAGGCCGTCCATCACCGCGGCAGTGTAGGGATCGGTGGCCTCCGAAATCACCTGTTGGGAGGGGTAGTTTGAAAATCCGAATGTCTTGATCTTTAGCTCTGAAACCCGTTGATCCTGCAGGTCGATGTTCCATTTCAAGCCAATATCCGCAATTGCCATCCCGGTTTTTTTTGGCTTGATCTCATCGCTCGCGGCAAACACTATTGGCAGGGCTATTAGCAGCAAAGTGAATGCCAAAAGGCGGGCAAAACCCATGCGAATAATGATGTGCGCCTGATTTATCTAATTTCCGTTTATCCCAAGTTCATTTGGATCCATCCATAGCGGGCCTTGCCCCCCAGCAATTCCTCGATCCTAAGGAGCCGGTTGTACTTTGCGGTCCTCTCCCCTCTTGCCGGAGCTCCCAGCTTTATTTGCCTGCATGCCAATGCGACCCCAAGGTCTGCGATGAACGCATCCTCGGTTTCGCCGGAACGATGCGAGACCATGACGTTCCAATTGTTCTTGAAGGAGTATCGGGCCGCATCCAGGCTTTCAGAAAGGGTGCCAATCTGGTTCACTTTAAGCAGGAGGCAGTTTGCGCATTCCATGAATACCGCTTTCTTCAACCTTTCCATGTTCGTGGCCGTGAGGTCGTCGGCGACGATTTGGAGTTTTCCACCCATCTTTTTATTGAACCCACTAAAGGCCTTCCAGTCGTCTTCCGCAAACGGATCCTCGATGGATGCTAGGGCGTATTTTTCGGCCAGATCCGCATAATAATCCGACAATTCGCCCGCATCGAATTCCTTGCCGTCGAGGGAATATCCGCCATCCTTGTAAAATTCCGATGCGGCCGCGTCAATTGCCATCCGGACTTCCCTAGCGTATCCGACCTCGTCAATTGCACTTCGCACCATCTCCAATGCCTGGGACGTTTCCTTCAAGGGAGGTGCGAATCCACCCTCATCGCCCACATTTACCGCGGCTTTCCCGAATTTTTCCTTGAGATCGGCCCTTAGTGCGCCGTAAATTTCAACAACCATCCTAACGCCTTCTGAAAAGCTCTTTGCGCCAATAGGCGCCACCATGAATTCCTGTATCGCAAGGCCATTTCCGGCATGCATGCCGCCGTTGATGATGTTGCAAAATGGCACCGGCAGCTGCATTGGTTTATTCCCAACGAGCCTAGCAACGTATTCGTATAGCTCCATTCCCGCGCCTTGCGCACCCGCTCTTGCTGCCGCAAGCGAAACCGCGAGCATCGCATTTGCCCCTAGCCTTCCCTTATTTTGGGTTCCGTCAAGCTCCAGCAGGGCCTTATCAATGGATTCTTGCTTTGCGAAATCCATCCCCGATATTTTTTTGGCAATTTTCGTGTTGATGTTGGAAACCGCCCCCAGAACCCCTTTTCCAAGGTACCTTTTACCGCCGTCCCTAAGTTCAATTGCCTCGTGCGTTCCGGTGCTCGCGCCGGATGGGACGATTGCGGAAACGGCCCGCCCGTTTTTCAGCCTTATTTCGCACTCGACCGTGGGGTTTCCGCGCGAATCCAAAACCTCCCTTGCAGATATTTTTTCTATTTTCATGCCGCATCACGTTTAATATGGGAAAAGTCCAGCGGCGAGCTGGTTTCCCCTATCTATCCAAGTCTCAAAATTGGTATACTCCATAATGATCGCATCCAGGTAGGTGCCGAACGTTTCCGGGTAATTGTATGCAAGCATAAGGAACGCTATAGATCCCGCAATCACGCCATAATCGAACCATTTAATCTCCAATGGGTCCTTTTCCTTGTACGGATTTACCCTCTTCATGCTTTCCTCGGCAATTCCCGTAACCTTGAGCAGGTGCGCAAATCGACTGTACCGGAGGAAAACAAGCGCGAAAATGGTCGCTATGATGATGTTGAAAATTTTCACGGACGCAACGTATACGAATACCGCAAGAATTCCCCCCAGGAAGAAAACGGTCCGGTAGATGCTCTTCATCCCCGCGACCATCGCCTTTTCGCTCGAGGTTATCATTTGCCTTGAAAGGTGCCATATCTCGTTGGCTTCGTGGTCGTTGAAGCCCTCCGAAAGCAAATAGTATTTGCAAATGATGTAATCCTTTCCCTGCATCCGCATTTCCTTGACGGCTTTCACCGCTTTGAGGGTCTTTTCTGGAAGGTTTTCCGGGCGCATTGCGGGCTCGGCCTGCTTTTGCTGCCGATTGAATATTCCCATGGATTGAAGAGGCGCTGGCAGGTTAAAAAGATTCCCTCCCACGACCAACCCAAGGGGGGCACATCCCCCCTTAGTTTGGTCGGATGCCCAAACCCCCCTGATGATTCGTTATGCTATTTTTCAGAGTATTTTACAAAACCGGTTGTAAGATGGCATCTGCCTGAAATGAGGTTAATTGATTCCCTCCCACTCGAAACCACGGGGCTGCTCGAGCTTAAATAACGTGAGCTTTGAATATCATCTCATGGACGGCGATTATTACGGAATGCCCCTAACAGACCTTTACCGCTACAAGAGCCCGCGGGAAAAGCTCTTGCAGCAATATGCCCCGGGAGCGCACTTAAAACCCCTGAAAAAGGAGATGTTTGGGCCCTCCCCGCCAAATATTTTTGTTGGAAGGGCCGGCTACCCCTCCGTTAACGTGGGCCCCCTGATTGGCGCCGACGAATCCGTGGATGCAGCCCTGTACGATGATCCCAAGGGCTGGTATGGCCTGCCTTTGGAGGAAATTGTCAGGTTCCGTTCCTCCCTTGTGCGTGGAAAGAAACTCGAGCACGTGAAAAAGAGCCGGGAGCTTTATGATCTCCAGGATTCGGTCCTCTCGCGCAAATCCGTTGACATGGAAGTGAAGTTCAAAAAGCCCCCTTCCATGGGCGTTTATTTCCATAGTTCCTTCCAGCCCATGGGCCCAACTGCCGAATATGAGCACCTGCGCCTTGCAAGCAACCCCGCCATCCCCAAAAAAGTGGATTCTGTCATCTCAGAGGGCCTTCCTGCCAGGGATGGATTTGAGGAGCTCATGAAGCGCAAATTCGATGTTTATTACCTCCAAAAGCTTTTATCGGCAGGAATGCTCGGCCGGGAGGGAAAAAAGCGGCTGGTCCCAACAAGGTGGAGCATAACGGCTTCAGACCGCATCGCCGCCGATATCCACATCGAAAAGCTCAAGGATTATCGGGTATTAAACGAGATCCGTATCTATTCCAACGAATACCTCTCCAACCATTTCGAGATATTGCTGCTTCCGGGAAGATGGGAATTCGAGCAATTCGAGAATTGGGAATCGGGGGGCTATTACAACCGCCGGCAGGAATGGTTCTTGGAGCATGAATACGAGCCTTATGAGGGCAGGGGCGATTACGCAGTTTCGGAGGGCGGGGGTTACTATGCGGGAAGGCTTTCCGTTGCCGAATTCCTTGCTCAAACTTTGAGGAAGCAGGCGCGGGCCGTTGTGATACGCGAAATCCATAAGGAATACGATGTGCCCGTTGGGGTTTGGGAAATCCGCGAGAACGTGCGGCATGCATTCATGTCCGAGCCGATCAGATGCCCTTCACTTAAGGATGCGCGGGAGATATTGAAAATGCGCCTGAAGAACCCGCCGGAAATGTACTTCCAGAAAAGCAGTATCCTTCCGCAAAGGAAATTGGTTGATTTTTAAT
>JBDRDM010000099.1:0-13381 GCA_043820675.1 Microcaldota archaeon
GGAATAGGCCTGATAGCCACTTCAAATTTCGCCTATTATAAAGTAAAAAAATAGGCCATTCTCAATGGCCCATCATGACAAATCGTTTGAGGAGATGTGTAATGACAAATTCGGCTCAAGCCTCCGTAATATATTAGGTAAGCCCGCGGTTGCCGGATAACAACACAAACACGGGGGTGCAATGGAAGGATATAGGCAAGGCTGCTTTTATCCTTTTGGGATTCAAATAACGCCTCCTTTTAGCTTCCCCATTTGGATGGGTTTTAAATAATGCCCCTGCGTCTATCTTACGCTGCCAAGTTCAGCGATTTATAGGGGGTTCTTATGTCCGAAGAAGTTGAAGCATTAAGAGCAAACTTCCTGAAGCTTTTTGCGGCCATACCCTCGCCCTTGCGGAACGAGATTGTTGCCTTTATTGATGACGAACCTTATACGTGGGCAGCGGCATACCTAGATATCAGCAACAACACGGCAAAAGGGGACAAAATCCTTAAATTCCTGAAACACGCTAAAATTATCGAATAACGGGCGATTTTATGGTATATGATGAGCAAATCAAGAAATTGGTTGTAATGCGCCTATCCACAATGCCGCCAAACGTCAGTTTCTCAATCGGCAATTATGGCAAATTCTCAAGGGAAGACTTGATTAAGGAGGTCAAGAAGAACAGTGCTACGGGAGAGGCAATCGTTTCAATGGAAATAGACCTATTGCGCCAAATGCCGCATCTTTCTGCACAGTTAAGTGAATAAACCCCATGAAAAGGATGCTCGTTGCCCGCCCTAATTTTGATGACGGAACGCATTATTTGCATGAATGGAGCAGTGCCCTAATCAAGGAGGCGCAAAATAAAGGCATTTTGATAACTGATGTTAAGGGTGACGATGTTACCGAGAAGAACATTATCGGCAAACTTGGTTCAATTAAGCCAGAAATGGCCTTCTTGAATGGGCATGGAACCAAAAGTAGCTTTTGCGGACATCAGATGGAGGAGGTTCTTAATTGCGAATCATCCAAAGCGCTAAAAGGGACGATTACATACGTTAGGGCGTGCGACTGCCTTGAAGAACTCGGCGGCGATGCGGTTTCAAATGGCTGCAGGGCTTTTATCGGTTATGGGAAACCGTTCTGGATACCTATGCAGAACGAATATACTGCAAGACCTTTGCAAGACCCGGTTGCCAAACCTGTAATGGAGGCTTCGAATCAAGTCATGAAGGAACTGATAAACGGCAATTCTGCCCTTCAAGCGGTGGACGCTTCCCGGAAGCTCGCAAACAGGCATGCTGCGGAAATCTTATTCTCAAAGAAATTTTCGGGGGACATCAATGCCAACCCGACCCTCAAAGCGCTGCTGATGAACAAGGGAAGCCTGAACCTGAAAGGAGACTCGGCAGCGAGCATCTCCTAAAAGCGCAGAATGGAAAGGCTTTTGAAGAAAAAAAGGATAAGTTTGGATATGAAAAGATTGCTTATAATTACGGTTTTGGCGATTTCCTTTCTCCTTTTGGGTTGTACCGACACATATAACGGTGCAAACGATAAAGTAACGGGGTGCTCTAAAATACAAGATAAAGCAAAACGCGATTTCTGTTTCTCAAATGCGGCGCAGCTAAGGAATGACATAACCCTGTGCGACTATATAGAAGTCCAAGTCGCACGCGGTTTTTGCTATACGGAACTTGCAAAAATAAACAAAAACCTATCAACTTGCGATAGTGTACAAAAATTCCAAATGGGCGATATATTCAATCAAACCTCAATGAAAGAAATATGTTACGCATACATAGCTGAAATCGAGCAAAATCTGGATATATGCAAAAAAATTAGTGCACCTGAAAATATTGGGCGTTGCTACAGCAGAATTGGAAACGCCTCTTCTGGAGGTTCATGCAACTTGCTAATGGAGGGAACAGCAAGAGATATCTGTTTCTACGAAATCAAGTGGCTAACAAAGGATGAAAAATACTGCCAAGAAATCTCCGATAGTGATTCAAGAGAAATTTGCGAAAATGGGATTACAATTGTCAAGATAGCTTAAAAGAAAAAAGATAGGTCAGAATATTATTATTCCTCCCAAGTTCTGCACAAATTGATTCGCAGGGCTAATTAGGGAGGGGATGCTTCCGAGGGTAGTGGGGAAACCTAGGTTTCCCCAAGACGCTCAGTGGCCTATCATGATTGACCATTTGAGGAGGTGTGTAATGAAAGTGGAACAAATTTTTATTCTAATTAGCAGACGTTTTGGTTAGGCTATCGATTTGAATTTTTGTTTTAACAAAACCGCTTGTTCCAAATTTTTCAACCGCATATGGATAAAGGTCGATAACCACATGAGTTTCGTTCACAGAAGTTATAACAGCGTTTAAGCTGCCTCCACCACTATTTAATTCAATTATCATTCCAACAGCTGGTTTTTCAGTTACACCGTTCATTCGCAATAAACCTCGAATATCCTCTAAGGGAAGTGTACGGATATAATCCCCCCGTTTCATATTTGAAGGTTTTGCAATTGGAACTTGAACGGTCTTTCTCTCCCCTACTTTCATGCCAATGGCTGCTTCATCTAGCCATTTGAGGGGACCTCCCGTACCTACCACGTATTTAGTAGGTTCGTATTTGTTTCCAGTTTTATATATTCCCCCAAGTTTTGCCTCGCCGATATCGTTTGTCGTATAGATGCTCCCGTCTTCATAATAACTTGTAATGTAAACAAAAATAGTATCCCCTGTTGAAACGGTGTTCTTTTGGTCGGAAGTACAGCCAACAGCTATAATTGAGAAAAATAGAAACACAAGATAAAGGCAATTTTGGTTGAAGACCATATTTAACAGAAATGAGTAGGTAAAATTTATTATTAAATCTACCGAAATGAAAAAAAGAAAAAAGTCGGGACTAGAGAATATTATTATTCTTCTAATGGCCTATCATGACCGACCTTTGCGACTCAAGCCTGTGCAACCGGAACTTGTAGAGCTCCCAGAAGTAGGTTGCGGCGCCAAGTGCCACTATTCCGGCAACTGGGATGCTGAAGAGCAGGTAAATGCCTGCAACTAGCGAAATGACCGCATAACCCCTGAACTTGACGGCCTCCTTCCAAATATCAAGGAAACGGACTATGTAAGCCCACCTGGAGCTATGCTTAAGGAATGGCTGCTTCGCATCGGCCAATACCGAAGTCATTTGCACCGGGGGCATCATTTCCTCGTTCATAACATTTCACCTTTATCTTTTCTTTCCGGATTTCTCATACCGTCGATATCAGGGGCTTTACGCTCCACCAGTCCCTTGACCATGTGCGCGCGAGCTCCTTTTCACTCCAGTAATAGCCAACCAAATACGCGAATATTCCAGCAAGGTAGACGTTGATCGTAAGCGCAATAATCATGAGCGCAAAGCTGAACCAGGCCATGAAATAGCCCCTGTAAATCGCACCCACCGAGCCGTTCTTGTAATCCTCATCTAGCACGTCGTTCATGAGCTCGCCCCTTGTCTTTACGAAGAGCGAATTGACGGGCTTGCCATCTCCCTGAGTATCATTTGCCGTCATGGGAAGGTACATCGGAAGCACGGCCTTGCCCTCGTTTTCGGGGATGTGCGTTGCGTGCTGGGTTGACCATGGCCGCAGGTTGTCGGCGTTGTAAGGATTGAGCCCTTCGATCTGGTGGGTCATGTGGGGTTCGCCGGCATGCGCATGCTCATGCGAATTGCCATGCTCGCCGCTATGGATGATCCTGCGAATCTCACCCAAATTCCTAACGTGCACCGGTTTCCTCATTTTTCCTCACTTTTTTTACCATAAAATTTTTTTCAATCTAAGCTGCACCTGTCAAAACCAAAAAGAGCGAATACATAAGCCCGATAGCAAGCAAAGTGTACACCTGGCGGTGCGAGAGCCCAAGCAACGAGGCCCTGCCGCCCATCCCATTCTCGTAGGAATCGGGCTCCTCTGCCTTTACGGGCTTGATTGGCGTTACCTCTTCCAGTAGCGCCATCCCCTGCACGATCAGGCTGTTCCCCCTAAGTTTTGGTACGCTCATATTTGATCACTTTTCCTAATCCACAAGCACCAATGACCTGTAGTGTCCGAATTTGCCGTATACGAACTTGTCCATCCAGGCAACGTTGCGGTATTTTGCTCCAAGCATTATCATGAGCAATGCAACTGGCGCAAAAACTGAAAGCATTAAAATGCCCCCGCCTACAAGCAAAATTGCAAAAATCCAAAAGCGCTTGTTGTCCGACCAGTATGCAATATACTCGTTGATGTAATCCCAACGCGTCGAGCCCCTCATGTGCGCCCGAACCTTCGGGTCCATCTCCACGTAGGAGAAGGTCTTCATGGGAAGGCTGACATCGGCCTTTTTGCCCGCATAATCGGACCTGTGCAGCGCTATGACATCCTGCTGGTGTCCGGGACGAACGACTTCTGGCATATTTTTTCACTTTTTTTCTTATTTTCCTAAATTTCTGAAAACAAATCAGGGGGTTTTTGCCCCCAAATCGGTTTCTAAGTACCTTCAAGCAGCCACCTGTGGCGGGGCTGCACAATTGCCATGAAAGTGTAAAACTTGTGCTTGCCGTAGAAATACCCGGCAGCAAGGCCGGCAACGGCTGCCAGCAGAATGTTTACAGTCAGCAGGAACAGCGCCGCAATGGCCAGTATGATTGTCGCCGCCCGGGTGGAATTGTAAAGGACCCAATTTGTGATACCGGTGTTCATGAAATCCTGCCTTGTAACGACCTTGATGACTCCGGTGCCCCGCTTTGAGCTGATGTCAGCAGGAAGGAACATCGGCGCTACCTGGAAGGCCTTTTTCTCCTCAACGGTTTTAGGCGCAAGGCTAGGCGAAATTCGCTTCAACTGTGTGTAAGACATCCTTTCCATTACTGACACCTGCAATTATTATGGTGGAGCTTATATATAAACTTGTCGGTAGTAACATTTCTACCTAATGATATGAAATCGTGGCTGCTCCTTACAGCTAGGGGGCATGGCAAGTGGCTGGTTATTGGAAAATATGTAAAGAGAGCTAGTATATGGCTATTTTGGGCAAAAGAAGGTAAAATTGAGCTTAATTTAAAAAAAATAGGTAGAAAATAGCTTTAAAGTCCATTCTCATACCAGTATTTTCGCACCTTCCTTTTCAACAATCAGGCAGGTTTCGGCCTGGGCAACAAAACTTCCCTTCTGGGCCTCCTTGAGGATCGGATAGGAATGTAGGATGCCCTGCTTTTCTAGGTCACGGAGGGAAAGGTTGAGCATTCCCATATCCTTGAACCACCGGGCGGCGAAGGGCATTGTGAGGTGCTCGGATGCAACACGTGTGAGGAGCTCGCGGCTTTTTGGCAGCCGAACAGACATGTTCGCATGCGGCTCCAATGAATATATCTGGCAGTAATCCCCCTCGTTTACTGAACCCTTTCCGGTGCTTGCAAAGGGCTCTATTGCAAACACGTCCCCTTCCTTTAGCACATAGCTTCCACGCGCCACATTGGGTATTTCGGTGCCAGCATGCAGATTATACTGCTCAAGCGAATGGCCGCAAAGGTTCTCAACAGGCAAAAAGCCGTATTCCTTGATGGTCTTTTCGATTTCAGCGCCAAGATCCCTCACATCCGTGCCTGCTTTTACTAAGGATAGTGCATTTTGGAGAGCCAGTTCAGCTGCCTCGATCTGTTTTGCATGCTCGCCGCTCAAATTATAGGAGAACGCGGTATCCGTGACATACCCCTCTATCATCACGCCAAAATCCACCTTCACAAGGTCGCTTTCGGAAATTAGACGCGTGTCGTTTGCTTCGGGAGTGTCATGGGCAGCATTGCCGTTGGCAGAGACATTTACCGGGAATGCCGGCTTTCCGCCCTCCCTCCTCATTTCCTCCTCAATTGCCTCGGCTATTTTGAGATAGCTCCGTTCCGTCTTGACAAGCTCCCTTCCGAATTTCATTATTTTTTTTGTGATTACGCTCGCCTTCATATAGTTCTCGAGCGCTTCTTCTTCCAGCATGCAAATCCGGATATGCATGGGGCGGGAAAGTTTTTATACGGAGGCGGGAGGGAATGGATTGGGAGATGAATGGGGCAGAAGGTTAAATTTCCAAGAATCTAAAAGTCAAAAAACCTACGGTTAATTTCTCCGTTTAATAGACAAATTTATTCCATAACCAAGCGCCTGGAGCCAACCCCTGATTGGATATTTGCTTCCGGGCTCCAGGCCAATTTTTCGCAGCTGGTTGACGCGAGGGGTTTCCGGGCATTCGTCCGAACGAATCATGGTGAACTTTTGTTTCAACAGATGCCGAACGGTAATTGCCTCTAAAAAATACCCAATGCCTAAATGGCGCATCTGAATTTGTTTAATCTCCAATAAATCCTTTGGGAAATATTCGAAACTAGTCGCCAAATTGCCTCTCCACCGATAATTGACATATCCGAGTTTCTGAACCTTCTTTCCATCCATCATATCCCAATTAGATGCGATCCTCTTGGAAATTTCGGGGGGAAGGGATTTTACTGAAACAAGGGAAAAACGCTTATTGCCCTCATATATCGGCAGGTTGCCGCCTCTGGGAAGATCCTCGGGTTTTCTTGCAATGTGGAATTGGTAAAAACTGGTCCCTCCAAACGAGGACCCCGTATCCCAATGATAGTGATAAACCCCAACCCATATCTTCGGCTTCCTTTCCGGTTCTGCTTTAACTGCCATGATTTGTTTTACCAGCCCCATATTAAAAAGAGGAGCGGGATTGAGCGGAAAATACGACCCACCAAATCCCACCAAACCCCCAAAGCATTCCAGAAGGTTTTTAAGGATCCGAGGAGTAGGGAAGGAAAATAGGTTTTCTAAGAGGAATGGAGGGATTATAACCAATAGCGGGTTTAATGATCACATGGCAAAACACACCAAAAAAAAGGCCGGATTCAAGGTAGCGGGCTTCGAAATTAAGCAAGATTACATTTTGGCGCTCCTACTAATCGTATCCGTTGCACTTTACGTGCAATTCAAGCACATGCTCTTTGGTGTCGCATCCCTCCTGCTACTTTTGGCACTCTTCCTAAGGGACGCCCTTCCAGCTTCGTCCGATTCAAAGAGCATTAAAAGCTCGCTATATGAGCTTGGCTTTGCGCTTGCAGCTGCGCTTGCCGTCTGGTACGGGCTTGGATTCATTTTGCAAACACCCACCCCAATAGACGTCGTAACATCCTGCTCCATGCTTCCCGCACTTGATAGGGGCGATTTGATCATCCTGCAGGGCGGCGAAATTAAGGCACTTGAAGTAGAAGTGCCAAGGACAGTTGATTTTCGGGACTTCACTACGAGCAAATGCAACATAACCGAAATCGCAACCGGCATCCAAAGGTCCGAAACATGCACCACCGGCCTTACGATCAATGGCAAAACATACCCATTCGATACATCGGGTGACATCGTGGTATATGAGCCCAACAGCGCCTTCCGAGATCTTGGCCTTGTGGTCCACAGAACGGTAATGAAGCTCAAATTCAAGGATAAGGTAGTATATCTAATCAAGGGCGATAACAACCCCGCGCCGGACATATTCGGGATCACCCAAAGCTTTGCCGAGGAAGAGCAGATCAAGGGACGGACGATTATGCGCGTTCCTTACATTGGCTACCTAAAGCTTTTCCTTTCGCTTCAATTCGATGAACCCGCAAATTGCAAATACATCATAAGCCAATAGCATTGGAGGGGGCGCAGACTACAAATTTCCTGCCCTGCTTAAAAGGCAAAACCGCGCATTCCAAACGGCTTAAAAGCGGCTAGGCCGTAATATTCCCAGGGGATAAATGTGCGCAAAGTTCTCGTCTTCCCATCCTTGCTTTCCGCAAACTACACTAATTTTGAAAAGGGGCTAATACTTGCCAAAGAGGCCGGGGCGGATGGCGTGCAAATAGATGCGATGGATGCCCATTTCGTTCCGAATTTAACATTTGGCTGGGGGCTCGTTGCTGCAATTCGGAAAAAAACAGGCCTCTTCCTTGACTCGCACCTAATGATAGAAAATCCCCTCAAATGGGCGCCGAAATTTGCACAGGCGGGTTCGGATAACGTGATTTTCCATATTGAAGCGGTAGGGAACGAAAAGGAAGCGCAGGCCGTAATTCAAAGCATCCAAAAAGCGGGCTCGAAGGCAAGCATAGCTCTAAAGCCGGGCACCACAATTGAGAAAATTAAGCCCTTCCTGGACAGCGACTTATTCTGCATTCTTGTAATGACCGTGGAACCCGGATTTGGCGGACAGGGGTTCATGGCGGACATGATGCCAAAGGTGGAAAAGGCCGCCGGGTGGATCGAGGAAAGGAAGCTTGAAACCCGCATCCAGGTTGATGGCGGGATAAATCTTGAAAGCGCGCAAATAGCCAAGAGGGCGGGCGCAAATATCCTGGTTGCGGGAAGCTCGCTCTATAAATACAAAACCGCAAAGGAAATGGGCGGGGCTATAAGGCAAATGAGGAAATGATCGCTAATACCGCCATACTTGGCAAATAAGTGCGGCAGTCCAACATCCACCATCAGGCGAAACGATTAAAATCATGCGGAAGTAAACGAACATTGGAAAAAGGGGAATTTGCGATGAGCTTCTTAAATAAATTCGAGGATGCGAAAAAGGTAAAGAAGTCCGCACTATGCATCGGGCTCGATCCCGCAAGCATCTTCTTCAAGGAAGCAGACGCCGTCCCACGGCAATATTTTGAAAAAGGCACAGAAACGGATGCCCTCAAGGAATTCTGCCACGACATGATAGAACAGACCTCTGAATTCGCGTGCGCATTCAAAATAAACTCGCAATTCGCAATTCCGTTCTCGCTTAAGGATTTGCAGGAACTGACGAGTGCAATATCTGAAAAAGGATGCATCTCGATCTTCGACCTCAAGCTCTCGGATATCGGGAGCAGCAATGATAGCGCAATTTACTGGATGCGCAAGGCAATGTTCGATGGCCTTACCTATTCGCCCTTTGCGGGCAACCTTGAGGAAACAATAAGGCGGGCGCACGATTCCAATCTAGGAGTCCTGACACTTGCGCTCATGTCCAACCCCTCCGCAAAATACTTCATGAGGGATGCCCTCATTGAAGGGAAACTGGGCTACGAATGGATCTCCGCGGAGGTCGCCAAATTCGGGGGCGATGGGGTGGTTGTTGGCGCCACCAACAACGAGAGGGAGATGCTCGAAATCCGCGAAATTATCGGGAATGAGAAAATTATCCTGATACCCGGCATCGGCAAGCAAGGAGGCGACCTCGAAACGGTGAAAGCCGCCGGCGAAAATATCCTCGTGAACGTCGGCCGGGATATAATTTATGCGGAAGATCCAAAGGGCAAGGCAAAGGAGTATTTCAAGATGCTGCGTTCCTTGTAAGCTGGGCTGTTCGCACGGAAGAAGCGCCCGCAAAGATGCCCTTTTTAAATAATACCTCCTAAAACATTCTCTTCGTCCAGTGCTAATTATGGGATTTGATTAGCCTAACGGCAATTGGTGTAATACATGAGTCTAAGGCCTGCAAAAACAGTTCGGAAATACCAGGGCCAGCCATGGACGCGCCTATCGCAAAAAGTTCCGCGCAAGAGCTACGTCAAAGGAGCGCCAAGGCCCAAAGTTAGGCAATACAACATGGGCGTCGACCGCTTTTATGAATCGGGAATTGACCTCGTTGCGGATTATGACATCCAGCTTAGGGATAATTGTCTTGAAGCAGCACGGCAGGCAGCAGTTAAATACCTCGAAAAGCACCTTCCGGGGCAGTACTATTTCGGCATTCTCAAATACCCTCACCTTGTGATAAGGGAGCACTCCGCGCTTGGAGTTGCGGGTTCCGACCGTATCTCAAAAGGCATGAAGCTCGCATTCGGAAGGCCCAAGGGCCGCATGGCGCGCGTTAAGGGCGGGGAGTCCATATTCACGATCCGCGTCAATACCAAGGATGTTGCCGTCGCGAAGGAGGCACTGAAGAGGGCAAAGCTCAAGATGTCGGGAAGGTTCCAGGAAAAGGTCAGGGACATCCGGCAGGATAAGAAGAACCTTGCAAAAGTTGGCAAGGAAATTATCATGAAGGTCAAGGTTACTGAAGAGAAGAAGAAAGAGGAGGCGCCAGCAGCCGTACCCGGCGCCCCGGTAGAGGCCGGCAAGGAAGGGGAGAAGGAGCCCGTTGGGAAGGAAGAGGAATCAAAAGCGGATGTAAAGAAGGAAGAGAAGAAAAAATAGGAAGGGGATAAAAAGGCTGATTTTAATCATGGGAAAGGTTTTGACCGTCCTTAAGATTTTCCCAAATGAGGGATTCGACCTTGAAAAACTTAGGTTTAATGTTACGAAGGTCGAAGGCTGCAATTCGTGCAAGGTAGTAGATTTCGTGTTCGGTTCCAAGATCATACAGGCCTCGTTTGTCTGCGAGGACGCCCAAAGCAAGGACTTCGAGGAAATCGTAAGGAAGGTCGAGGGCGTAAGCGAAGTGCAGGTTGAGGAGGTAGGGCTTGTTTCGTAAGGGAGAAAACCAATTAGTTGCGGATTTCAATAAATTTACTTTTTGCTAGACAATATAGACAACTATCCCACTCTACCCGAATATCCCAAGCAATTAAACGCAGCGCTTTTTCCTCATTTCGTGGAGATATACATATAGATGATAAGCGCAAGCGCCGCCAGCATAATAATGGCCATATTCGGATCCTTTGGGCCTTCGCCGAATTCGCTCATTTGTATCGAAGAAAAAAGGCATCAACAACTATTTAACCTTTGGTTGGCACGGCCAAGTGAAAACGGCATCGATTGGATGATTGTGGAAAATGGGTAAAGGCAAAAAGCGCATTCTCCTTACCCTCCATCTGGTCAAACCCAGCTTTCCAATAGGCGCGTAACCGGTTTTACCCGAATTCACTGGATCAATCCATACCCCAAATTATGGATACAGCGGCATTCCGTCCGTGCCGCCTTGCTGGCCTCCAAGCGCCCAGATCACTGCTACGGCTATCAACAACCATACGATTCCCTCCATAGCTGATCACCTCGGCAATAAGCTATGGGGGTTAATAAATATACGGATTTGTCGTTATTTTTACGACAACAAAACAATAAAACACTTTTCCTGGAATTAGACGATCGGCGAACTTTCACGGATCTTGAAGTATACTCGTGATTTTCCCTTAGGATTTCAGCTGGCACCCTGCCCCGATTTCAGAAGGCGCCTTACCTCGTCATCCGTAACCTGCCTAAATTCCGAATAGAACTGGCCTACGGCTGAAAAAAATTCGGGGGTTTCAAGGGAGATGAATTCATCCGCCAAGCCACCCAGTTCACGGGCGGAATCCGCCGAACACACGGGCACTGCCAAAACTACTTTTTTTACTTTCCTTTCCCGAAGTATCCGGATTGCGGCAAGCATCGTTGCACCTGTGGCTATCCCGTCATCAACCAGGATTGCCGTCTTATTTTTGAAATTGATGGGCTTCACGCCGTATTCCGCCATCCTCCGTTTTACCTCCAAGAATTGTTTTTCAGATTCGATTTTTACATATTCGGGGATTGCATTGGTGAGGCGTGCCAACCGCTCATCGATATGGGGGCTCCCGTCCGGCCCCACGGCCCCAATTGCCAGTTCCGGATTTCCAGGAGAGCTGATCTTTCGCACCACAAGCACATATAGTGGAAGACGCAGGATTTTTGAGACCTGCGCTGCAACAACGGCTCCGCCCCTTGGAATTCCCAGAATTAGGACATCCTTCTTGCCCCTATAACCGGAGAGTTTTTCCGCCAGAGCCTTTCCCGCTCTTGACCTATCTGCGAACACTTGTCACCTACCCGCTCTCAATTAGCCCTTGAACACGGAATCGTTTTCCAGGTTATTATAAACATATGCCGAGGGCAGTATGCGGCAGTTCTCACCGACAAGGACGCCGCAATTAATTGAAACGTTTATACCCGTCTTGGTGTTCTTCCCGATGACCGCCCCTAGCTTGTCCCTTCCGGAAACGACCTTCCCTTCCTGCCCCTTTACCGCAATTGCCGAATGGTCGAATTTCAGGTTCGCAATCTTGGTGCCGGCGCCGAAGTTGACGTTTTCGCAAATTATTGAATCGCCAATGTAGGATAAATGCGCTGCGTTGGAATTGTGCATGATTATGGAACTCTTTACTTCGGTGGAATTTCCGATATGGCAGTTGTCCTCGATGACAACGCCCTTGCGCAGGTAGGCGCTGGGGCCTACGACGCTGTTTTCGCCTATGAACACATTCCCTTCGATGTAGGTGCCGCTTTTCACGATGGAGCCTTTTCCTACCCTAAGTTTCCCCTTCACAACAACGAAATCCTCGACTTTCCCCTCGATTTTGGGGTCCATAAGATTTTCGAGGGCGTATTCGGAGGCTGCTAGATAATTCCAGTAGTAACCAACATCCGTCCAGTACCCTTCGAATTCAATTACGCGCAATTTACTCTCTTTGGAAAAATCAAGCAATGCATCTGTGATCTCATATTCACCTCTCTTTGAAATCTTGACCTTCCTCAGGTAATCGAAGAAAGGCTTTGGCATAAACAAAGTTCCGGTCGAAATCAGCTTGTTTCTCGCATCCGTTGGCTTTTCCACCAACCCGACCAGGTTCCCGCCTTCCACATCGACAACACCGTAAGCCGATGCATCCTCCTCCCTTTTCGCTACGATGAACGGCCGGGAATCCGCATTCCTTTTCAAAATGTTAAAATACCCGGGATCGAAAAAGGTGTCAGTATTGAATACGAAGAAGTGATCGCTTTCAACTAGCTTTTGCGCCTGCAATACTGCATCAGCAGTACCCTTCTGCTCCTTCTGCTCTACGAATATTATTTTCTGCGCATGTGCATGCTTGCGGAAATATTCGGTGATCTTTCCCTTCTCGAACCCCACAACGATGATAATTTTTCCAAGGGAATCCCCAAAATTCGAAACAATTCCTTCAACTACCCACTCAAGGAGCGGCTTATCGAGTATCCTCACCATGGTTTTAGGGTAGCCATTAGTAATTGGGCGCAGCCTTTTTCCCTGACCGGCCGCTAAAAGTACAAAATCATATTTTGCCATAGTTCATCACACCATCATTTTTTTTTAAACATGAAAATTGTCCCCATCACTCGAAATTTATTTATCCCCATTCCGCTTTTCAATCACATCGATGATTTTGCGAAGGTCCCTATCCGAATCATTCTGCTTGAATACCAGATGGTCGCAATATTCCGAAATATCCTGGCGGTAGTGGAATGCAATTGAATTCTTCTTGCCGACCAGCTTGAACATGGGAACTTCTGAGATGGAATCGCCCACTACTAGGCTCTCGGATGGTGAAATCTTATTTTCCCTAAGGGATTGCTCCAAAGCTGCCCTTTTCC
>JBDRDM010000100.1:0-14343 GCA_043820675.1 Microcaldota archaeon
GGGTTCTGTTGCCGAATAAGTCACGCCATTGAAGTATTTGCCATACGAATAGAATGTGTCAAGAATGGGCTTTTCCCTTTGACCCTTGTATGGGAATGTGGTCAAATCATCAGGATCCCACATATCATTGGTATTATCGAATTCATAAACACTAACTCTTCGGGGCTGTTTGGATAGGTCCCAACCGCCACCCTGCGCATTTGCCACTATGGGCACGTCCTCCCTATACTCGACCTTGACAACCTTTACTCCAGCTTCGGGAATTCCCTGCACATTACCACTTGTGCTAGTTAAACCTCCAGTAATGGAAAGGGTACCTTCCATCGTATTCTCCTTGGTTGTTGCCATCGAATTAAGATCGTTGCTGTAAAAATTGTAAATTCCGGCATTGTTCTCGTACGTCTTCGTAATGTCGGCCACTTTGCCAAACTCCATTTCTCCGAGCAATGAACCGGGAGCGGGCAGCTCTCCCTGGGGTCCATAGCCGGCTGCAGGGTCTATTCCCTGATAGAATTTTTGCGAGAAAGTTTTTGCGGTCGTACCCCCGAATGTCGTCGTCAAGATCCCGCTAGTGCTCATGTAGAAGGAAAGGTATGCATCAACGTCGTAAAAAGGGCCCTGGCCTATCGCATAGAATTTCCACATCAAATGATTGCCTGCAAGGGAGACTTTCCGATATTCCAGGTCATCCCAGTCATAGCCGCTTTCCTTATATTCCAAACATTCCCCTCCTTTTCCGGTCTCCCAGCTGATGCAGGGATTAATGTTTTTTCTGGCAAACCTGCCAAGGGGCTTGAATTCATAATAGTAATTCTGCTTTTGCAAAAGGGCAGCGCCCTGATAGTAGTACGTCTCCAATTCCAAACCGCTCCTGAACGAGAGGTCGGAAGGCACTTCGGCCTGGGCGATTTTTGCCTCGGATAATTGGGTTGCCGCAATAAGGAAAAACAGTGTAACTACGAAAATGCTCCACAAATACTTTCCATTCAATTCGTTGTATATTTTCATAATAATCATTGAGCGCAGGTCCACATGTCCCCCGTAGCGCCATCTGAACGTACCCCCGCGTACCTGCATTCGTCATCCCCATCCATCGCCCAATCATTTCCATAGACGATATCTGCACCGGGGCTTTGCAGGTCAACCGGAGGCGTTACAGGTGTCAGGAATTTGTGGACGACCTTGTTGCCATTGGGGTCGGTAACCTCGGTTATTGATAGCGGGAAGGGAAGGCCCGTTGATGAACCGCTGGTTCCAAAATCCAGCCTATAATTGTAACTCCAAATATAGGGGGCACCATCGTTTTCCCCGGGAATTTCAACGCTTCTTTGGGTCACAACCCTCCTTTTTGTTGTTCTTTTGTAATTTGTTGGGACATTGTAATCAACGGCGTACATCTGGGCGGTCCCATACTGATAGCTCACTTTAATTCCATTCGGGTATTCGATCCTAACCAGCTCCTGGGTCTGCGGATCATAATCGTATTTTACTGAAGGGATGAGCAAATTGCCCGAATTGTCCTTCACCTGGACCTCCATTAACAGCAAACCGGCAGGAACACTCCCAACTTCACCGTTTACATTGTAAATATAATCGACTTTGAGCGTTTGTGCCTTGAAATTCGGATACGTTAGGTAGTTCAGCCTTCCATTGATGCCACTTGTGCCCGTGACATCGAAGTGAATATGCCTCCCGAAAGTGTCGATTATATCGTAAACAAAGGGGGATTCCGTTTCCCAATAATCATAAGTTATGTAATTTCCGGCCTTGTCCACGATACGCGTAAGGTATAAGCCCGCATAGGGATTCTCCGCCCAATAGTAAAACTTATCGTATCCATTAAGCCAATCCCTTTGTGGGGCGCAACCTAAGTCTACCCTTGGGATATCGTCATAAGTCCCGCAGTTTTTGACATACTTGGTGAAAATATACTGCAAACCGTTGTGATAATAGGTTGCCCCTAAAGGTTGAGTTTGGGATACCGCAACTCCCGAGGCAGAGTTCCAATCATATGCAATGTTGATGGGGCTCAAATCGCCTTCAACATAAGCGGTATAGATGGGATTTAATTGCAAACCCCCGCCCCCGGCGGATGTTCCCTCATAAAGAACACTTGTCAGGCCAAGGCCCAAGCCGAACATAATCTCGGCATCGGAAAACGTATATATAGAAGTGCCCCATGGGAACGGATAATTCACATCCCCAATTCGAAATCTCGTCGGATGGATAATTGAGCTTTCTGAGTTTTGGAGGACAAGGCTCATCGAATTTGTGCCCTTGTTCGGAACGCCGCTTGGAAACGAGTAGGGGCTTAGGAAATCATCGAAAAAGAGCATCGTTGGGTCCTTGACCCGCCCCAAATCCATATCCCAGCCCCTTCCCAAGGTTTTGGCCCGCTTCCAACTGGTTGCCAATTCATCGGATAAGCAACATTGGTCGGTCCTCATAGGATTGCCGGCAGGCGGATCGCAATTTGGGCATAAACGGGGATCGACCGAGACGCTGTTCCTTTCACAGATATCGCTGCCCGACCCGCACTGGTTGATGTGGGAAAATATATTGCTATTGTAAACCCTGGAAACGGTAACCCCAAGCCCGTTCCTTCCGGGAAGTGATACATCGGTTGCGGTAACGATTAAATTTCCGGAGAAGAGATTCACCGAATCCCCGAAATTGAAATCAAATGCATTTCCGGAACTGAAGGCGGGCGCATTGAACTGCCTTTCAGCTGCCTCGGCTTCATAAGCGTAAAGGGCCTGAACGGGAAATGGCGATAAAACTAGGGCAGCAAGAATAAACAGCCAAACCAAGCCGTAAACCCGCACTTTCATCAAACCCCCCAGTAATTACCAAAGTGAACGTTTAAATGCTAATTGCCCTCGGTATTTACAATACAAATACAATGAAAAACAATGAAAACCCCTGGACGACAACTAGTTCTGGGGAGTAATAATTAAATCTCGCCCCCTAAAAGAGGAGGATAAAGATTCCGGAAATGAGAGGAATAATCTTGAACGGGCTCCGGGAAGAATCCGGTTTCAGGGTAAGGCAAATGCACATTTTATTTTAATGTCTTTGTGAGTATGCCAAGGGAATGGTAAATGCAAGTTGCCAACCGACCCTCAATCCCGCAAAACTTAATAAACTTGGAAACCCCAATAATGGTATGGAGCGGGAAAGGGAGGAGATAAAACCTCGAAGGAAAGTAGGTAGAAAAATAGCCTTTAGCCTTGGGGCTGCTGCATTATTCGGAACAGGAGCCATTGCAGGACATTTAGCGACAAAAGGCACTGAAGGCAAAGCGCCCATGGAAACCCGAGCAAAGCTATCCGATAGCACGGCCACCATCCCTGGCGAAGAGCAAATGCGACCTAATGATAGTCTTTTCAACGTACCCGCAAAGGGATTTTTGTTGAGAATGACTCCGAAGCAATATTCCATGCTGATTTATGCCTCGGGTCAGGCACGAGTCCACCCATACGAATATGCCGATGCACTTGCGGAATTGGCAACTAAGCCCGACAGCCTCCAGGACAGATTATTTACTTCTGTTGCAGACAGGGCCGATTCCGTATTGAATAAAATAAAAATGCAGGGGGTTCCCCAGGATTCATTGGGGCCATACTTGGATGCATTGAGGAGATTTGAAATATATAGGACGTTTTATGATATGCAGGACATGGGTAAATACAAATGGGGCAGCCATCCCGAAATGTGGGAAAGCATCAAACAGCAGGTAAGGGAGCAGATTGGGAAAATGGGTAAAACTAAAAACATGGGAGCAAGAATGGATCCACAAATGAGAGCGGAAAACTGGAGGGAAGGCATCCTCACAGCAATGAGAAGGAGAAAAAAGGGGAGAAAGTGAATCAGACTTATTCTATTGCCCCACATAATTATTCGCGGGATCTACCCTTGTTTTCTTGCCGGTTTCCGAAGTATAGGTAACAAACATATGACTGGGGGTCCCGGTTAGCTGGAATGTGCCCGACAGATATCCGCTATTGGTAAGAGCTTCCCCGAATGCGGCAGTTGCAAGGCTCATCGCAACGCATGTTGCGCCCCTTGAGACCCTTTGGCCTTCAATTTGGGAAGAGAAAAGGAATTCGCCCAAATCAACATAGTCATCCCGGATCAGATCAATGCGCTTGATCTCGTTTTCAAGGCTATAGGGGACGCTTCCGCGGATGTATCCATTGAGGCTTTCGAGAATTTCAGTTTCGGATTGGCCTTTTTTAATCCCTGATTTGCCCATGAAATTGCGGTATTCGGCCCCCAGATAACCCCATGCGCCCATATCAACTGCCATCGCGACAATTTTGGTTGCCATGTATGTTTCAGGCCCCAGCTGATTTACCTCGGGAATGTAGATTCCGTCGGTTACCTGCGAGGGGGTATTGGGCCGGATTATTTTCCTGCCACCGGGACCTCCCCCCTTCGAGAGCCATTTAAGGTAATTGTCAAGGGGCCCTCTTGAACCGGATTGGTATGCGGACCCATGGCCGCCATACCTTTCCCTTGTTGCTTGAGTTAGGGAATCCAAGGGCACAGCAAGCGTATCCTCTCCCCTAATTATGGTAATACTATCCTTTATGGATTGAGGAGCTTTTCCGTCGGGATCAATGAATTCTATGGGGTTGTTTAATGCATAGGCGTAACGGTTGAGAGATTGGGGGCTTCCAATCGAACCGGTAAGTGCGTCAGCCGAAAGGAACCTCCCAATTGAGGGATCATAGTAACGGGCGCCGTAGTAGTAAAAGCCGGTATCGTCCAGCTCCTTTCCGGTGAACTTGAATTTTGTTTCGCCTGCGCTTGCCTTTTCGGTACCAAATGCGTAGTATTCATTTGAGGCAACAACGGATCCGGATGTATCCAAGACAACGGAACTTCCCCCTAAATGATCATTTATGTAATAATTTTCGTTGTTGTCGCTGTTGAAGGAGGCCTCAAGGCCATTGCCATAAACGTACCAAGTCTTCTTGACAATCGTGGTGCTGGAAGCCTCGGAGGATAAAGGAGAGGGAGTTGGGGATGCTAAGGAGGGTTCAATGGTCGGGAAAGGGGATGGCAGTAGTGTTGGATTTAGTTGGGGGGGTTCTTCGGTCGGAGCGGGCGATGGCATGACTGTCGGAAATTGCCCGGTAGGCTCATCTGCCGGGAGGAGGGTTGGCTGGACTGTTGGCAATATTTGGGGGGGCTCCTCAATCGGAAGGGCGATGTTATCGCCAGTAATAATGCCTGGAAATAAACCCTCGGAAGGCAGCAATGAATCGGTTTCAGGTGCTTGGAGAATTGTCGCTGAAAAACCCGAATTGATTAAAATTAGCAGTGCAAATGCCGCAACGGCTCGTTTCAGCTTAGGATTGAATGCTTCCACTCCATACCCCCTAATTCCCCCTCAACAGTAGTAATCTGCCCACATAAAATTAAAAAGGCCTTGGGATGGTGAATTGCAAAAATACTGCATTTATTTTGAAAGAATAGAAGAGGGCGCTCAATAACCCGGGGAAAAAGCCCTACCGGATCCATCATGTAAAAAATAGAAGTTTCCCTACAGAATATATTTTTAAAGAAAGCCGATTTATTTCGCCACTGAATAGCGGCAACCCAAAGGCACCCACTGGCGGGTTTTTTTGTCGTAGGTGCATATTTGAGGTTGTTTGGTTGTTGTTGGAAAGACCGAAGGCGAGGGTACAATGGTGGGGGATGGGGTTGGCGACGGGGTTGGCGACGGTATTAGTGATGATTTTTGAAGGAAGAAATCATCCACATAATTATATTCTCCAACAGGTAGTCCTTGGCCCTGCAATATATTATGTATCGCAACTGGATTGGACGATGCGAGAGTGGTAAAGGTACAGGTCTTCTTTTCCCAGCCCGTCGTCGTCACAACATGCATGCAATTATAAAGCGAACTAGCTCCCTGCTCAATACTGAGCCTGCTTGGCCGGTTGGAAGGGTTATTGCCTTTCTTTGTCCAGAAAGAAATTTCGTATTCAGTTGAAGGTTCCAAATAAATCTCATACCTAGGCCTCCAGGATTCCGTAGTTGCTTTTCCACAATTCTTTCCCGACCTGCAAAGATCCGGATCATTTGCAATATAAAGATTCGAGGTACCTCCCCAATCGAACGCGATATCTCCCTGGATGATTTCAAAGCCGGGATTGATGATCAAATTTCTAGAGAAGCTTGATGCAGTGATATCGAGGTAGGGGGAATATTCCGGTGATTGCGAGGAACGATACATATAATACCGGTCCAGTCCGGTATTGATTGGGTCGTCGTTGCCCTCCATCCTGAATGCGATTATTCCATTTACAGGCGGCAAATCCCCAGTTACTAATGAAGTCACATCGATGCTATCCCAGCCGGCATTCGCAGTGGGGAGATAGGTTACAACTCCATATGTCTGCAAATTTCGATCCCCGAAATCCGCAACCCCAAAATCCTGTGTCCTATAGATATCCACGTTTGGATGGTCCGGCGGCCACCTGCCTTCCCCATTCATGCCGTCATTGTATAGATGGAGAACGGCGGATTGAATTCCCTGCACGTTTCCAACATCGAATTTCAATATGGGTCTAGCGGCAGTATAGGTTACGAATGGCCAGGTTGTGGATGTGCCGGTCCCCACATAGAGTTTATCATAGAGGACCTCGCCCTGATGGAGCATGGCATCTTTCAGCGGGGTAACAAAAATCTTATCCGGCTGGCAGGTATCGGTTTGCCTATCGCAGCTTTGGGTATCGCCAGGGACGCCGCAGCCGCATATCCCGCAGGATAAAATCGGATCCTCAACCTCCCTTGTAATGTTTTCAAAATCAGATGCGCCAATGCCAAATCCCAATAATTGCAAATCATAAAATCCGTCGTAAATATCACCGGGGACGCTAAGTTCGCATCTAGGCTCGGAACAAGTATGTTTCCCTATCCTTTCCGGGAATTTCTTGTATCCGAAAACATTCCAGCAACTATCAAATAAACCAATGCAAGAATCCGAATCGCACTTACTTGGGTTGCCGCTTTTATCGACCCAATAATAGAGGATCACCTTGTGGTATGTTTCCTCCAATTCATTTAATGAATCTGAAAAACATGTCGGATCAGATGGATCTGGCGGATTGGCACAGCCAGAAAATGATACGGGCACACCGGCTGCTTCACAATCAACATCATCCCAGGGTGCGCAAAATATGTTATCCCATCCGTCATTGCCGCCATTGTTGTTGCCATTTTCCCCGATAATATTCCAGCAATCATTTGAGCACTGAGACGATATGGGATCTCGGAGTGGATCGCACATTTTATCTGGGACTCTTTCTTGGAATTGGTTTCCCGAATTGCCATTATTTATGAATATATCCCGCCCCCTTTTCCAGTCATTATTGTCCAACTCATAGTATGCAGGTTTTGGATCCGATAGCATAGCGATAACGTCGCATGCATCATTTTCCGCACCAACATTGCCACTTCGCCCCAGGCACGCCAATCTCGGCATGGAATCTGGAGGTTGGGCCCTCTTCCTGATATTCAGGGTTTCGGATACAGTTCCAGAGGCCGTTTCCACATCAAGCTTCGTTTGATAAAAACATCCATCAATCATATCTATAGTGGAAGTTATGCCAAGAACATCTGAAGTCGTTATTGGTATAAGTCCATTTCCAGTTAGGCTTATTCCGGCAGAAGACCAGTCGCCACCAACGGCCCTTTTTTCCAATCCAAATGTGCCTTGAGCTACTCCAATCGAATCGAAATCGATACCTCCTATCGAATCAGATTCCACCGGGAACTGGTATTGTCCAGGTCGAGGCCCTATTGTTGGCGTTGGAGTCCATCCTGCTTCTGTACATACAGGATGGTATATGTGGTGGTTCGTAACAAATGCATCGCAAATCTGTTCCTTGTGCGGAGTTTCGTCCAAATTTCCAGAGATATCTTCGCTATCATCGATCAATAACATTGCATATAGAAAGTCTGGCAATGATCTAGGTCTCGTCTTCATTGTTAGCATAACAAGATTATCGGAAATTCCAATACCATCATCGCCATAAAGATCAACCAGTTTGGTCCGAAGGTCCCAAAGTGCACTTGGAAATACAATAAACTGCCTAGCAATATACATCCTAACATTTTCCCAACCCTCGGGTTGAGTCTCGTCATCAACATAATTGTTAACAAGATTCCAATCTATTACAAGAGAATTACCAAGGTATTCCCGCGGTAACGGATTATTTGAAAATGAGGCCACCCAGTAATCGGAGTAACCCTCGTTCAACACCGGTTCACCAAAACTTTCAGTTAATGGATTTCCTTCATATATGTAATCCTGGGTCATTATATGAGAAAATTCGTGGTAAATTGCATCGGAGTTCAACGATGTTGCCTCGCACCATTCGGCACCATAATCATAAGGGGTGCCCTCCCCAGCAAACCATATTATCATTTGACCCCAATCTGCCTGTGCATTGCATGGAGGAATCCAACCCTCAATCTGGTAGTACGGGTTGTCGGGCTCGAACACAATTGCCTTGATGGGGATTTCCTCCCCGGCTCCGGGAATATCAAAATTGCCGCCTTTATTGAAAAACCCTTTTATCTTCCCTAAATGGTAAAGAACATTCGATCCCTGGGATTTGTAGGTATGATCTGCATCCGATAAATAAATATCATGAGTAACATCAAAACCAGTTGTGGCAACACTATCGAACTGGTTATCGAAGTTTTCGGGCACGCCAAAAATGGGTTCGTATACACCCGGCCCAATTTCGATTTGATCGACCATGGTTAAAATTTGCGTATTCCCGCTATAATCGTAGGTAACTTCATAGGTCACTCCGGAACTTAAGTCCCCCACATGGTAAAACCCACCTTCGTCGGTAGTCGCCTGCGAGATTGTATTCAATCCCTGTAAAACCGACACGACAACTCCAGGCATCGGAACAAAATCAGCATCGGGATAGGGATCGTTCTGAGGCAGGGGAATTTCATTATACTTAAATCCTTCAATAAGTCCTCCGATGCCCGCATTATCCATCTGATTCCATCTATCGAGAACCTCACCGTTGTTCGCATCGATATAATATGCAGGTATGGCTCCCTGGTAGTTATCAAAAACGACCTTCCAGGCGAGGTTGTATTCGATTGCGTCCCCAAGCGTCCGCGGTTTTACGACAAGTTCAGTTGATCTGGTCTTGAATTTCGAATAACCATTGGAATACAGGTTAGCCTCATTCGTTTTTGCAATTACGATCGCATCCTCCAAGGATAATTTCGGGGTGCGATCGACCGATATGTCGCCATAGTAGGTTCCCCCAATGGAAACAAGATTATCCCCCTTATAGAAGGCGCTTATTTCAGAACCTTCAATGGGAATATTAGCGTATTTTTGCCTGAAATGAACACTATTCAGTTTTCCGCCGTTTGGAAGCGCCGAATCCCAGGCCTTGATTAATTCCAAGTCGCCGAAATCAATACCAAGACTGCCCGCATTATCCCTGATGAATTGAATCGAAAGCTCCTCAGCGTTCTCCTTATTGACGGAAACCTCGCCGGCTTTTATTGAGCTTGCAGGAATCGCGGAACCATATACCCTTTTTTGCATTTTAGTGACCGAATCTTCTTCCACATACCATTTCCCACCGTATTTCTGGTCGAAGGCCGTGAACTCCTTTCGTTCGAGGCTTGCTTTGCCTGCAAGCACGGCTTTGCAGTAATATTCCTCATCTATTTCTCCATCACAATCATTATCCACTCCATCGCAAATTTCAATTGAAGGAGTGCAAGTGGAAAGCTTGGGTTGCTGGGATGAAATTGGCGCGGGGGAAGTAATCGCAAACCCCTGGCCGGCAACGTTCTCGTGCAAATAGTAATTCAGGTTCGCGGCCCAGAAGGCGATGACGAATACGCCGCAAATAAGGAGGATGATCTCGAATGGGCTACGGGAATAATCCGATTTCATGGTAATTAAAGAGCGAGGGATTGTTTTTAAGTGTTTGGGAAAATGAAATAAGGAATTATTGAAAAGGAAAAGGGGGGAGTGATGACCGATAGATAAGCCCGCGTAAAATATTTTTTGCAAATGATGCGAAAAATGCGAGAGGACCATTATTCACTTATTTTATTTCCGGCAAATCGATTGAAATGCCCTTCTCCTCGAGGCTGCTTTTAAGAGCATTCCTTTCCGTTTCCGAAGGAGTTACCCTCATGGAAAATGGGATCCTGCCGCATCCCGTAGGCTCAGGCGCACCTACAAATATGTGATCAATCAATCGCCCAAGATCCAAGGCGTCTGCTTGCCCGTTGCCGTCGAGATCCGCTGATTCGTAGGGGCCGGGAATTGTTATTCCCTGGAAGAGGTAATCGATCATGAATCCGATATCTAGAGCATCCCTGAAGCCATCCTCGTTCAGGTCACCGCACTTATAATCGAGATTGCAAGAAATGAGCCCCCGGTTGCGCGAAGCTTCGCAGATGTGGTTGTAATGCACACCCCGGATTGGGATTGTGCCCTCTTTCGGGAATAGGAGAGCATCCGCATCCATCAAGGCATGTACACCATCCGCGAAATCAGGATTGGTGGGAACAAGAAAATGGGAATAAAGCACAATCTTGCCCGTATTTTCCCTACCGAACCGATGGAAAAGCGCCCATAATGTTGCGGACCATATCTGGCCATCCAAATGTATCTTGTCAACCATGTCGGCGGGGTATTTCTTCGGTGAATCAACCACCCGGAGGTAAGGTGCTGGCGTAGGATACCCAGTGGAATCCCATTCTCCGATGTAATTTGTGGGAAAGCCACTTGCGAGCGAAAATTCATAAGTATTTGAGGCGGCCCAGTAGTCGCTGAAACCTTCGGCCATGGAGCCCGTTTCATCCCCATAACCGTTATCGGCGGTTCCGAGGTAGATCCCAGGAGCCGAATTGTCCTGGATTGCATGGCCGTACTCGTGCAAAATGATGTCCGCGTCTTCTGCGTCATCAACGCCGCCATCGCCATAAGAAATGTACCCGGCTCCAAGAGGAACCGGTTCGTAATGCGAATTGTCGAAATTGAAAAGGCCGTGAGCATCTATTTCCTGAGGACGGTTATTCACATCGGTAAAACCGAGCGATTGGATGTAGGATTGGCTGCGGTCAATGGTGTAGTACGCCATGACCTCCTCGAAGCCTTTGTCATGGCGAAGGAAGGTAAAATCGCCGCTTGCTGATGTCGGGGGAATGTTGGTTGGGATCTCAAAGTTTTTCATCCAAGCATAGCTGCCTTTCAGGGAATAAAGGCCGCCAACGGGAGGATCAAGGTTTTCCAAAATAACATTATCATAAGCGTCAAGGGGTATCGCATCATTGGAATTATCCTCGTCGGTGAAGGAAGGATCATCCATTTTGGCAACGGGATTTGGCTTGAACACCCTGCCGGTTCCCTGCGCTTCCTGGGTGAGGAGTTTTTTTTTCAGAATGGTTCCTTCGTTTGCATCCACAACCATATGCCAGGGCTCGTTTCCGGTGCGGGTTGAGATGGTCAAGTATAAATCATACGCAAGCTTTGGTGGATTGGACGGAAATACCGCAAGCTCTTGGGTTTTGGAATTGAGGGAACCAGAGGAAACGCCTATAGCCGAAAGTGCAGATGCAATAGCATCATCAACCGAACGCTTGGGGGTTGCATCAATAGCGGGTAAGTCGAATAAGGAGGAGGATGCGTGCAATACCTGCCCCTTTTCCGAAACTATAATGCCCGATATGCCGCCAATAACCGGAAGGCCACCTGTCATTTGCTGTAAGGTGACCTTAGTTCCCGATGGAACCCTTTTTTCACGGAGGGCAATCAGGTCCTGCGGAGGCACAAAGGGAACCGATTCGATGAAAAATTCCGCGGCGATGTTTGCAGGCGGACCCTCATAATTACGGCTTATCCCGCCTGCAAGGGTTTTTGGGAAAGCAGTACCCTCATCCCACCTGATTTCCCATTTCACGGGCGAATTCGTTTGGAGGTTTTCCATGGCGGTTTGAACGGAGATAACTTGAGGCGAAGCTTGGGGACTTGCAATTGTTGTTATCGGGGCGGAATATTTCTCGACTGGTAAAACTGTTTTGGAGGGGATAAAATAGCCCCTTCCGGAAATATTTTCTGAGAAGGGAAAGATCAGGCTCAATATGCCAAAAGATAGCAATACAACGGCACAGGTAAACAGGAAGACTTCAATTGGGCTTCGTTGGCTTGCTCTTGCCATATAATGAATAATAAAAAGCTTGTTTATAAGGTATACACAAATGGTTCAAATTTTCAGATGCGAATTAATGGAGGCGTCCAGTTCCCTTAATGCCTTGCCCTTCGGATAATGTTGGGGGACTCCGAAAATCAGGGCGGAATCGAGCTTATCGATCTTTTTTAGCAGCTTGAGAGTGATCCCCAAATCAAAATCGTGCATCGTGTAGATTTTTTCAAGCTGAATGGAATTGAGATCCGAAATGACCTCCACTTTTTTTATTCCGGAAACCGCATCAATTATCACCAAATCCCTTCCCTCATCCTCCACCTGCTCTGCGGAGTCTATTTCCTTGAATTCTATTTGAGGGAATGCCTTTTGGAGGTCCGGAATAAGCTTTAGGGGAAGGCTGTCCTCTTCCACAAGCGGATTTCCGAATACGAGAATTTTCTTGAATTTATTGCTTCTAGGCATAAATCAAGTATATCGCAAGGGATTTAATATACGGATTGGGATAATGTTGAGCGTATGGAAAATCCCTTTGAGAAAATGGCGAACTGGCAGAAAATACTTGCAATAATAGTGCTGGTAGTGGTTGCATATTCTGCGGCGCTTTACTTGATCGAAATATTTTCGCCCCAACCCGTTGCGATGGGCATTGCAAGCGGCCAGCTGCCAAGGGGCCAAGTCCCTAGGATGCGGGATATGATGGCAATCTACTCGAATTCTCAGGAAAATGGGAATTATGCATTGCTTGCCGGGGTAATTGTGGGAATTGCAGCGCTATATTTTGCATTGCAGGGTAAGAATGGAGTGAAGGGAGCTGGGGGTAAGGAAGGTGTTCGATTCGCCAATAGGCATCCTCTAAAACGAAAAATCCTGCTTAGCAGGGATGAGAGGCTCATTATAGATAGGCTAAAGGAAGTTGGAGAAATTACGCAAGATTCGCTCCGGTCGCAAATGGGCTGGAGCAAGGCGAAGGCTTCAACGGTTCTGGTGGGGATGGAAAGGAGGGAATTGATTAAGCGGGCCAAATTCGGGAAGACGCATTCGGTTTCACTTAGGAAAAATTCGCCGTTTTCGGTTTGATTTGGGTTCAGAACCGTTCCGAACCGATTTTATCATTAATGCAATTTACCTCTTAAAAATAAAGGAATTTTGCATTGCCTGTTAAGATTAAACGCAACATAATATCCCCGAACGTTAATCCTTATGCTGCCCCTTATGGGGCGGGTGATTTGAATGAACAAGATGGCAGTCCTGCTCGTTTTGGCTGCGGCAATAGCGATACCGGTTTCGGCATCCTACCTGACCGCAACGGACGATCAGAAAGCGGCCCTGCAAAACCTTTGGCAGGGAAAATTGACGGCGGAAGATATTCCGTTGCTCAATGAGTACAACAAGGCAATGGCGCCGCAAAGGGAGCTCATGCAAAGGATGAGGGATGGGGAACTTACCGCATCCGATGTCGATGCCCTAAATGGGCTTAAGGCGCAGCGGTTCCAAAATCGGGGGAAGGGAAGGTTTGGCGGCTGCCCGATGCTGGATAATGAAACCATAGGCGAGGATGGGCTTGAACCCCTTGGTTTTCAAAGAGGAATGCACAGGGGTATGATGGGAGGCTGGAACTAAGCCCCATTTTTTTCTTTTTTCTTCCTATTTTTAAGTATTTTCCACAAACTGTCTTTTTTTTAAATGATCGCAGGATAATCAACCCCGGTCATCAGGTGAACAGCATGGAAATCAAAGCCGAAATTACCGACATCAAGACGTATGCGGATAAGCGCGCCTCCCAGGAAGTGCATACCGCAATCTACAGATTGAAATTGCCGGAGGGAGTTGATTTCCAATTCAAGGCAGGCCAGTTCGTCCAGCTCTCGATGGATGATTTCAAATTGCGGGGAAATCCGAACATGCCTAAATGGACCTCTTATTCGATCTGTTCGGCCGAAGGGGAAAAGACGGGATTGGAATTCGCAATAAGGCTCCTGGATACGCCCGGTTTCACCAACCATTTGAAATTGAACGCCAAGGTCGGGTCCCAAATTAATGTCAGGGGGCCGATGGGAGTATTCACCGTAAAGCCGGATGCGAAACGGCTCGCTTACTTTTGCACGGGAACCGGGATTGCGCC
>JBDRDM010000101.1:0-7016 GCA_043820675.1 Microcaldota archaeon
TGCCATTGCGGAGTGTGCCGTAATTCTCGCCTTTGAAGCCGGTGCGGGCCTTCATGATGAATTCCAGGAAATACGGCGCAAATAGCACCAGCCCGAAAAATTCTAGATTGCCAATGATCACGGCAGACGCGAGGGTTGCGCCGATGGTGTATGTGCCAACATCCCCTGGAAATATCTTAGCGGGGTAGCGGTTATAAACGAGAAATCCGATGCACGCCGCAAGCAGCGAGGAAGAAATGATCATCGCCTCGTACGAGCCGCGCATGTATGATGCAATGAGGATGGCAAATGATATTACTGCGCCCATACCCGCCTCGAGGCCATTGAGGCCCGCTAGCATATTGAATGCATTTGAGGCGCCCCCCACAGCCATAGGGACGAGCCCAAGCGGGTAGAATGATCCGAAATTGATGGGCCCGATGAAGGGGAAGTTGACGGACCTTGTTCCGGCCCGAACGGCCGAGAGGGGAATGCTTGCAATGAAGGGGATTGGCGCCTTGACTTTTTGCTTCAATGAGAACAAGTCGTCGATGATGCCAAGAATGCCCATTATGACGACCGTTGAAAGCGCCGCGAGGAGCACTTGCGTATCCAACCCAAGGTTGAATCCGAAGGTGATGCCGGCAAGTATCCCAACCGAGGTGCCGGCAACTATTGCAATGCCGCCCATTTCCGGCAATTTCTCTCCCCTCTTGTTGCGGTCAACGCCAAGAATGCCAACTTTCCTGGAATTGAAGATTATGAACGGGGTCGTTGCAAGTGCGGAGAGGAAAGCTAAAAATAGGGAAGAGAGGAGCACTTGGCCAAGGCTGAACTCCACCATATTGCATGATCACGCTACGAGCTTGAATATCTTCACCTGGCCGTTTGGCGATTTATAGGCCAGCTGGAAGCCATCAAGCTGTTCAAGGAAGAATAGCTGCACGAATGCCGAATCGAAAAGCGTGCTCTTAAGCCTTCCGGAAGTGAGAGTGGAAAGATCCGGATTGATATTGATGAATGAATACCTTTGGTTGTAAAGCAGGTCAGAGTTGCCGCCAAGTGGCGCGAGTGCCAGCTGGGAATCGTCGGCGCGAACGAGCCGGGGGTCATTTAGCTGCGCGCCCTCTCCGCTGGGGTTGAAAATGGTCATCGCGCCGTTGCTGTCGACGCAATAAAGGACGCCAAATGAGGAATAGAGCATCTGCTTGGGGATTATGCCGGGGCACTGGAAAGGCGCCGGATTGCCATCTGCGCCAAGCGAGTAGACGGAATAGATGTATTCGAAATAATGCTCGCTTTCGTATTCGCTTGAGCCTGGCGAGCTCGTAACGGGGATTTCCTGCCCTAGGTAATTGAACTTGCCATCATCGGATAGGCCATGGAAGGTGCCTGAAAGGTAGACGAGCGCGCCCCATTTCTGGACAAGCTCCGAATCCACCAGGATATAGGTTGCCCGATGGTATTTCATGATGTCGATTAGCAGGGTCGTATTGCCACCCACATACCCGCGTGCGGTCAATTGGTCGTAATCGGCATAATAATTGCTGGGATCAAGAACGGTTTTTGTCCCACCAAGGAAGGTTGTCCAATGGCCGTAGTCCCACCAAGAGCTCATGCGGTCGTTTTCATTTAAGTTTGTGCGCATCCATTTGGTCGCATCGATCCAATCGGAGGTGATGCGCGAATACTGGAGCTCCAACATGGACTGGGGAACGGTATCATACTGCTTTATTGAGGCAACAATGCCGATGACCAGCATCAGCGAAAGGAGCCCGAGCCTTAGGGAGTTTTCATTGGATACCATCTTGAAGGCGGAATTGATCCGGGTTATCAGTTCCGAAAACATGATAAGAACGAACGGCAAGGCAAGCGCCATTGCAAACGCAAGATGGAGCAAGTACTTTACCTTATTGAGTCCGATGTATGCAGTCGGGAAGAATGCAAGCAAGAAGAGCAGGTAGATGCGGCTTGAATTCTCGCCGTACAGATAATAAACCGAAAGTGATATCAGGGAAACCAAGAGGTAAATGAAGACGTCGCTTTCGATGATGAAATTAAGGAAGGTGGAAATTTCCGGGACGGAGGGGGCAAACATTCCGGAAATGAAGGATAATATCGAATCGACCTGGGAATTAAGGGCTATTAGAATGAATGCAATTGCTCCATATGCTGCGCTAACAACAACCCCTTTTTTCCTAAGCGCCAAAAGGGCAAGTATCACAAGCAGCACTGTCGATAACAAAAGCAGCTGGTTTGGGTTCAGGACGCCAAAGGAGGATTGGAAAAGCCCCTCAGAGGTCGCATTTTCCTCCTGGACGGTGCGGTTTAGGGGATTATCCGCTTTTGCATACCTAAGGAGGGAATTAAGGTAGCTGAAAATCAGAGGGCCAAGGGGCGTTGCAATCAAAAGAATAAGCATCAATAGCCCAAGCCCCGCAAAAACCATTTTCCTTGAAAATTTCCTCCCAAGGCCGGCCAATTTCACCGCATGGAAGAAAATCGATGGGAATATTGCCCCAATAAGGAACAGGACGCCAACCATGATGGAACCGAAATCAAGAGGCTGCGCCTTATAGATTATCACAAGGGCATTGCCCATCAGGGCAGCCCCGATCACCAGCAGGTTGATTTTAAGGTCCTTGCCATCATAAGAGCCTTTCATGTAATCAAGAAGGGAGATGATCAGGATATAGCCCGAAAGGATCATGCAGGGCCAAACATAATGGGCCGAGCCAAGGATCGAAATTAGCATAGCAAATGCAGCCAGGATCCCAAGCCTTAAGCTTCTGCGGTTGATTGCAATTGCATAGAGGGAAAAGACCAACAGGGCGGCAAACATCCCCATGGGTGCCTGCTCGGAAACGCCAGCGCCGAGCTTTTTTATTAGCTGGGGGGTGAAGGCAAAAAGCGCAGCCGCAACAATCCCCAAGTATTGGTTTGATTCCTCGCGTATTAGGAGGAATGCGAGGAAGACGAGGAATGCGCCCATCAGCGGCGGATAGAATTGGATTATCAGGATAAGCTGCTCCTGGTCGTATGGAAGGGAGAAGAAATTAGAAAACGCCAAATACCACCCGGCAGTCAGGTAGTGGATCATTGGAAGCTCCCTAAAGCTCCTGAACCTGGGAAAATAGGATATGTCGCTTGTTAGGGGGGCGCTGCCATGCTGAACGATTTTTTCCGTCACTGAATCATAAAAATATGGGTCGAATTCAAAAAAAGTGGGAGACCAAGCGGAGGCGAATCTCACATAAAAGCCCGCCAGGATGAGCAGCAAGAGCAGGGCATATACCAAGTACGTCAAGGGCCGCTCCTCGAGGCGCTTTTTATAATGTTCAGAATCCGCATATTTCCCCATGCCATGCAGCAGTTTTGAGGTAAGCTGCCCGTTTGCGTAAAGAAGGGCCAGGGATGCAAACAAGATAATGAGCCAATTAGCTAGCACCGAGGCGGGGCCGAATGGAACGCCAAACAGGGCAAATTCAATGAACCCGAGGAAGGGGAGAAGGAGGGTGCCAAGGATGAAGCCGATTAGCGCTTTGTCGAACCTTCCAAGGGATACCCCCTTCAGGACAGCATAGCCAAGGGGAATCCCCGGCAGGCCAAGCACCCCGATTATTGCAATTACGGATAGCCAATCAACGCTCACAATTACCCCCGATCAATAATAAAATGAGATGAATTTATACCCAAAATACCTATATAAAAGGGTCTGTTTTCTTAAACGTTAATGATTCTTTTATATTGTAAAATCCGCATAAAAGGTACGAGCATAACATGAGGATCACCGTAGGGATTGCCGCATACAACGAGGAAAGGGTGGTGTCAAGGAGCATATTTTCCGCACTGGAATCCCAACCCAGGATCTTTGAAGTAATCGTTGTTGCAAGCGGGTGCACTGACGGAACTGAAAATGCCGTTAGGAGGATTGCTAAAAGCGACCATCGGGTTAGGCTGATTGCTGAAAAGGAGCGTCGCGGGAAGGGATCGGCAATTAACCTGATCCTGAAGCGGGCAAGGGGGGATGTTATTGTCATGACCGATGCAGACCTCACCTTCCCAAAAAAATCCATTGGCGAACTTGTAAAAAAACTTGGGAAGGGCATTGGGGCAGTTTCCGGCAGGCCCGAATATTTTGCAAGCTTTGGCATGTTCAGCTGGTGGGGCACCTTTGCCTCGGAATGCGCCAGCAGGCAGAGGGAAAAAAGGGTGGGCCTTGGGTACCATGCAATCTCCGGCTATTTGTATGCGGTTAGGCGCGGAATTGTCAGATCCATACCGCCTCATGCAAGAAGCGAGGATGCATACGTGGGCGAGATCGTGAGGCAAAAAGGGCACGGAATTGGCTATGCCCCAAGGGCCATAGTGAACGTGGGGTACCCGGAGAACATCATCGATTACCTAAACCAAAAAATACGCACCCACTACGGCCATCTTGAGGTCTTCAGGAAGGCGGGCGCTGAAGGGCCGATTTCATCCGCAAAGATGGCAGGCGGCCTTCGCGGTGAAATAAAGGAATATTTCAGGGTGGCAAATTCGCAGATCAAAAATCCGCTTGAATTGGCATATTTCTGCGCGTACATAATCGCCGAGGTGGCGGTATGGATGGCAGCGTTCATGAAATACTACACTGGCGGAAGCGAGGAATGGAAGCAAATTGGGAGCACTAAGAAATCCATTTAGAGGAGGGCGAATTCTTAAGGAAATCCCTATACCACGAAATTGTCCTCTTAAGCCCCGTTTCAAGGTCAGTTTTGGGCTCCCAACCAAGCACGCGCTTGGCTTTTTCGATGGACAAATATTGCTCGGGAATTTCCTTTTCGGCCAATTGCGCCCAGTTCGGCAGCATGTCCGATCCCATAAGCTTTAGCATAAGCTTGACTACGTCCCTTACAACAAATGCCCTGCCCGAGCTGAAATTGAACGCCTCACCTGCAATGCCGTTCCCATGGGCGCTGCTCCCAAGGAGAAGGTAGGCATCAACAATATCCCCAAGGTAGACAAAATCCCTCTTTGGGGACCCATCGCTGCGCATTGCAAGGGGCATGCCACACTCGACATATTTTATTACCTTGGGAATAAGCCTTCTGAAATTCAAATCCCCTTCGCCATAGGTGTTTCCGCATCTTGTAATGGTAACTGGAAGGCCGTATGTCTTGAAATACGAATGCGCAATCAAATCGACGCATGACTTGGATACCTCATAGGGGAACGCGCCCTTCAGAGCCATGTCCTCAGTATATGGCAGCTTGTCTGGTATTCCATAGGCCTTGTCGCTCGATGAGACAACAACCGATTCGATGGATTTCGAATTCCGCGCAGCCTCAAGCACGTTCCAGGATCCCTCGATGTTTGCCTCGAATGTCCCAATTGGGTCTGCGAGGGCAGTTGTAACCTGTGTTTGGGCGCCGACGTGGAATATAACCTGAATCTCATATTCCGCAAGCGTGCGACGTATAAGCCCATAATCCTCCAAATTCCCGTGGACCATCACCGTTTTTGAATAAAGGCCAGATTCGAAAAGTTGCGATTTTGGGACGAAATCCCGAACCAGTGCGACCGTATTTGCACCCGCGTCCACTAGCTTTCTAAGTACCGCCCCCCCTACAAAACCCGAAGCTCCGGTGATAAAAATGTTTTTGTCATGCCAAAAACCATCCCCACCATTCTTTTTTTCCAAATCAACCCACCCCAAAGCATGAAATATTGCATTGAATAAAATGCCGCATTTTTTAAGCATTGCAACCATTAATAAGCATATATCAAGGCAAACAATTGCCAATCCCATTTTGCGGATTATTGCAAAACAGGGTGTAAAACGGCAAATAGTGGCCAAAATCGATTAAATGCCCTTTGCCAGCCCTTTAGGCAACCAAGGTCAATTTCATTGCCAGGATTACGGACTGATCTTATGCGGATTGCAATAGTGGTTCCATTTTACCTCCCCGTAATAGGCGGCATGGAAAACCATGCATATGAGCTTGGCAGTGAGCTTGCTTCAAGGGGGCATGAGGTGGATATCCTGACGGCAAACATGAGGCATGATGGCAAAGCCGCAGGGAAAGCAGTTGAAAGGATGGGCAATATCACGGTGAGAAGGTTCCCGGTATGGTTCAGGATTGGGAAATTCGCAAGCTTTTGGCCATCGTTCATATGGGGCCTTGGAAGGTACGATGTCATTCATGTCCAGAGCATGCGCCAGCCCCACACTGACCTTGGAATGGTAGTTGGCAAATTGCTCGGCAAGCGGGTGGTATTTTCGACCCAATCCCCCCTGCACAAAGGCACCCATGGCAGGATGGCAGAATTGGCAATATTCATATACGACAACCTGCTTCTTGGGGTGCTTGGCCGATTTTATGACAAATTTTTCGCGCACCATGGTGCCGAAAAGGACTACCTTGTCGCGCATGGCATTCGCGAAAACAAGGTAAAGGTCGTGCACCTGGGAATAGGCAAGGCAGCATTCAGGGTTTGGAAAAAGGGCTATTTCAACAGACTTCGCAAAAAGCACAAGAATGTTCTGCTGTTTGTTGGAAGGCTATCGAACATGAAGGGATTAACGCTTTTAATGGAAGCCTTTGCGATAGCCTCAAAAGAGCATCCGGGTTGGGCGCTTGTGCTAATTGGCCCCGACGGCGGGGAGCTTCCAAATCTTAAGGCCCAAAAGAACGGGCTTGGCCTATCCAACACTTATTTTTGGGGCACCGTATCTGAGGATGATGTCGATAAGGCATGCACGGATGCCGACCTTTTCGTCCTGCCCTCGGTTTACGAGCCATACGGGCTTGTACTGATAAAATCCATGGCCAAGGGAGTGCCGGTAATTGCAATGAACCGCGGAGGGCCAACGGAAATAATCAAGGATGGCAAGACGGGCCTCCTATCAGATTACAGCAAGGAATCCTTGGCGGCAACTCTTGGCAAACTTATGGGGGATGGAAAATTGCGAAAGGAAATGGGCAGGGAGGCAAGGAAGCGCGCAAGGCAATTCACGCTTGAAAAAATGGTTTCCGAATACGAGGATAGCTACA
>JBDRDM010000102.1:0-20048 GCA_043820675.1 Microcaldota archaeon
GTTTTCACGAATCCGTTTTTGATCATGAATTCCACGACCCTGCCGGAATACCCCTCCAGATCAATGTTCAAATTGCCCATTTTAATCATCTTTTGTGATAACAATGTGATGAATTTGGTATAAATACCTTGCGCTCACTGCATTTCATTCATACATCGGTGAGCGTGTATGAAGAAAAATAATTCTCGAATCAAAATTAGGAGGGGGTGCTTCCGAGGGTAGCGGGGAACCTAAGGTTCCCCAAGACGCTCATTCGTATTCGATCGTCGCAGGCGGCTTTTGGCTAACGTCATATACCACGCGGTTGACGCCCGTGACATCGTTGGAAATCCTGGAGCTGATCTTTTCAAGGACCTCGTAGGGAATTTTCGCCCAGTCGGCTGTCATTCCGTCCTTGCTTGTGACTGCCCGAAGGGTAATGATGTATTCGTAGGTGCGTTCGTCGGCCATCACGCCGACGGTTTTAATCGGAAGGAGCGCTGCAAAATATTGCCAGATCTTGCTGTCCAATCCCGCCTTTGCAATTTCATCCCGGAAAATATGGTCGGCTTCGCGCACGATCCTTACATTTTCAGGCGATACTTCCCCCACAATCCTAATTGCAAGTCCAGGCCCGGGAAATGGCTGCCTCCAAACCCTTGCATGGGGAAGGCCAAGCATCTCGCCAAGCCCTCGCACCTCGTCCTTGTACAAATCCTTCAGGGGCTCGATGAGCTTAAGGTTCATCTTTTCAGGAAGAGTCAGGTTGTGGTGGCTCTTGATCTTGTCTGCTGCCTTGGATGCCTGGGCGCTCTCGATGCGATCGGGGTAGATCGTGCCCTGCGCTAGGAATCCGATCCTTGCCTTCTTCCCAAGCTCGAGCGCCTTTTTCTCAAAAACTTCTATGAAAGTATGGCCGATGATCTTGCGCTTCTTTTCCGGATCAATTACCCCTTTGAGCTTGCGGAGGAATATTTCGGATGCGTCGATCATCTCAAAGTGCCTAAAGCCCATCCGCTTGAAGTATTCCTCGGTTTCCTCCGCCTCCCCTTTTCGCATAAGGCCCGTATCGATGAAAACGCTATATAGTTGGTTGGGCACCGCCCTGTTTATCAGCGCGGCAGTGACCAGCGAATCCACCCCCCCGGAAACCGCGATCAGAACGCCACCGCTTTTAGCTTTGCGCCTGATGTCTTCGATTAGCATGGAATCCATCCCCGTAAGGGAGTAGTCCTTCCTTGCCTTGCAAACGCCAAATACGAAATTCCCAATCATTTTTGAGCCGTTAGTTGTATGCGCAACCTCCGGATGGAACTGGAGGCCGTATAATTTCCTTGCGCGGTCCTCAAAGGCAGCTACGGGGCACTTTTCGGTGCTTCCAATTACCTCGAACCCTTTGGGGAGGGCTGTTACCGCATCCCCATGGGACATCCAAACCTGCTCTTGAGCCAACTGGCCCTTGAACAGCTCCGAATTTTTGGCTACCTTCATCATCTCCTTGCCGTACTGGCGCTGCTCCCCTCTGCCTGCAAGCTTTCCTCCGTACCGGGTTGCAATCAGCTGCTCGCCATAGCAGATTCCGAGCATCGGTAGCTTCAAATCGAAGATGCGCATGTCCGGGAAAATGGCATTCTTGCCAGTTATGGCTGCTGGTCCGCCCGAAAGGATGATGCCAACTGGCTTGAACTTCATTATTTCCTCTATTTTGGCGTTGTATGGCAGTATGTGCGCCTGCGCGCCAAGGTCTTTTATGCGCCTTGCAATAAGGTGCGCGAACTGCCCGCCGAAATCCAAAACGATTATCATCCTAATCTACCGCATCTTGGTCTTGCTTGGAATCTGGGACATTTGGGCCCAAAATCCACGCTTCCACATTATTTTGCTTTCTGTTACGGTTATGGCTTATGGTAAGAGAAAAATCCCTTGCCTCCCCCCAAAAATCGCCGGATAAAACCGACAGAATTAGCAACTATTTGAGGTGAAGGTGGTTTAAATAAGTATGCAATTCGGCCCTAAATTTGGGTTGAAGCGATTGTTTTAAGCCCCCGTTTGATGAGTAGCGAGCCATCGCTTACGGATACATACACCGATTCTTTTGCCTTGATGCCCAGTTTCCTAACAAAAGCAGCCGGAATGGGCACGGCCAGCGAGGATCCGACCCTTACCACATGGCGCTCCTCATTCCCATAATTCCTTAGCGCTTCCAGTCTTTCCATTATATGCTCCGGATAGGCTATTTCGCCGCATTTGCTACACTTGAATGCATCGACAAATATGCCTGGATCGGCCTCGTGCCTAAGTGCTCCCATTTTCCCTTTGCCGCATATCGGGCAGTTTTTTCCTTCAAATTTCATATTTATCCCCCCTAACGTTCCAAAATGCCGTAATTATGTAAAAGTATTCATCGAATTCCATGAAAACAACCATCAATTCGCCCCTGTTGAATGCTTTCCTGCTCATGAATTTGTTCGGATATTCCTCTAATTTGCGCTGTCCGTGGTGGATGCAATCGAGCACCAACCCCTTGCTTACGTAGGGCTCCCTTTCCTTGTGGTAGTGGTCTGAAAAATAATATTCCTTTTTCGCCATCCGCATCTCTCATACTTATATGTAAGTACGCGTAAGTATTTAACCCTTTTGAAGTAGTCGAAGGTTTATGGGTATAATTAGGCTTTGGTAGAAAAAAATGCAACGGGAAGTTTATTTGCCGGGCATTGTTCGCGTTATTTTTGGGTTTTTGGGGCCGGCAATATGCAATTTTGCAGTTCGTTATTTGCCAAAGAGCCCTTTTGCGCGCAACGTATTTAAACTCGCTTAGCCTTAACATTCCATGGAAACAGGCATCAAGGTCGGGGACATCATGAAGACGTCCTTAGTTTCCATCAGCGATACAGCAACGATTCAGCAAGCTGCTAAAATCATGAGGTCCAGGGGTATCGGGAGCCTGCTTGTGAAGAACAACAGCAAGAAGATCTTTGGGATATTGACGGACCGGGATTTGGTGGAAAAAGCGCTCGCAAAGGGGCTTAAGAGCAATGTGAAGATAGCAAAGCTCGTTAGCAAACCGCTTGTTGGCATCGCGCCCGAATTCGACATCTCCGAAGCCGCAAGGCTCATGGGGAATGAGGATCTAAGGCGGCTGGTGGTCTTCCAGGAAGGCAAGGTAATAGGCATCCTTTCCGAAAAGGACATAGTTAAGATATCGCCGAGCCTGTATGACCTGATAGCGGAAAAAGTGGAAGGTCATTTGAGATAGGATTAGTTCATATTCAATTGTAAGGCTGTTACGGGAAAGCAATGGTTATTTGGGCATTTGGCTTTTGGCCCCCATGCGTTTTCCTTATGGCAACGGCTTTTGAGAGGCCTTTGTGCATGGATGGCTCCCTGACTTTAGGGGATGAAAGGGATGTCAACAATGCATAGGGCTCAAAAGGACTAATTCTAATCGTTTTTTCCGCCGTGAGAAGTTTCCATGGGTGAAATGGGCAAAGGAGCGGCGCGTTTTTTTTCCCGGATCGTTCCTAAGCGCAAAACGTAGCTGTTGAGTGATTTGCCAGGCTTTTCTGGATTAATGAGATGGTGAAGATAGGCGCCAAGGATGGAATTCCTATGCATTCAATAATAAGGTGAGGAAAATGGGGAAGACTTACATAGACACTGTGAAATATTTGGTGAAGGCGAATTTCGAGATTGATGGCATCGTTGAAAAGCCCGACATCGTGGGGGCAATATTCGGCCAGACTGAAGGGCTGCTTGGCGACGAACTTGACCTTAGGGAATTGCAAAAGAACGGCCGCATCGGCCGCATCGAGGTCAATGTGCAGATGCGCAACGGCAAGAGCTTGGGCAATATTTTGATCCCATCGAGCCTTGATATGGTTGAGACGAGCATACTTGCGGCAAGCCTTGAGATCGTTGATAGGGTGGGGCCGTGCGAAGCCCGCATAAATACGGAAAAGATCGAGGATACCCGCAACCTCAAGAGGAAATTGCTGCTTGATCGGGCAAAAGCGCTCCTAAAGAACATGATAGTTGACGAGATACCGGAAAGCAAGGAGCTAGCGGAGATGGTGCGCGCCGAAGTGAAGATCGCCGAAGTTTCGACCTACGGGGAAGACAAGCTCCCGTGCGGGCCCGAAGTGGAAAAGAGCGATGCGATCATAATCGTGGAGGGCCGGGCGGATGTAGTGAACCTTTTGCGCAACGGCATCAAGAATGCGGTCGCAATCGGCGGGGCGAACGTCGGCAAGACGATAATTGAGCTTTCGGGCAAGAAGGATGCGACACTTTTCCTTGACGGCGATAGGGGCGGGGACATCATACTAAGGGAGATGCTGCATGCGGCAAGCGTTGATTCGGTTGCCCGCGCGCCTCCTGGCAAGGAAGTAGAGGAGCTTACCCGCAAGGAACTCATCATGGCCCTTCGCCGAAAAGTCCCAGTTGATCAGGCAGGCGCCGAGTTGAAGGAGCAGATAAGCGATCGCGAGCAAAGGTACGATGGCCGCAGGCGCTTTGAGAAGAAGCGGGAGGAGGGCTGGTACCAGAAAGTCCAGCCCCAATCGGGAGGCAGTGCCAAGATGTTGCAAAGCGAAGGCCCATCGCAGAAGGAATCATTGCCCGAGGCACCAGCTCCGGCTGAACCCGAACCCGTGACCCCCGAAAAACTATCTCCCGAGGACCAGGCAAAGGTTGATTTCCTCAAGGCCAATCTCAAGACACTAGAAGGCTCCCTCAAGGCCAAGTTCTTCAATGCGGATATGAACGAGGCGGGTGAAGCACCTATACGGGAAATTATGAAGGTGCTCACGGAAACCCAGGGCGTTTTTGCAGTTATACTCGACGGAATCGTCACGCAGCGGCTCCTTGATCTTTGCGAGCAGAAAGGAGTGCTGTTTGCAGCAGGGATACGGTCGGGCAACATAACCAGAAGGCCTGCTGGCGTGAAGATCGTTCTTGCCGATTAGGCGGTTTGGAGGCGGCAGGGCAGCATCCTCCAGATTCAGGCATTCCTGGAGGTAATAATATCCATGGCAAATGCACAGGAGGCATTGCAGGCGCTTGCTATTCCTCTATTTTTGCTTTTTTTCCCTTTTGTTTACCTGAAGCTTAAAAAGTTCAAGTTCCCCCGGGTGCTTGAGTATCTTTTCATTAACGGCCGCGATTTTTCTCCCCCTTTGGGATTTGGCCGCACGCTTGCCAATTCCTTCATCCTGCTGATTGGGATGCTGGCCCTAACCGCTGTCGAATCGCTCATCCTAGCACAGCTTGGCCTTTTGGATTTGGACAAGGTGGGTGTTGTAATCAGGAGGCAATCGAGCTTTGTTTTGATGGTCGCGGTGCTGTTATCCCCGGTTGCGGAGGAGGTGTTTTTCAGGGGATTTTTGCAGCGCACCTTCGGACCATTAATTAGCGCGGCAGCTTTTGGGCTATCCCACGCGCTCTACGGATCCGTTTCGGAGCTGGTTGGTGCATTCACGCTAGGGCTTCTTCTTTCATTCTATGTGCGGGAAAGGAAGAGCATTGCCGCCCCGATCTTTGGGCATATGCTCTACAATGTGCTTGCGGTCCTATCCTTCTCGTATTCGTAGGGAAGGGGCCCTTAACCCATTCAGGCAATCTCCCAACATTTTTTTAAGGCCATTGCCAACCCCTGCTTATAAATACCTCAAGCTTCAACCTACTTGCATAATCTCCATTTTTTCCATTATTTCGATAGGTGGTTCGCATGGCAATGCCTAATGTGCTCGACCAGGTAAAGGACCTGCTCAAAAAGCCCAAGGAAAAGAACCTTGCGGTGCTGGTAGATGGCCCCAATATGATACGCAAGGAGCTTGGAATCGATCTTGACAAGGTCAAAAAGAAACTGCAAAAATACGGGAAGATCAGGGTCGCAAAGGTATTCCTCGACCAATTCGCCTCGGACAAGCTAATCGAAGCGGTGACCAACCAGGGGTATGATGTGGTGATCATTCCATCCGATGTGGATGTTGCGCTAGCAGTTGAAGCCGCGGAGTACATGTTCTCCCCGCACATCGATACGATAGTGATAGTTTCGCGCGATTCCGACTACAAGCCGGTGCTGACGAAAGCAAAGGAGCATGGCAAGGATACGATTGTAGTTGGCACAGAGCCCGATTTCTCCTCGGCTCTGAAAAACACGGCGGATATCGTCATTGATTTGAAAGCGGAGGGAGGGCTCATGGATAGGCGGGAGCAGCGGCCACCATTTAGGCCCAATGATGAGAAACGGCCCTTAGCCAAGCCCCCGGAAACCGATAAGCATATGCCGACGGAAAATACCCCTGAAAGCCCGAAATAGTGTGTTGGTAATCTATACTGTTACGGGTCCCACTTATTGCCTACGCCTGCCCCATCGATTCCGCCCATCCGGCACTTTTCCCCTTCATGAAATTTGGGGCGATCCTGCATGCTCCAGCAAAGGATTATCGACAACGTACTTGTTGAGAAGGGGTGTCAGAATCGCTGTGAATGCTATTGTCCCGAGCAGGTGGTAAACTGTGAATGGGATCTGCCCGGCAAGAGTCATGGCAAGTGGCTGGCCGAATTGCCATCCGAAGAGCAATGCCGTTACTGCGTCATAAAAAACGGTTCCAACGATGCCAAAACCCAAATAATATTTCATTTTTTGCTTATTTTTGGATGAAAAGTATTTTCCGGCAATAAAACCTATTGCCCCGTAGGTTGCGGCCGTGTATATTGACCATATCCCCAGCCTCCCGGAGATGAAATCGAATGAAAGCAGTGCAAGTGAGGCGAAAAGAAGGCCCGCAAGCCTGCCGTATTTCCTGGCAAATGGCATCATGGTTGCCATTATGGGTTCGATGTTGGGAAGGGGCATTGGGATAAGCCTGATGATCGAAACGATGCCAAGCCCAAATGCGAATTTAAGCGGATTCATGCTCATTTCACCACTTTCAGGATTTTAAAGTATGCGAATACTCCCGCAAGCCCGATCAGCAGGGCCGCGCCGTAATATATGTTTTGGCCTTGGCTGCCTGTCGCAAGACCCGTGACTGCAGTTGGAACGGGGGTTTCGTTTAATACTTGGAGGATTGGGTTTGAGGGGCTAGCTGATGCCCTGGTTGGTGAAGCAACTGTTGGTCTTTTTTGAGTAGGTGAGCGCTCCTCTTCCGTCAATATGGCAATCGGAGAAGGTATAGGTGTTATTTTGTCGGTTGGGCTGGGAGAGGGTATTATTGTTGGAGTAGGATCGAGAGGAACATAATAATTGGATGATGACGAGCTGCTTACCTGTTGGGAGGGTTCTGGCGTGCTAGTTGGCGATGGAGAGGGTGAAGGGCTCGGAGTTTGGTTTTGGCTGTAATTCATTGAAGTGCAATCAGTGTAAATAATTCCCGAATAGTTCAGTGCGATAACCGCAAATGCCGTGTCGAGGACGTTGGAGCCTTCGCCGAACCTTGAAGGGTCCCGGAATCCGCCGTCAGGATTCTGCAGGCATGAGATTGCATTGGCTGATGCAACCGAAAGTCCTTCTAGGGAATATGAATCGAATGCGATGCTGACGATTGCGGGTGCGAACGTATTGTTGGAATCGTTGAAGGCGCCATTTATTGCGCTTGAAAGGAAATCAATGGCTGCAAGCGTTTGGGGGCCATAGTATCCCATTGCATTCAATGCGAGCAGCACCCATGCGGTTTGGGATTCTATTCCGGGCCCTAGGGACCATAGGTTGCCAATCAATATCGAGGAGGTTAGATTGAAACTACCGTTTTCATTCTGGAGGGAAAGCAAGTAGCCGATTGTTTCGTTTCGAATAGTATTATTCGATGCATTCGCGGCTTCGAGGCCCATTGCCGCCAATGAGGTGCTGATCGAATCCTCTGCAGCTGCCCATACCTGCCTCGTCCAATCCGGGTTGCTGCAATTTTCAATGCAAGTCGAATATCCCATGAAGCCTCCGGATTCCCCGCGCATCGCCAGAAGCCTTGATGCGACATCGCTAAGGTTCAATTCACTGACATTTCCTGCATTTGAATAGGCGTAAAGGTTCAAGCCCGGAATGTCCGCCTCACCCCAGGAATATGAGGATCCATCCTCCAAATCGCTCTTTAGCCATTCGATTCCGGAGGAAAGATTCGAATTGTTGATGCCCAGCTGGTGGAGCGCCAAAACTGCCGCGCCGCTGTTGGGTGATGAGAAAGAATCGAATGCGCCCCCGCCGTTCTGCATGCCTAAAATGAATTCAAGCGCGAGCGTTTGATTGTAGGCCTGCCCGGAACCGATCAGGGCCAATAGCAATATTGTGAACTGTGCGGATTTCATTGCGGATCACTCCCTACCTTATTTGGGGATTTTGCTTTTCGTACCTGAATTCCAAGTCCGTGTCCGAGCGGATTTTGAATCTATCCATCGCAACCATTGCGATCTTGCCATTAACGTAATACTGCCAATATTTCCCTGAATTGCGCGTATTTTCGCGCAGGCCGTTTATCCCGAAAACATACGCGCCGAACGGGTACTGTTTATAGTCGACTTCTGCCACTTGCATCAATGCTTCCAACGCCGAACCGCCTGGCTCGATTTCCCGCAGGAGCGTTTGTTCCCCCTCCCCATCGAAAATGGTGATATTGACGGCGACCGACTTTTCAGAAGTTTGCGTTTGGGTTGCATTCTGGGAAGTGCATCCGGTAAGCAGCAGCACGAGAAGCATGAATGCCGCAAGCGCATATTGCATTCGCATGCATCCATCCCCTTAATCTACGAGCCGCAATACCCCCAGCCGCAATCCGCGCAGGTTAGGCATCCTTCCTTCTTTTCCAGCTGCTCTGAGTTGCATGAAGGGCAGTTGATGATGCTCTTGTCCCCGAAGTTGACTTCATTAAATCCCGGATCGATCGTAGCCGCCCTTGGCAATGCGCCCCCGCCGTCGGCCATCACCTTGTAGGCGGCCTCGTGCTTTTGCATGAGCGATTCGGCCGTTATCGGTGCTGGCGGCTTTTCGAAATTTGTTGAGTAGGCTCCGCTGGATGCTTGTTGGCCGGTTGTCTGCGGCTGCGCTGCTGCTTTCTTTGTTGGGGCAACTAGCACCTGGTCTTTGATGGAAGTGTCCCGGAAAACGGTGACGTCCTTGCATCCTAGCTTGTATGCCAAAAGGTAGCTTTCGCGCATATCGTCGACGGTTGCATCTGCCGGGAAATTGTTGGTCTTGCTTATGGATGAATCGGTCCATTTCTGGAATGCGGCAAGCATCCTGATGTGGTCCTCGGGCGAGATGTCCATTGCAGTTACGAAAACCCTTTTCAGCGACGGGGGGATGTATGCTATTTTCTGCACGCTTCCGCCCTCCTCGCTTATCTCCGCCATGAGCTTGTCATCGTGCAGGCCCTCATCCTTCATCGCCTTCTCAAAAGCGCCGTCAACATAATAGAAGCTGCCGACCTTCACGTGCTTTTCGAAAACAAGCGAATACACGGGCTCGATGCCCGAGCTGCAGCCCGCTATCATGGAGATGCTTCCGGTGGGCGCAATGACCGTCGTGTAGCCGTTCCGCACACCGTATTTCTTCACGTCCTCGGAGACCTTTTCCCATTGCAGCTCCTTATCCTGTGAGTAAGGCCCGGGAATTGGCAGCTTGCCCTGCGGGTAGAAGCTTTTGCTGTAATACGGTAGGCTTCCGCGCTCCTTTGCAAGGCCGATGCTCCTTATCTTGCTCCAATAGTTTATGAACTCCATCAGCTTGCCGGCAAACGCCCTTCCCTCCTCCGAATCATAGGGGATGCGCATCTCGTAGAGGAGGTCCCCAAATCCCATGATGCCAAGCCCGATTTTCCTGGTCGCAAGGGTCATTTCCTCGAATTGCGGCAGCGGATGGTTGCTGACATCTATGACGTTGTCGAGGAAGTGGGTGCTTTGGATGATTGCCAGCTTTAGCCCCTCCCAATCGAAATAGGTTTTGCCGTTTTCGTCCTCCTTTGCGTAATGCCAAACGTTGATGCTTCCAAGGTTGCATGATTCAAAGGGGTATAGGAGAACTTCGCCGCATGGGTTGGTTGTGATGATGGGCCCAAGGTGCGCAAGGAAGGGATTGTGCTTGTTTATTGCATCATGGAAGATAACTCCCGGCTCGGCGGATTCCCATGCCTGGTATACGATCATGTCAAATAGCCTGCGGGGGTTGATCGTCCGCACGATATCGCCGTTGCGCGGGTTGCGCAGGGGATAGGGCTCGTTTTTCTCATAGTATTCCCAGAAATCATCCATTATGAGGACGGAGATGTTGAAATTGCGCAGCGCCTTGTTCCCCCCCTTGGCTTTCACGAATTTCTCGATGTCGGGGTGGTTGGAATTCAGGATGCCCATGTTCGCGCCGCGCCGTATGCCGCCTTGCTTTATGACTTCCGTCATGGTGTCGAAGAGGCGCATGAAGCTTAGGGGGCCGCTTGCTATGCCGGATGTGCTGCTGACAAAATCCCCCTCCGGCCGGAGGTGCGAAAAATTGTAGCCCATGCCCCCGCCGCTCTTGAATACGATGGCGGTGTTCTTGAGCCCTTCCATGATGCTTTCTATGGAGTCCTCGATGCCGATGACAAAGCATGCGCTTCCCATGCCAAGGGTATTGCCAAAGTTTGCGATTGCGGGTGTGTTTGGCATGAAGCGCCTTCCAACCATCAGGTCGTAATTGGCATCAATTGCCTTTTCAAGGCTGGTAAAGTTTCCAGCCGAGAGCATTTCCATCATCCTGCCAAACGGGATGCGCATCGAATGCTGCTTGTTCATGCGCCCGTACATCCGCTTTAAGGCCTCGAGGTGGAAGCGGTTGAGCTGGTATTTGCCTATGGAAAATTTGAATTCGTAAGTTGCCGTGTCGAATTCCTCCTTTGGCTGCAAAGGCTGCTGCGCCTTGATGTCGTAGATGCGGGGATCGTACATGATGTCCGGGAGCGTTGTGTGGATTGCAATTCGGGTGAAAAGTTGCTTTGGGGTTTCGGTGAGCTTGCCCTCCTCGTTCTTTCGGAGGTAGCGTGCTTTTAGCACTTTCAGGGCGTTCACGTCAAAGCGCTTGTCAACCTCATCGATTTCCTCTTTTTCGAGGATGCGCATCTTCTCCTCCCGAAGCTCGGCGCGCTGCTGCCTGTAGATGATGTACGCTTTTGCGGTTTTTGCATAACCGCCCTCGATAAGCACCTTCTCAACGGTGTCCTGCACATCCTCTACGCCGGGTATTTCGTCCTTCTTGAACTGCTTTTCAAGCTGGTCGACAACTGTGTCCGCAAGGGCGAGTGCAAGGGCCTTATCATTGCCTCCAACTGCCTTTGCTGCCTTCCAGATTGCGGTAACTATCGTATCCTTGTGGAAATCCACGATCCTACCGTCGCGCTTGCGGATCTTTTCTATATGGCTGCCATTGCCGCCATTTCCGTTCATCGGATCCCCACCTGCAGGTACGTTGAAATACACCGTCTTCTTTTCTGGCATGTGACACCACCCGAAATTCCGTGAATCATTCAAATTCCCCTCCCCGACTATTCACTCCTTCGTCTTTTTCTGCATCCTCTTCACTTCGGATTCGAATTCATTAAGGTCCGCGAATTCCCGATAGACGCTCGCGAACCTGATGTATGCGACCTTGTCCAATTTCTTGAGCTTTTCCGTGACCATCTCCCCGATTTCCGTAGAGGGGATCTCGGTGCCCTCCTTCTTGCGGATGTCCCGTTCGATCTCATCCACCGTCTCCTCTATTTTCTCCCTGCTGACGGGCCGTTTCTCGCATGCCTTGACTATTCCCGTCTCGATTTTCTTGCGATCAAAGGGCTCGGTCTTGCCGTCTTTTTTCCGGACCACCAAGTCCAGGAACTCAACGCGCTCGTATGTGGTGAAGCGCTTCTCGCATTTCTCGCATTCGCGCCTGCGCCTCGTTACGGCCAGATCCTCGGCATCCCGCGAATCCAGCACCTTCGTTTCCATGTGGGCGCAATACGGGCATCGCATACATCTCACCGGTACGAAAAAAATGGCATAAGAGCCACTAAATATTGGGTTTGTTGCCTCTTTTGGTACTATATATTGTGTTCGAAACCATCACAACATACAATAGATGGATATTTAAACCTTTCTTCCATGCTCGTAAAAAAGCCGAAAATAAGGGATTTTTTCATGGAAAAATATTTTTCCTCCTCGTAAAAAATATCGGCTTCATTGCCTTAAAAATATTTTATCGGGAGCGCTTACGAGGGGGGTTTTTTAGGATTTGGCGCCGATCAACCGAATTAAATTTATTTTTTTTAAACTTTCGGGCTTCCCGGCGGTCTCTTGGCGTTTCGAAATAATCCGTTGGCCGGGGCAAATTGTTGCAGTAAAGATAATTCCCAAATGCAAAGGAGCAAAATCCCCTTCGGGCTGGAGGGATAAAAGAGGGGTGGGGGCCCCGAAGAGCCCCCATGTGGGTTGAACCGTCGGCTTATCATACTCAATTAGATGATCAAAGCCTATGGTGTCAATATTTTCCTATGATTTTGAGGTTGGAAAAGTCCAAACCGGCCTTCTCAATCCCAATCCTTCATGATATTGGCAAAAAGAATACCTTTCTGCCTACCTGGACCTTCCGAAGAAGGCCTTCCTTCACGAGCCTGTTCAATCTTGAAGAGGCCGCGTTGCTTCCCTTGTACTTGAATTTCATTTGCACCTGTTCGGCGCATACCTTGCCTTTTTTCCTTGCATAGCCAATAATGCCCTCATCGATCTCGGACAAAAGAATTGCATCACGTGTTGCAGAGCGTTGGAAGGACTTGGCTGCATTCCCTTCGATTTTGGCTTCCAGCCCCTTGATCCTATCTTCCAAAGCCAGCAATCTGTCAAGTTTCGAATTGAGCTCCTTGAACATCAAATTGGTGGAACTGCGCTCCTCACTGAGCTTATGCATCAGTGTTGCGATGAATACCGGATCCCGGATCTGCTCTTGGAACCTCCTGAATTCCTCCGTGACCCTCTGGAACTCACTCCCCTCGTCCATAATCCTTTTAAACCTCGTTTGCGTATCTTCCTTTAGGTCGTTTTGCTGGTTGCGTTGTTCGCATGCCAGTATTATGAAACTGTCATGACATCGTCGTGACAATTACTAATACGGAAGGGTTTATAAGCTTAACTGTCAGGTAGGTCCATGTCCCCCTCGGTTTCAAAGCGCGCTCTGCTGAGCGTATTCAATAAGGAAGGCCTCGTGCCTTTTGCTAATTTCCTCCATAAATCTGGCTGGGAGATACTCGCTTCGGGCAAGACCGCAAAACTTCTCAAGGAAAACAAGATTCCCGTTGTTGAAGTGTCTGATTTCACAAGCTCCCCCGAAATGCTTGGTGGAAGGGTCAAAACGCTCCATCCCAAGGTTCACGGGGGCATACTCTATAGGCGCAATGACCCTGCGCACTCGAAGATCGCCTCAACCCATTCCATAGATCTGGTGTGCGTCAACTTTTACCCCTTCGAGGAAACTCTCAAAAAAACCAGGGATATTTTGGAGATAATCGAAAACATCGACATCGGCGGCCCTGCGCTTGTAAGATCCGCCTCTAAAAATTTTGAGGATGTGGTTGTCGTTACCTCCCCAAACCAATATGGCCCAATTATTGAGGAAATGAAATCCAAGGGCTCCCTTTCCCCCAACACCAAAAAAAAGCTCGCTAAGGATGCCTTCAACCTCGTTGCGCAATACGATATTTCAATTGCAAATTATTTCAACAAGCTCGCCGGCGAGGGCGACTTCCCCCAAGCCTCCTCCATCCAGCTCCACAAAATCCAGGGCCTGCGCTACGGCGAAAATCCGCATCAGAAGGCGGCGCTCTACAAATTCCACGACGCACCGGTCACTTACGAGGATCTGGAAAAGCTTAACGGGAAGGAGCTCTCATACAACAACATCCTCGACATCCAGGCGGCCCTTGAGCTGATCTATATCTTCAAATCCGAAAAGGAAAACATCTCGATAATATTCAAGCACACCAATCCGACTGGCGCTAGCAAGAGCAAATCCCAGCTGAAGGCATTCCAGATGGCATTCGCGGCCGATTCCCTTTCGGCTTTCGGGGGGATCGTTGCATTCAACAGGTTGGTCGGCAAGGAAGTCGCCCAAGAGCTTATTAAGAATTTCATGGAAATCGTGGTTGCCCCCGATTTCGAGGCGGATGCACTTGCCGTTTTGCGTACCAAAAAGAACCTCCGAGTAATTAAGGCGGATAAATTCCTTGCGGGAAATATTTTTTCCGAAAAACGGCGCGTTTCAATCACCGGCGGCATCCTCCTGCAGACGCAAGATTATGCCGAAAAAGAATTTGACATGGCCGCATTCAAAATAGGCACCAAGCGCACGCCAACTGAAAAGGAGCTATCCGCCCTCGAGTTCGCATGGAAATTCATGGGCCACATCAAGAGCAATTCGGTGGTATTTGCAACCGAAGAGAAATTATTGGCCGTCGGGGCAGGCCAGCAAAGCAGGGTTGATTCGTGCCAGATTTGCATAGAAAAGGCCGCCCGAGCAAAATTCGACATCAAGGGCGCGGTTATGGCTTCCGAAGCATTCTTCCCATTCAGGGATACGGTCGATTTTGCGGCAAAGGCCGGGATTTCCGCAATCATCCAGCCCGGCGGCTCGATCCGCGATAGTGAAGTCATCAAGGCCGCCGACGAGCACGGCATTGCGATGGTTTTGACCGGAAAGCGGCATTTCAGGCACTAGACTATCCGAGGTAATGGGGAAAATCATTCCTTGTACCCATCCAGCCTTTCCTTTATCCTTGCGAGAGCTTCCACATCCACCGCCCCATCATCGAAATTCCTAAGTAACATCCTTTCCCTCATCGTATCCCTTCCTTCCGCTCCGGGGGCAATAGCCTTGACGATCCAAGCATAAAGCGCCCTTTTCTCATTTGCAAGAAGGGGCTTTCTCCGCCCTATTTTTTCCATTATTTTCGGGGCGCGCTCCCTGACCGTATGGTGGCCGGGCATCGTGCGGTGGATTCTTAGAAATTCAATCAAATTCGGATGGTGCAAGACCTTTTCCCAGCTTTCCCATTTTCCAAAAAGCTCCTCCTGACCTTGAATTCCCGATTTGATTTTCGGCTGGCGTGAAAGCACTCGCCTCAGATCCTCTGAACGCATCAGATCTGCAATCGCTGCAATTCGCGAAAAGAATTCCGGATTGCTTCCGAACATTTTCCAAGTGCTTGTATGCAATGCCCTTTTTATTGCACCGATTCCTGCCATGTATCTGCTCTGCCCCGATGGAAGAAGTGGATCGATTCCTGCCCTTGCCAGGGCAAAATACCCCGCCGCGGCATCTTTTGGGAATTTCCGCCCCCCCTGCCTTTGGGCCGCGGTTTCCTGGTCCGTGATCCTTAGGTATTGCGCAAAACCCGGCGCATGCGCTGCTATCGTGAATTTGGAATGTTCCGTGGCACTATTCAATGCGCGCAGGTAATTTGGCCTTCTGAATATTGCCAAATCCTTTGGACGAATTAGCTTGGCATGTTTATGGAGCTCCCTTCCCCTTTCAAGCTGCTGGTAATGGTTGCCTGCCATTGTGGTTATTTGCGGATCCTCTCTTGTAAGCTCCCCCAGCAATGAAAGCGCCGATATGTTTTTAGGGTCTTGAGCAATCACCTCGAGGTTCCCCTCCCTTATTTCATTCCGGATTCCGTGCAGCCTTTTTTTTGCCGACGGGTGGATTCCCACATTCTCAAGCCTTCCAAGCGCCTCTAGTATGCCCATGCAAATCCTCAGCTCTCAAAACTTTATTAACCTTCCAATTCCCATACCCTAATATGGACCTTGATGAAATCGCTTCCGGAAGGTGCAAGAAGCTGCTCGCATTGGCCGCTGAAATTTATGATGAGGATAAGGCGCTTTCCAAGCGCTACGTTTCGCTTGGCCGCAAGGTTGCAATGCGCCACCGCATTCCGCTCGGCTCTAAAACCTTCTGCAAGAGCTGCAATACCGTTTTCATTGCCGGAAAAACGCTCAAGGTAAGGGTTGCCAGCTCCAAAAAAGGGGTACTCTACGAATGCAAAGCCTGTGGTTCGAGCCGGCTTTTCCCCTATGTGAAGGAAAAGCGATCGAAAAAAAGGCGTTTACCCAAATAGGGCCATCACCTAAAAACAAGCCTTTAAATACCTATTTTGCCTCAAATCATATCCTCTTTTTACGTGAGTATGTATATGGTATCGAAAAGCCTTGAAGTTACGGCAAACAAGCTTATTGCAGCTACTGCCGAGCAGCTCAAATCCATGCCGGAGATCAAGCCTCCCGAATGGGTCGCAATGGTGAAAAGCGGCTCCCACAACGAGCGCATCCCCTCCGAGGATGATTTTTGGTTCAAGAGGTGCGCATCGATCCTCCGCCAGCTTTTAACTACGGATCGCAAATCCCTAGGAGTGCGCCGTCTCCAGCACAAATACGGCGGACGCACCTCCAACACCGTTTCGCGCTCCCATCACCGCAAGGCCGGCGGCAAGATCATCCGTGTTGCCATGCAGCAGCTTGAAAAGGCAGGCCTTATAAAGAAGCAGAAAGTTGGGCGCGTAATCACGGATGCCGGCAAGAAATTATTGGAAAAGTCCGCGAAGGCTGTTGCAGCTTGAGCATTAATTCTAATGTTTTTTTATGGTTAAATTTACCTCTAATCAGACCTTTTTCCATATTTGCATGTGCTCTGATTTCTTAAAATAGATTCCCTTTTCCTTTCCCAAAGCCCATGCTCTTCTTCTGCTGCGCCGGAGCGTGCGTTGATGGCTCCCCGCCTTGCGATCCCTCGCCCGCCATTCCCGAATTCTGTTTTTCCGCAAACTCCTGCTGCTGCTCCTTATCCATCATCGTAACCAATTGGAGCGTGATTGCATCAGTCGGCACCGCATCCTCCTTTTTCATCCCAAGCTTCAAGAAAAAGCCATCCTTCCATTTCTCGTCCGTTTCCCTCGCGGATGCGATCTTCGTTGCCGGCAGCCCGACCTCCACGAAATTGCCAAAATCGGCAATATCGAACGCGTTGACGACCTTCAATAGTCTCCTAAAGCTCCAAACCATGATCTCCCTGTCGAACAAATGCCTATACCCCAATTTCTCGAAATCCTGCGAAACCTTGAAGGCATCCATCGCATCTATCCCAAGCTTGTCTTCCTCGCGCAGCATGTATGCCTCCGAATAAACCGTTTCCGCTTCCGTCTTCTTGTCGATCCTCACGATGAAGTATGCGAAAACGCCGTTGCCATAGTCCTTCGCATGGATCTCCTCCAAATATTCGCCCCCCCCGGCAAACTTCGCCTTCCCTTTTATGGCCGGGATCTTCTTTTCCACATCCTCGACGGCGGCGGTGTACCTTGCTTCCGGAAAGCCCCATTTCATGGTGTGCACAGGCTTCTTCCTTGGCGGGAAAAGCGCCTTCATCAGGTCCAAATCGAAACGCATATGCATCAATTCCCTTACTATCCCCACTTTTATAAACCATGCCAAAATTTATTCCCCACCTGTTTTTTCGAATTTTCGGCGTACGATTGCCGGGGTAGGCAGCAAGGGATATTTCATTTTTTCCCAATGCATACTTAGTTATACTGCGGTGCATTACTTGATCGGGGTGAAATCAAATGGTCAAGAAGAAGGCAGCAAAGAAAAAGAAGAAAAGGTAGATTTTATTGCCGCTGAAAAAAGTGGTGAAAATCCTTTATCATTGAAATCGACCTTCTTTTTTTTATTTTTTTTCCATCTCCCAATATTCGCTTTTTTTTCCATAGCCCCCTCCTCAAGTGGATCAAGCATCTATATAAAAAATCATCCGCCTAATTTTTTCCATGAAACTCGAAATAGACCTCACCAAAAGCGCCAACGAGAACGCGCAGCTTCAGTACCGCCTCTCAAAGGATGCGAAGCGAAGGAAGGAGAACCTGGAAAAGGAGATGGCAAAAACCCAGCGCGAAATCCAAAGGGAAAAAAACCGGCTCAAATTCGCAACCAAGGAGGAAAAAGAGGAGCATAAGAAGAAGGTGCGCATCCTCGAGCAGCGCGAATGGTACCAAAAGTTCCACAATTTCCTCACATCCGAGATGCTCCTTGCAATCGGCGGCAGGGACGCGCAGCAAAACGATCTACTCTTCTCGAAATACCTTGAGGATGGCGATCTCTTCTTCCATGCTGATGTGCACGGCGCTTCCGCCGTCATACTGAAGAACGGCAAGTCCGCAAGCGAGCAGTCCCTCAAGGAGGCTGCGCAATTTGCCGCCTGCAATTCATCCGCCTGGAAAGGCGGCCTCCATGTCGCCAACGTCTACTGGGTCGATAAGGCACATGTCGAGAAATATTCGCAAGGAGAGTACGTACCTAAAGGGGGCTTCATGATCCGTGGGGAAAAGAAATGGCTAAAGAATGCGGAACTCAAGCTTGTGATCGCAATCGAGCGCACCAACAACGTCGAACGCCTTGCAATCGTGCCCTCCAATTACGATTTCCTCAAATCCCCCCGCGCATTCATCCGGAAAATCCTCGTCCAGCCAGGGCCGGTTGAAAAAAAGGAGGTCGCAAAGTCCCTTGTTTCAAGGCTCAAGGCCGAATCCATCGATCTCGCCTTCGACCAGCTGATGCAGATGCTTCCAGGGAATTCTGAAATCGTCGAGAAATGATCGGCACAATGGCAATAAATACGTTCAACCCCATCCGTTTACCATGGCTTCAGTTCCAAGATCGGAAAAGAACAGGGAAATGCGCGAATTCAGGTCGAGCGCTGCTTTGGCAAAGCCCGTTTGGGAAATCAGCCAAAAACCACAAACGGAATCCGCCCTCCTAAGGCAGCTTGTGCGTTTCCATTCGAAAGTTGCATGCATCGGCGGATACGGCTCGCCTTCAAGGGACCCCTCGCCCAAATTCCTTGCCAGAAGGGTGAGAAGCGGCAATCTTACGCTGGTTGATGTTCAGGACAATCCTACGGAAGGCGCGAAGTCCTTGTATGCGAAGCTTCAGGGAAGGAAGGCTGAATTGAAGGCAAAGGGATTGTATTCCTCTGATCTTGACTCGAAAATAATCGCATTAAGGCCTTTTGAAGGCCAGGAACACATTTACGGTTTGGGCGGGCTTCGATCATATCGGAAGAGGATGAGGCGATGGCCTTGGCAGCATTTTATGAAAAGGAGGATCAAGTTGCTGCCGGCATTCGCCTGGGATACCGGAATGCGTCCGAGGAGTATGGATCTGATCATCGATAGGGGGACCTTTTATTTTTTTGGCATTCCAGGCAAGCTTCCTGATGCCGCGAACCACTATTTGGATTTGCTAAAACCTGGCGGGAGAGCGGTCTTTTTCCTCAGGAGGGCAACGGGGACGCTTCACTACAGGAAGGAGGTTGAGGGAATTCTGCAAAATGAAATCCAAAAATTGGTAAGCCGGGGTTTGGTGCATGCCCGCACCGTCCGGTTCAAAAAAAGGTACCTTAGGAGATTGTTGCCGGCTGCCTCATTCTATAGATATAGGGAGGCGATCGTCGTCACAAAACTAGCTCAATGACATTACGCCTTCCCAAGCAAAAACAGCATCAGCGCCTTTTGTGCATGCATCCGGTTTTCCGCCTGCTGGAAAACCACCGATTGCTTTCCTTCAATCACTTCCTTTGTTACCTCCCAGCCCTTGTGCGCAGGAAGATCATGCATGAATACCGCATCCCCCTTCGCATGTTTCATCAGTTCCTCATTCACCTGGTAGGGAGCCAATTCCTTAATCTTCTCTTCTTGCATGTGCTCTTCTCCCATCGAAACCCAAGCGTCCGCATAAACAACATCCGCATCCTTGGCCGCATCAATTGGCGAATCGCAAAATTCAAGTTTCGAGCCACTGCCTTGCGCATATTTCCCGGCATCTTGCGCCAATTTTGCATTCATGGGGTATTTTTTCGGGTTCGAAGTGGAAAAGTCAATGCCCGCCATCGTGCAGCCGAGCATCAAGGAGGCCCCGACATTGCTCCCATCCCCGACATATGCGACCTTCGTCCCTTCCCAACCCTTGATTTCCTTTATTGTCATGATGTCCGCCAATGTCTGGCACGGATGCTCCAGATCGGAAAGCGCGTT
>JBDRDM010000103.1:0-10450 GCA_043820675.1 Microcaldota archaeon
CCGAGCATGTAAGTGCAGCGGTATTTTTCGAATATTTGGGGGTTATTTTTTGCGTATTCGCTGCATGCCAGCAACCCGCCGGCGCCGCCATCCATGCATATTTGATACAAGCTAAAGCACGTTGTTTTCGCTTCCGACTCGCATGTTGATTTACATTGCCCTTCGGCAGCAATCATTTGCAGCCGTTCGCCCATGAAAGCAGGCTCCCTCTGAGGCTGAATATAGCTCAAATACACGAAAATGGCAACGAGCAAAATGATGCCCACAAAGATGGTTGATTTCCAGATAGTTAGAGTCCGCACTTCTTCTTCACCTTCTCCCAAAGGTTCTCATCGTAGACACGGATGAACTTTCCGGGCGTCTTGCTCTTATAGATTGAAACCGCCTTTACGTCCTCGTCTATTTGGCCGTCGACCGAAAGCATTATTTCGCGGTCAAGGGGCTCAACATAGAAATGGGTGTCAGATGGGAAAACTATTGGGTGATTGAGCGGTGAAAGAGGGCAGATGGGAGTGAGGGTAATGCTTTCAATTGTGGGGTATATTATCGGCCCGCCTGCGGAAAGGGAATACGCGGTGGAGCCCGTCGGTGTTGAAAACAAAACGCCGTTGGCCGAAAACATGTCCTTTAGCAAATCGGAGGTAACCTTCAGGGTCACAAGCCGCGAAACGTTCTTTGCATGCACGGCAACCTCGTTCATTGCATCCACGCTCTTGCCATCGTAGTCAACGGTCAGCTTCATCCTCTCCTCGATCTTGAACTTCCCTTTAAGGAAGAGCTCAAGGCCCTGGTGGAAGGCGTGCTCGTCCAAATTCGCAAGAAACCCAACGGCGCCGGTATTTACTTCAAGCTTTGGGATGCCGGGATACGTAAGCTCTGCATTCAGGTAGGTGCCATCGCCTCCTACGATGAGGATCGCCTCCGACTTCTTCCGGAATTCCTTTTCATCCAGATGCTCTTTTTGGGCCAAATGCTTTGCGGTTGCCTGGTCGAAGAATAGCTCGAAGCCATGTTCGGCCTTTTGGGCATCCAAAAACGCCAGCACTTCCCGCGAGACCCTGGCCGCGTGCTCGGTGCGCTTGCTTACGAAACCTATTTTTTTGAATTTCATGGCAATTACCCCGTGATCGCTTTGCGGTTAATTAAGGCTAGGTGCCTTGAAAACGTTCCTTTTTAGTAAATTCCCAAATTCTTCAATGCAATCGGAAATTTTTATGCGTTTTTGCGTGCCAGAATCCCTCTCCCGGACGGTGAGGGTTTCGTCCTTCATGGTATCGTAATCGATAGTGATGCAGTAAGGCGTGCCGGCCTCGTCCTGCCTCGCATACCTCCTGCCGATGCTCCCGGATTCGTCATATTCAACGAGGAACAATGGCTTTAGAATCGAAAATACCTCGCGAGCCTTTTCCGCAAGGCCGTCTTTTTTCATGAGCGGAAAGACCGCAATCTGCACGGGTGAAATTGCAGGGGATAGGTGCAAAATGGTTTTTTTCTCCAAAGCAGCGCTGGAATTTGCTTCGTTTCCCGCATTTTCGGGGGTATTATGAGGCGTTGTGGGGGAGGTTGCCTGCGGAATTTTTGCATCGGGCGTCTTGTTGGCATCAGTATTGCCAGATACTCCCGGAAGATTTCCCTCCGCTTGCTTTGCGGGTAAGACCTCCTTTTCCTCATAGGCATCCAGAAGGACCGTGAGCATCGCGCGCTCCAGGCCAAAGGATGGCTCGATAACAAAAGGTATCACTTTGAATTTGGTCGCCTCGTCGAAAAATGAAAGGTCCTTCTTGCTTTCGAGCATATGCTGCCTTAAATCGAAATCCCCGCGGTTGGCAATGCCCGCAAGCTCCTTCCATCCCCAGGGATAGCGGTATTCCAGATCCCATGTTTCCAAGGAATAATGCGAAAGCTCCGCTTTTACGTGCTCGCGCAGCCTCAGGTTGGCCGCTTTGATGCCAAGGCTTAGGAACCACCGATACGAAAGGAGGATGAGGTAGGTGTGCCATTTGGTTCCGATGACCTTTTTCGAAACCAAATCCTTGAAGGTGAATTTCCTGCCCTCAGCCGGCTGCCTTTCTTGCATTGCCGCGGTGATGATGGATATTTCCAAGGAAAGGTCCTCCGTATCGAGCTGCGGGCAGTCTGAAAGCTTCTGGGGGTGTATGAAATACTCCAGCTCCATTTGAGAGAATTCCCTGCACCGGAAGATGAAATTGCGGGGTGAAATCTCGTTCCGGAATGCCTTGCCGACCTGGGCTATCCCGAATGGAAGCTGCTTTCTGGAGGCGAATTGCAGCTGCTTGAAATTCGTGAATATCATTTGGGCTGTTTCGGGCCGTAGGTAGGCAGCGGCGGATTCCTCCTCGCTTGCGCCCACGTGGGTCTTGAACATCAGGTTGAATGGCTTGGAAAGCCCAAGCTCGCCCTTGCATTTTTCGCACTTGAGCTTGCGCTCTTTAAGGAGGGTGCTTAGGGCATCTGCGGACATGCCCTCGACGGAAAGCTTAAGCTCGTCTTCAATAAGCTGGTCGGCCCTGAACCTGCTTTTGCATTCCACGCATTCGACCAGGGGGTCCGTGAATTCCTTCAAATGGCCAGAAGCGCCCCATATCTGGGGAGAGGAAATGATCGAGCCATCCATGCCGATGACATCTTCCCGTCTTGATACGAAAAAGGCCCACCAATCCTGCTCAATCCTGCGCTTGAGCGTTGTCCCATAGTGACCGTAATCGAAAAAGCCCGCAAACGTGCCGTAGATCTCTCCGCTTGGGATGATGAAACCCCGTCTTGCTAAAAGACCCACTATTTTTTCCATTTGGTTTTCGTGGCGCATGAAAATCAGCATTCCTTTTTGCTTTGGGAAGTTTTAAATGGTATCTGAGAAGGGTGATAAAGTCGGCGAAATTGGTTATGCGGGCTGCCGGCCAAAGCGGAGTCGTGCCTGCATTACCCCAAAAGCATGCCCCTTGCCTCCCCGACAACATACAAGGATCCGGTGATGCAGATCACATCATTCGGGGAGGCGGCCTTTTTGGCATGGGAGATTGCAGAATTTAGATCGGGAATTACGGATATTTTCAGCCCCTTGGGCTTTTTGCCAATTGAACGCGCCAAAATATTAGGGTCGGCAGCCCTTATGATTGAAGCACGGGTAAGAATCAGCTCGGAGGCGAGGGGTGCAAGGAGCCTTAGTATTCCAGAATAATCCTTATCTGCCATTATGCCCACAACCAAAATGAGTTTGGGGTGTTTTGGAAGGAAAATGCCCTCAAGCGACTCTTTGAGCCTCCTTGCACCGCCAATATTGTGGGCGCCGTCGAGGAGTACTAGGGGCTTTTTTGAAATGATTTCAAGGCGGCCTGGCCATTTGGCGGAAAGAAGGCCTTTGCGGATGGCACGGTCAGGTATCGAACAGCCTAATTTCCGGAGGCATTCGGAAGCTGCCAGGGCAAGCGTGGCATTCTCAAGCTGATGTAAGCCCGGCAGGGGGGTTTGCAGATCCCCTATGGCGCTTGCGATGCCCAAATAATCAAAAGAGCTGCCATTTTCATTCTGGAGTTTTGGGGAAAATGAGAAGTCTTTTCCCAATACGAAAAGCCTTGAATTTGATGAGCGTGCTTTGCTGGAAATTTTGCCAAGCGCCCCAGGGGGGCTTGAGGCGCTTACCACAAAAGAATTCCGCTTTATTATGCCCGCCTTCTCCGAAGCGATCTTTCCTAGAGTGGGGCCGAGATTTCGCATATGGTCAAATGAGATGCTGGTAAGCACCTGGAGCCTTGAGGGCACGATATTCGTGGCATCGAGCCTGCCGCCCATGCCCGTTTCCATCACAAGGAATTTTACTTTCCTCCTCATGAAATATAGCAAGGCAGCCACGGTTAGGGCCTCGAAAACGGAGGGGCATTTTCCCTTCAGCTTCATCTTTTCAATATCGGGCTTGAGGTCGGAAATGGCCTTTGCCAGTTCGGAATTTGTTATCATCCGCCCTTTTACTTGGATTCTTTCATTGTAGCTCTCGAGGTGGGGGGAAGTGTAAAGCCCGGTAGAATGGCCGGAAGCATTAAGGATGCTTGCGATGTTTGCGCAAACGGAGCCTTTGCCATTGGTGCCTGCAACATGGATCATTTCAAAATTGAAGCGTGCGCCACAAAGAAGCGCTAGCTCAAAAGGCACGGCAAGGGACCATTTGTCGGGTTCGGGAAGGGATTCTAGGTAGGCGATGGCCGCAGGATAGTTCATTTCGGATATCGTTCTCAATGAAGATCATCAGGGGGCATGAAAAAAACGGCTCAGGTCTACCCGGGTGCCTTGCACATCAACTCCCTCCCTGCACAGCATTGACGCCTTCGCATTCACTCCATACACATACCCCCCAAGTTCACCGGAGCTCTTGATTACGCGATGGCAAGGAACGTGCGTGCTTTGGATATCATTGTGATGCATGATGGTCCCAACCGTCCGGGAGGCTTTTGGATTTCCAGCGGCAGATGCAAGCGCCTTGTAGGTTGAAACCTGGCCCGGGGGAATGCTCCTTGCAGCAGATTGGACCCTTGATTTGAAACTTTTGCCCTTGCACATCTCAATCCCTCTGGAGGGAATTGAACCCCATCCATAGCAATGCCGCAAGGAAGAAGAACGCAACGATTGCTATCACGTATTTCTGGTTGCTGTCCTCCGCATTCTGGATGATATCAGTAATCGAGGTCCCATTGGATGGCGGGATTGATGGGGAGGGATTTGCTGCAGTAGGGGCGCTTTTTGTGGGTGATGGGGAAGGTGTGATTGAGGGTTGGGGCTTGCTTCGCTGGAATTTGAAAGTTGCCCTTACCGGAAGGAGCGCATAATTGTCCGGGTTGTCGACATCCTTGATTTTGATGTAGGATTCGATCATGTCGGGGAAGTTGACGAGGTTTGTGGGGGTCATGGTGATGCTTATGGGCTTTTCCGTAAAGCCAAGGCCGGTTTCAAGGGAATAATTGGAAAGCTCGATTGCAAGGGCAAAGGATTCGTTGACGACTTCAAGCGAAACCCTGCAATCAAGAGAGGTCGTAGTGCCAGCTTCGGCTTCGATGTAAAGAAGGAATGAGCGGCTCTGCTCTTCTGGGGATAGGAAATCCACAACGATGCTTGAAGGGGTGGGCACGATGCCTAGGGGAAAGCCGTCCTTGTTCTTGAAATATTTGCAATCCGCGGAGGCGGGCTGCATAAATAGAAATAAAAGGAAGAGCAATGAAATGAAGCGGCGGAAATCCATCAATTACACCTGAATTATTTATCGCCTGGCATTTAAAACTATATATTTCCAGCTATTCAGAAAACCGGCCGAAGGGAGAGCCTATCTGGCAGGGACAATTTCTCGAAGGGCTTGCCAACTGTCTCGTTCCGCAGGAGTTCGGAAATCTCATCCAAGGTTAGCGTCAGGTTTGCCCCGCTCCTTCGGACCCTTATCGAAAGCTTGCCGCTCTTCTCCTCCCGCTCGCCCACAACTGCAACATATGGGATCCATTCCCGCTCCGCATCACGCACCTTCTTTTGCATCGTTTCTTGCCTATCGTCAAAGTCGGCGCGGATGCCTGCATGCTTTAGGTGCATAAGGTTTTCTTGGCAATGCGCACCCTGCTTTTCCGATAGCGGAATTAGCCTTACCTGTGTGGGAGAGAGCCAGGTAGGGAACATGGGCGTTGCACCCTCGCGGATCCTTTGCGCCTGCTGTTCAAGGAGGGCAAAGATTACCCGCTCAACGGCCCCCGAAATCGATGTGTGCAATATGATGGGGCGCTTCTTCTTGCCGTCTTCGTCGGTGAAGGCCAAATCGAATGTCTCGCCGTTTTCAACATCTATCTGGACGGTGGAAAGGCCGGAGGCCTTTTTGGCGTTGTCTACAAAGTTCATCTCGAATTTTGTGATGAAATAAGCATAGCGCTCCTTGAAGATCTCGAATAATGCGGGTTTGCCAAGAGTCTTGACGAGGGAAACATACCATTCCTTGTTGGCGTTGAAGAAATCCTCCTGGACGCGGAATGCGGTCTCGAAGGGGATTTGGAGGTCCGCATTCCAATCGAAGCATTTGTAGAATTGCAATTCGAACTCGGATTTTGCGCCTAGGAGGTCGCGGCATAGAGTGTGCATGTCGGGCATGGTGAATGCGCGAAGGCGCTTTAGGCCCGCAAGCTCCCCGGAATGCTCTCGCCGGAAAGAGTAGTGCGTAAGCTCATATATCTTGAGGGGAAGCTGCTTGTAAGAAATGGTAAGAGTGCGTGCAAGAAGGAACTGCCCAAAGCATGCGGCAAACCGAAGGAAAAGATCCTTGTCGTCCGACTTTACAGTATATTGCCTTGCGGGGAAGCGGTTGAGGTATTTCTTGAGGGCGGGATGCGCGAAATCGTACATGATTGGTGTTTCGACCTGCATTGCGCCATAGTCCACTACGATCTCGTTGACTGCACTTTCGATAAGCCTTTTCATGAGCTGGCCCTTTGGCCGCCACGAGAAATTGCCAGCATCGCTGGCGGGCTCGTAATCGACAAGGGAATGCTCTCGCATGAGCTTGATGTGGGGGGGCTCTTCCGAATAGCTCCGTACTTTGTGGGTTTCATATTCTACGAACGCGGAAAGATTCATATGGAGGGAGAAATCGAACCTTTCCGCATCCACCATTTCGCCTTCGGGCGTTAGCACATAGTATTTGCTGCGCACCTCGGATTCCTTTTTCAGGGATTCGGAAACGACCTCCTTATCGCTTGGGCGCTCTATTGATATGTCCTTCGCAACGGCCTTTTCGATCTTCCCGATGCTGCGATTTAGGCTCTCAAGCGTGATGGTCTTGGAAAGTTCGGCAAGGGGATGGCCCTTGCACTTCATATCAAAGCTCTTGTAGTAGCCAAACGGGCTCTTTTTGGCATCCGGGCAAAATTCCCTTATTGCGGCCAAAAGCTCCGAAAGGACGTACACTGCTTCGACTGGTTTTGCGAGATTGTTGGAAAGATGGGCATAGGGGTAGAGGAGGACCGTACTTGCCTTGACTTCCAGGTAGTTTTTCTTGATTTCCTCCGAAGCCCTTTTTGCTATGTCCGCGTTGTCACCGTCCTCAACGGAGGCGAAAATGACAAGGACGTTCTCAAACCGGCTACACTTCTCTTCTTCCTTGAGATCGCCAATGGTTTTCAGTGCCTTCTTTTCCGCCTTGTAACTGAAGTAGTCGCAATGAAGCTGCAATACCCGCATGGTAACCCGATAGATTTTGCGGAAGCACCAATTAAAAACCGAGCACTGCGGGGGCATTTGGGGAGTTGGGGGTTGATTGGAAGGGATTGGCTAGTGCCATCCATGGAAGTTCCACCCTGAAGAAAAGCGCGCCGGGATCGCATTATCCTCGCAGGAGGGAGGTTTAATTATAGGTTAATTGGGCCGAATTGGTGCGCATTGTGATTAAATGCAATTTTAATCCTCACAACCAATAGCGCTTTCCGGAATTGGAAACCACAATTTTCCTCGAAAAACGCAAGATAATTTATAAACCTATTTGGGATATGTATTCTTCCTCTTTTGGAATAACAGATAAATGCGGGAAGGGGGGAATTGCGGATTTGCCTTACGGGGGAATGCTGCCCTGTTTTGCATTGTTTGCATCCCTTGTTTTTCCATTTTGATACCAATTGGGGAAAGAGTGGGAAATTTCTTGAAGTGGGAAGAAGGGCGCCATCCTGGAGTGGGAACCGGATGAGAGCCTGCAGGGCATGGGCGCCTATTGCGTTTTTTCCGCTTCTGGGAATGATGTGGTGTTAGTCATGCAGGGAAAAGACGTAGCTTCGCAGCTGGCGGATATGGCATTTAAGCCAAAAGCGCCGAGCATCTCGCCGTTCAAGGGCGCAACGCTGCTCGTGCTCAGGTACCTGTTCATAAATGGTTCGGGGTATTCGGCGCAGATCGCAAAGAGCTGCAAGATCACTGCCGCCAGGTCATGCCAAATATTGCAGGAGCTGGAAGCGAAAAGCATAATCGAAAGCTCAAACAAGACTGGAAATTGCAGCTATTGCGCGGGAACCGGCAGGAAGAATTACGGCACGGCAAGTGCGCAGTGCATCTATTGCGCAGGATCTGGCAAATTTAAGGAGAAGACGTATCCGATAATATATAGGATTGCAGAGAATGCCAGGCCCGCCATTTTCAGCATATTCAATGCAATTTACGAAATAAACATGCATGTGTCCCAAAAAGAGGGGAATTTGGAGAGTACGATTGAGAATGCGATCATGAGCACCAAATAGGGAAGGGGAGTATGCAAACTAAATGGGCGATTCGGGGAAAAACCCAATATTGAAAAAATTGGCCGAAAAATTGTGGTAATATGACTGAGCTGAAAAAATGGTTCCTGATATTTTACGATATAAAGGGCAGCAAGGCATTTGCGAAAAGCACCTTTCGGAGCAAGATTTCAAGGGAGTTTGCCAAGACCCGGATATTGCCGCTGCAGCAATCGGTATGGGCAGTTGAGGCAAGCGCGCAGAACCGGGGAACGCTTGATAGGATAACCCAGATACTTCGGGCCCAGAACGCAAAGGTGCTGCTTTTCGAGGGCAATCCGATCGACCCCTCAACCAATGACGATGTAATCGAAATGATTGGAAGCCTCATCGACAGGAGGTTTGAATCGCTCAAGGAGCAGATTCTTGAATTGAAGCAGCAGGTAAAGAAAACCCAGGATCGGGAAAAGAAAAAGGGGGAATTTTCCCACCTTGCGCTCAAGCTTCGCAGGAAGTTCGATAAGATAATCGCAATTGATCCCCGGGAGATGATCTCCAATTCGCGCTCACTAATAGACGGGGAGTTTTTCGCACTGGAAAAGGAGATCAACGAAATCCCCTGAACCTGCTTGCAGTAAAATTATTAAGGCGACGTGGGATTACCCTTCCATGGCAAGACCGGGAAGGCTAATTTGGAAGGACCATTTGGACCCCTCGTTCCTCTTGATTTTAAAGAAGGTTGCATTCCTATCCGGGACGCTAATGATATTCCTTTTCTTCATTGCCGCAACTTTCGTGCACAATAACACTTTGCTTAGGGTGGCGGTTTTTTGGATATTGCTTTTGGGGATAAGCTACATCATGCTAAACCGCATTTGGAGGCCAATTGAGGTGCGGAAAAACGGCATGAGACTGCCCGATATGAGGACGGAATACACCCCCTTTAGGATGCTAATTGCCGCAATCAGGCCCCCCGCCTTCGTGCCATTTAGGGATGTGCAGCGAATAAGCATAGGCTTTGATCCCTTCGTGGTGGATTCAAACAATTACATTACCGTCAAGGCTAGGAAAACCGATTACTACAATATCCTACACAATCCAGAGGAGTTCATTGCAGCCGCAAGGGAGGCAGGGATCGGGGGGAAAATCCTACGGCTGGGAAAAATGCCGGGCTAGGGGGAATACCTTAATAAACTCGTTTTTGGGAATATTAATGCCGGGTCAATACTTCTAATCCGCAGGGGGGATGGAATTGAAATTCGAGGAAGTGCAGCTGTTTACGGGAAATTCGAACACACCGCTTGCAAGGGACATCGCAAAAAACCTAAAGCTCGAGCTTGGAAACGCGTCCGTGACCAAATTCCTGGATTCGGAGGTTTCGGTGCAGATCAACCAGAGCATAAGGGGAGCGGACGTATTCGTCATCCAGGGGATGCCAGGGCCCGTAAACGACAACCTCATGGAGCTACTCATTATGCTGGACGCATTGAAACGTGCAAGCGCAAGCCGGATCACGGCCGTCATCCCGTATTTTGGGTATGCGAGGCAGGATAGGAAGGTGCACGCAAGGGAACCCATCACCGCAAAGCTTGTTGCGGATCTCATTTCGGTTGCCGGCGCGGGAAGAGTGCTCTCGGTGGATTTGCACTCGGGCCAGATTCAGGGATTCTTCAATTTCCCGGTTGACAATCTGACGGCCGTTGGCCTTCTCACGGAGGATTTCAGGAAGAAAAAAATCAAGGACGTGACAGTGGTATCGCCGGATGTGGGAGGCGTGGTAAGGGCGCGCGCAATGGCAAAACTTCTAAACGCGCCCCTTGCAATAATCGAAAAAAGGCGGGAGAAGGCAAATGAGTCGGAGGTTCTGAACGTGATAGGGGAAGTTGAGGGCAAATCCTGCGTACTAATTGATGACATCATCGACACGGCCGGCACCATATGCAACGGCGCTGGCGCATTGATGGACAAGGGCGCAAAGGAAGTGTATGCGTATGGAACGCACGGGGTGCTTTCGGGTCCGGCCATCGATAGGCTGAAACGCTCGAGGATAGAGGAGATCGTCGTTACGAACACCATCCCCCTTCCAGAAAAGGCCAGGGGGGTCCGGAAGATACGGCAGATATCCGTTTCAGAGCTTATAGCGGAGGCAATCAAGCGGACCCATTTCGACCAGTCGATCTCATCCTTATTTCGCGATATTGGGAAGGTTTGAA
>JBDRDM010000104.1:0-2248 GCA_043820675.1 Microcaldota archaeon
TTCAAGGCGGCTTGGGGAACCGACGCCTATGCGATTGATTACTTGCAAAAGCAGGGATACGGAAGGAAAGAGGCAGCTGCTATTGCAACTGACCTAAAGGCACTCAAGCAAACGGAAGCCAGCTCGGTATTCGCAAAGCAGTGGGGTTTTGGAGCAACAGCGGGAGCGGCCGGAGCCGCTGCCCCAATAACGGATATTGACGCACATGTCGATAACCTGGCAAAGAAAAAAGTAGATTTCATTGAAAATTACAGAAAGACCGCTAATCCCGAGGCCCTTTCGCATTTAGCCGAATATGACCCGGTAGTTGCCGCAAAATCCGCCGCAGACAATGAACTGAACCTGCTTAAGATTGAGAAAAAAGTTAGGGAAAAATCATTAACAAGGCTGGGCATAACAGATACCCAGATCAGCGATTTAAGCAGTATACAGAAAAAGCTAGATGGATTGGAAGCATCTACTATTGATTATCCAAGTAAAAACGTAGACTTGGCGGATCTAAGGGATCAGGTAGGAAGAATGGAAGCCAGCATTGGCACGGAAAAACTACAGCCCTACCGCCAATTGAAAACCGACCTTGCAACACTCGAACAACAATTAACAAATGCAGATGTAAACGTCAAGAAGCAGGCAGCAGTATTGCGGCAAGCGCAAAAGGATCTTGTCGAGAAGGGCAAGTTAAATGTTAAAAACAGGCTCAATGCATTGGGCAATCCGGCGACAATCAACACGAGGGCGGGAAGCGCGCTTACCAATGATGATCTGATTAGTAAGCACGGAATCAAGCAATCCGAGCTTGCAGAATTGACTGGCCAGGTGGAATCAAAGACAGGAAAGCTCTCAAAAGGCGTAGGAAGGTACGCCCCATCGATCCTCCGGGGCGCACTTGCCGCAATAATACCGTTCCTATTCCATGTGGATGTGAGGCCGGTGCAGGCAACTCTAGATTTCAGGTACCCCCACCACATCGTGGCATTCAACCAGCTGGAGGATAGGCCCTCAATGAGGAGCATTTGCGCAACAAGCCTTGAATCCGATGAATGCATAAACGAGCTTGATGTGGAGAAGATGTGCGACAAGAATACGCTTGGCGCTTGCATCTACCTTGTGAAAGGAACAAGGTTCTCAACCGTGGAAGGGTACACCCTAATAACAGGAGCAAACAAGGGCGCACCCACGGAAAGGATCATCAATTCATTATTCGTTTCCAGCGTGGAGCCGCTTAAATCAAAGGAGGTATCTCCAAGCAGCCTGAAGGTCGAATACCTCTCCAATTACCAAACGTTCCCAGTGGTTGCACCGGAGGTTTCGATTACACTTTCGGATGAGCAGGCAGCGCAGGCACTCTACGATACCCTCTGGGATAGCTGCGGAATACATGACTCATGCCCAGGAAAGGTGGATGGAGATTTCCTAAACCAAATCAAAGGTAGGCTGGCGACCGATTCAAAAGGCGCACTTAGGGATATGCAGGAGCGCTCGAAGTACAATTGATTGCTGATTTTTATTTACGGGGGATTTCGATTGGATTTAGTTAAACCTATTTGATTACGAGTAGGTTAATGGGGTCAACGTAAAATAGAATAAAGGCGAAGTGAAGAGCGGATTTTAATTGGTCAATTTGATAATAAGAGGACAAAAACCGACCAAATTAAGAGCGGGCAGCTGATTTCAAGCATATTTATATTTTGCAGGAATTCGGTAATTTGAATAACTTCGAGGCAAGCTGAAAGCTCCCCTAACGGGTTTTGGCTTGCGTCCATAATTGTTCTTGAATTCATCCATAAGGTGGCGGCGCCTATCGATTATCCGATAGCCTTCACGTTGAATTTCTCCCACAAACCTGGGTTCGCCGCCAATTGATTTAATGATGTGGACCACGGATGGACGTTTCCGGCCATATCCCGGATCCTGCGGAGTTCTGCGCTCACGCATAAGCTCCCTGAATTTGCCCTCGATTCCTTCTGTGATCAAATTGGATCTTGGCGCTATTGGCAACTCATGGCGCATTATAAAAATATCCCGAATATTTGGGGTTTGCGCTCTTGGCAGGCCATAGCGCATTGCAAATATATCCCGAAACAAACCTAATGTTTCTTCAAAGCGCCTAGCGGACTTTTCATTTTTTTTGCGATTTTTCTTACCTTTCTTCCCTTTTCCGCCACGTCCATAATTATAGAAACTCGGATCAACCCGGATTTTCGGATTAACTCGAATATTTATTCCAGAACCATGCTCTCCTGCCTGC
>JBDRDM010000105.1:0-6450 GCA_043820675.1 Microcaldota archaeon
TGGGGCTCGGGCTGCGGTTCGGGCTCATGAACTGCGGGCGGTTGCGCCCTTGCACGCACCTCGTAAATATTTCGAAGGAGCCTTAGGATTTGGCCATGTGCATTCTCACCTTGGGCCTCGTTTGCAATTGGCTGCCAGTGATGGTTCTGGTAGAAATGATACCATGCTTCGCCCACGCGAGGAGCCTGCTTGTCGTTGACGTTCTCGGAGCGGCGCCAAAAACCCCACCACTTTGTGCCGGTGCGCACAAGTGGGTTTGTAATGGAGGAATTTTGATTAATGTTGGCGCGGAAAACCTGGCGGAAAGTGTTCTCATTTATATGGCCTAGTTGTTCATGGAGCTGCTGATATAGGGCTTGGAGTTCCGGATTACCATGGAATTCGGTTTCACGGTTATTGAAATGATCCAAGTTATGCTCAAATATTGCAGAGAGGTCGGAGCGCATGTGGGGCTCGAGCTCCTTTTTGGTTTCGAAATATGGCATGCGCGAAAAAACATAACTGGAACGCTCCCCGAAATATGCGGCATTATTAGACATTTCGCGCAGATCCTCCTGCACGACATTTTTGCGGCGCCTGAAAAAGCCCCATAATCTCCGGGCACGGTCCCGCCATGTCATGCGGGGGACAAGCGTGTGCTCATCAGTTACACCAAGGCCGATTTCCTTGCGGGGCTTTTCCCTCCGGACGTATTCGTTTTCGACCATATGCACACTTTAATATCAAGGGTTATATTTGTTTAAAACGCTTTTGCTGCGTCTTTAAGGGCAAAAAAAGTGAATGGGGGAGGGTTGTGTTGATTACTTTCATTCTTCCGGATGAATTAATTGACAGCTTTGCCTCAAAGATCCGATCATTTAAAATAAACGGCATTTGAAATTTACCATAAGGCGAAGAGCAATATGGAAAAATCAGCAAGGGCAATTGCCTTTGGAGAAGTGCAGGGAGTGGGATACCGGTATTCTGTTGCGAATATCGCAAAAAAATTCCAGGTCAGGGGATTTGTTAGGAACATGGCAGATGGAACGGTGGAGGTTGTTGTTGAAGGAGAGGAGGATGAGCTGAAAAAGTTCCTTAAAGCAATCGAAATCGGGGACGGCTTCATTAGGGTGGAAAAGGTTGCGGTTGAATGGGGGAAAGCGAAGGGAGAAATGAGGGGCTTTTCCGTGCGGAGGAGCGAAGGCGGGTAGGGTGAAAATGAGGCGTGTGCTACGGGAATTAGGAAAAAATGGCTTAATGGGGAGTTCGGTAAGCAAATTCGGAGTTGCGGTTAATACCTGAAAATGGCAAACGGCCAAAATATAGGGGAAGACAAAACACCCGTCTCAAGAAACCGTTTTAAAGGGGGAATGGGTTGTATTTTCGGTGTAACGGATGGCAAGGAGGAGCAACCAGGCGGCATTCAACCTGTTTCTAATAGCGGCAATCATTGCGCTTTTTGGAGTTGGCATCTATTTGCTTATGCAGGCCCAGAAGGGGCCTACATCGATCGTGCCCGCAAAACTGATCGTCAAGAACCCGGAAAAGGATAAGCAGGCGTACTTGGATGCAATCAATGCGAAGTACGAGCCGGGTACGCTGCAATATGAGGATAGGATGTACGGCTACAAGCTCAGGTACCCGATTGGGTATGATGCGGTGCTGGAGCCCTTTCCGGGAATCCACCAGCGCTTCGCGGCATTTTATCCGCCCTTTTCCATGGAATTGATTGATATCCGGATATTGACGCCAGCAGACCTTACAGTAAACGGCGTACTGGACGCAGCAAAGGAGTTTAATGCGCCGGTCAACACGCAAACAATCAACGGGAAGCAGGCATACCTCATAAGCACCAAGCTGCCTTCACTAACCGATGATTTGGAGGATACATATATTAGGCAGGCTTTTTTCCAGTGCAAGAACTCAACGGGATTCCAGTATTGGCTTTCGTACACTGCAGGGATCTCCGAAGCGCTTTCGGCGGATTTGGAGCTTGCGGATTACATGATCTATTCAATAGAGTGCTGATTTGGAAGAAACGATTTAGTCATAAACGAACCCACAAACCACCAGGGCTTGTAATTGCAACACGTGATGCAGAGATAGGCTTATAACCCGATCAAAGATAATGAGTCCGCACCTTTCGCAGTCTACGTGGCTTTGGAATGGTGCAGGTGGTTACATGAAGGATAAGAAAGGCGGCATGAATTGCAGCGGCCATTGGTACCTAGACGGCATAATGATGCTGGTTGGCGCCCTTTACCTGATAGGCAGGGATGGCTGGAATTTTGTTCCAAGCCTTGTGATGTCGGACATACTGCCGGCTTGGGGATTGCTCTTCGTTTTCCTTGGCTTTAAGATGTACAAGATGCATCACTGCTGAGCTTTCCTTTTTCTTTTTTTTTCCATATTGCCTATTTCTGATTTTATTTATTCCAGATATCCAACTTTTTACGTTTCCAATAATCAGGCTACAGGGAATTTACTAGCGTAAATATTTCCATTCAGCTTGGTATTTTCCAAACCAAACGCTTATTTCCTTTGCTTATGGTTGACGCCGCATCAATTCGCTCCTGCTAAAGCTTTTTATACGTAAATTGAGACTATTTATCCAGCAATTCGGCACCGGGCGATAACTATGGCTCTATACAAATCTATGGAAGATGCATACTACGGGTTCATGGATTTCCTGGACCAAAAGCTCCACATACCCGTTTACAACAGTTTCGTGAACCCTATTGAAAAGGGCGGCACCCCCTCCTTCCCCGTTTTCCTCATTCTTCTCCTTTTAGTATTCGGTGGCATCGCAGGCGCATTCTATTACTTCGGTGTTCAGCAGCAGCAAGCGACATTGAAAGTCATGGTGCTTTCGGGCGAGGATGCCGTTCCGGGGGCGAGCGTTAGGATTGTTTCGGGCGACCTTGAATTTTCAGCTGAATCGGACGATGACGGCTTTGTTGCATTTGAAAAGCTCCCCAAAGGCAAGACATTTACAATAGAGGTCACTGCGGACGATTACGAGCCGGGATCAGATGAAATAACGCTGGAAGATACCCGGACGCTCGAGATAAACCTCGCGGGAATACCCAAGGAAACCATTTTCACGGTATCAATTGAAGACGATGCGGGCGCGCCGGTTACTGGCGTTAAAATACTCTATTCGGCAGGAAGCCGCTCGGGCAACACGGTAAGCGGCGCTAACGGCAATTCCAGGATAACCGTCCCGAAAGATTCCGAAGTGAGCCTGGAAGCCTCAAAAGAAGGCTACGATACCGCATATGGAAGCACTTCCTCTTCGACCTCAACCTACAGGATGACACTACGGAAGAAGAGCGTCCCGCAGCCCGTAGCGGAAAAAGGAAAACTTAAGGTCACGGTGCAGGATGAATCCGGAAAGAAAATCGAGGGCACGGTTTCGGTTTTTGAATCGACCGGAAGCGCAACCCCGCTTGATGTGCAGGATACCGAAAACGGGGAGGCGATCTTTTACGAGCTGGAAGTTGGAATGCGCCTGAAGATCACGGCAAGCGCAAAGGATTATACCGAAGAGAAGGTTTTTGAGACCATGAAAGCGGATACGCGCGTCATAATCAAGCTCAAAACCGACAATACGCCCCCGCCAAAGGACGTCACATTAATTACCGCAAAGGATGGGAAGAGCAAATCAGCAATTGAGGGAGCAACGGTATACCTCTTCAAGCCCGAAGACGAGCTAGTTTTTGAGGAGAAAACCGATTCCTCCGGAAGGGCGATATTCGCAGATGCACGGCTGGCGCCATATTACGCAATCGCAACAGCCAGCGGATACGTTTACAGCAAGATCTTCCTGACAGGCGGCGAGCAGAAGGAAATCCTCCTCTACAAAGAAGGCGACCAGCTCACCGGAGAATTGACCATTTATGTCGCCGATGAGGATGGCAAGAAGGTCGCCAACGCGAAAATATCAATGTACGATGAAGCGCAGGACGTCGTGCCACCCTTCGACCAGAAGACCAATGCGAAGGGAGAATACAAGCTGAAACTGCCCCTTGCATATTACACAGCAAAGGTTACATCTGGAGCATTATACGGCGAAAACAGCATTGATCTCGAAGGCGACGAGCTAATGAATATCACTCTTTCTTACCCGCGGGGATTGCTTAGCCTTTCAGCGCTTGATCTGGATTCCAACCGTTCTATACTGAACAACCTCACTTCCTCATATAAGGTGCTCATAAAGGATAAGGTGAAGCGCTCCGAAAACACCACCACCTGCACCGTGAATCCGTGCCGGATATCCCTTATCGCGGATAGAAGCTACGATCTGGAGCTCACGGCTGTCGGGTATTACCCCGCCACCTCGCAAATCATAAGCAAGGAGATCAAGGCGGAAGAGGTAACAAACCGTTCTATTCTCATGAAGAACACCTCGAGCCCAACGAACCTGCGCCTTGTTTTCGATGGCCTGCTCGATTTGCAAAACCCCAACGCGCCGGTTACCGAGGCAATTCCCGGCAAGGTTTACGCCCTTAGGCTAAATGCATTCTTTGATAACACCAGCTCCAAGGGAATTTACCTTCGCGTAGGGGAGGAATTGGAGCTCCAGGCCTCGACGAATTCATCCGCCGATGGCTACATCAACGAATACTCCATGAGCGGATCGCCAACCGCCTCGAACATCAGGGGCGCAAACTATTATCTGCCGGATATCTGCTCGCCAACGCCAAGCCCGGCAAAGGCAAGGTGGGCATTTGCGGACTATTCATTGCTAGGTTCCGGGCTGCTGCTCGTAAGCATCAAAACCAATGCGGCAAAGAAGGCGCCCGAAAACCTCGACCTCTTCGTTTCGGCCTATTCCGTTTTGAGCAACGGAACCCTCTTTTCCGATCCCAGCGGAGCACAGAATGCGGATGATTGCAGCGCGCCAAGGTACACTTCATTGACTCCATTCGTGAAAACCGGCGGCGCCGGCGAACGTTGCAACTCCCCACCCTTGCGGGAGTGCGACGACATCGAATATTATTGCGATGAGGCAAACAACACCTGCGTGCCCGAGCCGCGCATCAACCCGGCGGATTTCTGCGACGAGGAAGAGACATTGAAGGTATTTTCAATGAAGGATGGCGGCGCAATGGTGGTTAGCAAATACGAGGAGGAAGGCACAAACTTCTACACGCGCAAGGGTGAACTTTACAAGAATTGCCCTGGCGATGACACAACCCAGCAGGCGGGCGATTGCAGGTCGCTATTCAACAACCGCTCAACAACAACGCCGGTTTGCGACAAGACCATAAAAGTAGATCCCAACTCCTACTGCACAAGCGGAGCGGTTACGCGGGTCGATGTATGCGCAGATGGCAAAGCGCGCGTCACCTCTGGCATCGATGGCAACGATCTCATAAGCTATTTCAAGGTGGATGGCGAGCTGTTTTTGGCAAATTGCCCCGCAGATCCAGCTCCCACGAACACGGATTGCTTTAATCTGCAGGCCTCGTGCAACCCGGCACAAACAATCAAATGCGCCGTAAGATGCCCCAACGACATATTCGTAAAAGATATCGACTATTGCAGAAACGATAATGTCGCATATGTCAGCTCCTGCCCAACGGGCTACAAGGTCGTCTCGGATATGAATGAGGACGAGCAGAGTGCGGGCTTTTATGATGTATGCGGCTTGCCGATAATTGAGAATTGCGCCGTTGATCCCGCGCCATCTGAAGTTGATTGCTACCTTGCAAACAGGGGATGCAGCACAGCAAGGATGCTATGCAAACTGCCGCCCGAATTGCTCCCACCGGACTTCCGCGAGTGCCCGGCAATCCAGATCGTCAAGAAAGTCAGCGGAAACCTCAAGGCCACCTGCCCAAGGGTTGTGATGAAGGTAGATAGCATCTTCCCTGCGGATGGAATCCAAATTGGTTTCCTTTCCGAAGATGGGACGCAGCCTCTTCAGCGCATCGAATTCTACGACGGGCTTTTGAAGGTCGATGCATGCTTCGAATACGATGTGGCAAATGGCCTATTGAAATACGATCCATCCCGAACGGGCTGCTCCGATAAATACAAGGCGGTTGGGAACAAGATCGCATCTGCGAACTTCACGATGAAGGTTTACATAAGCCCCATCCCAACGGCGCTCGTTATCCCAATCATTGTTTTGAATGATGAGGGCGTGCCATTGGAGCAAAGGGTCGGCTTCCCGGCAATCGATTCGACCATAATTGAATACAAGAAGCCCGATACGACACCTGCATCCTTCTATGGGTTCAGCACCGACTACTATGGGCCGCTTCGCCTTGGCTATGTGATAAACAACAGGCAAAAGATGGTCCCGGCCGACGATCTTGGAGGCGGCAAATACAGCGGTTCAACAAGTTACAACGAATTCATATCCAACATACTGCTCAGGAGCAATTACCGGGGATCGGCTTCGCTATTCTCATGGGACACGAATTCAAAACCCATCCTATCGATTGCCGCAAAAATCGGCGG
>JBDRDM010000106.1:0-13531 GCA_043820675.1 Microcaldota archaeon
AAAGCAAGGAATATTTGCGTTTTCGCGCTCAGGCCCCCTAAATGAAATGAATTTAAAGGCGCTAATTCAGAAGTGTAGGGCCAGCCCCGTAGTGTAGCGGCCAAGCATGGCAGGCTTTGGACCTGTAGACGGCAGTTCGAATTGACTTGCCCCTTTCTTTTTTAAAAAAAAGAAAGCGGCGGTGTCGCCGCTGGAAAGAAAAAAATCGGAATATTTCATTCATACATCGGCGCTACACCTCAGTTTTCTTGGAGCAAGTCTATGGAACTCTGCCCGGGGCTATGGATTTTATTGCTTTTGAACCGGCAAAAAAGCCGGCAATTAGGCTATAGGTGATTTAGGATGGGAAGAGTTAAAGGGCGCGTGACGAAGGTCGCGGCGCACAGGCTGGTGGATGCGAATTCGTCGCTTTTCGGGCTCGATTTCACCAAGAACAAGCAGGCTTTGCGCAAGCTCAACATTCTGGCCAAGAACACGGTCGAACTCAACAGGCTTGCGGGCGAAATTACGACCTTGATGAAGCGGGCATTGCCGGCCGAACCTGCCGCATGATCAAACGAAAAATGCGGAAAGGGGGTTAAAACTGCAGACATATGACCGCCAGGCAATCCGATATTTTTTTTTAACTTCACCCGATTCAAAATAATCAGGAAATCGGCCGACCATAGGCAGCAATAAAAGGCGGGCGCGGATAATCCTAGTGAAAAGCAATGGACATCGAAAGCAGGCTCGAATTGGCGCGAAGACCCCCCACTGAAGAAATTGTGACCGGCGAGGGTCTGCACGAGCTAATGGAAACAAACAGCCATCCGACCCATTACATCGGGCTTGAAATTTCAGGCAAGCTCCATCTCGGAAGCCTTCTTATCAACGGCTTTAAGGTTAACGACCTGACCAAAGCGGGATTCAAGACCCAGATATTCCTTGCGGATTGGCATTCGGTGATAAACAACAAGCTGGAAGGGGACTGGGAAAAGATCAGGAAGGCATCAAAATATTACGAGGAGGCATTCAAGCTCTTCTGCCCTGGCGCGAAAATCATTAGGGGAAGCGAGTTATATGCAGGGAACGACGAATACTGGCGCGACGTAATTTCATTCTCAAAGCAATTGACGCTTGCAAGGGCAACAAGATGCCTTGCGATAATGGGGAGAAGCGATCGGGAGGCTCTGGAGCTTGCCCAATATTTTTATCCGCCAATGCAGGGCGTTGACATCAAGCATCTTGGAGTGGATGTGGCGCACGCGGGCATGGACCAGCGCAAAATCCACATGGTGGCAAGGGAGGTTTTCCCGAAAATGGGGCTCGCAAAGCCAATTGCCCTCCATCATCACCTTATTCCGGGCCTTATCGAACCCCCAAAAAAAGAAAGAATGGAGGCACAGGGCGCAAATGGGATGGGCAAAGCCACAAATGAGGCATCCGGGGCCGATTCAAAGGAGGGCAAGGTTGCGGCTGCAAAGATGAGCAAATCGCTTCCGGGCTCGGCCATATTCATCCATGATACAAAGGAGGAAATATCGGATAAGATGCGCAAGGCCTACTGCCCCCCAACGGCGCAGGGCAATCCGGTTCTGGAAATAGCCAAATACATAATATTCCACGAGAGCGCCTCTTTTACCATCGAGAGGGATAAAAAATACGGGGGCGATCTGGATTTTGGCAGCTATGGGGAACTTGAGAAAGCGTACATCGAAAAAAATATCCACGCAATGGACCTGAAGGCGGCAGTAGCGCAGGGCCTTGATGCCCTGCTCGCCCCGGTAAGGAGCCATTTCGAAAAACGGGAAGGGCTGCTCGAAGTGTTCCAAGGAACTGTTGTCACGAGATGATTTTCCAGGTGTTCATATGGCAGGATTCCGGCTTTTGAAAATGCGGCTGGACCTTAAAAAATTCCTGCCCTTTCGGCACCTGAAGAAATTGCGCATCCTTCCGGAGAGGCGCAAGTGGGATGGCAAATCCCCCCTGCGGATTGGCTTCTATACCGACACATACCTCCCCAACGTCGATGGCGTCGTCAATGCGATGATCGGGTACAAGGGGGAGCTCGAGCGCAGGGGCGATCAGGTCTACATTTTCACATCGGGTACCGACCGGGAGGGGCGCGAGTTCGGGGGCCCGAGGACTTTCTTTTTCGAATCGCTTGTGTTCCCGCCATACCCGCAATACAAACTTGCAATCTTCCCCCTGAATTCCATCCGAGTCGCTAAGAAGCATAAAATCGACCTCGTCCATTCGCATGCGGTGGCATCAATGGGGGTTGCCGCGATCGCAAGCGCAAAAGTGCTGAACCTTCCGCTGATTGGCACATTCCATACGATGATGCCAAAAACGGCGTTTTACCTGACGAAAAACCCCCTGGGCAAGAAGGTGTTCGCGCAATTCGCATGGACCGCCGTTAGGCAATTCTACGCCCCATTCGATCTGGTGACGGCGCCATCAAAGGTAATTGAGAAAATGCTCAATAAGAACGGCATCGATAGGACGGCTATCGTCCCAAACGGCCTTGACGTGAAGAAATTCTCGCCGAAAAACGACAGCCGGATAATCCGCAAGCTGCTTGGCATCGGAAAGAGGCAAAAGGTCATACTGACAGCGGGAAGGCTCTCGGAGGAAAAGAACGTGGAGGTGCTCATAAGCGCGTTTGCAAAGGTAAGGAAAACGCAGGATGCAAAATTCGTAATACAGGGGGATGGGCCCGCAAAGCCCAAGTACATGAAACATGCAGCGAGGCTGGGCCTCCAAAAGGACGTAATATTCACGGGCTTTGTGAAGGATTTCGAGGTGCCATACTTTTATTCGGCCGCGGACGTTTTCGCAACAGCAAGCACCTTCGAAACGCAGGGCCTTGCATTGCTGGAAGCAATGGCAACAGGGCGCGTATGCGTTGGCGCAAAAAGCCTTGCGATACCCGAAATCCTAAACGATGGGAAGAACGGCTTCCTATTCAGGCCATTTGACATCCAGGATTGTGCGGAAAAAATGCTAAAGGGCCTCCATCTAAGCGAAACAAGGAAGAGGGATATGGAAAGGAGGGCGCGCGCAACAGCATTGGAATATTCCGTGGATAAAAGCACGGATAAGCTCATGGATGCATACAGGAAGGTTCTTTGATGATTTATAGATAGAGATAAAATTAATCTTAAAAAAATGGCAAATTAGTTGACCGGGATAAAAATATACTCGAAATGAACCGCTTCAAAATCGCATAAATCCTAAGCAAACATTCGACTAATTGCTTTTTTCCCTAAATGACTTTGCTAATTACGATCGCATCACCGCCAATCGAATGGAGGTAGCTTCCGATCTCAAGCGCCAGATGGGGCCCGTTCAGGGAGGAATTCCCGACGAGGGTATCGATATTTCCATTTGAGGAAATGCGAATCTGCTTGAATGAGGCGGTTTCGAAACTAAGTTCCATTCTGGGTGAGATCCAAATAACGGTAATTTCCCTAGCTGAGCTTGAATTTGGATCTGCTTCGGCAAACATATACCCTTTTGGAGAAAATTTTTCCCTGAATTTTGCCTCAAAATTGCGAGTTGTTGTTTCCTTGAGGGGTTCTAGGCGGCCATACCAGCCATATTTTGTTGCCTGCGAAAATTGCATCGGAAAGGCCAAAAGAATTTCATTTCCGGATACGTCCATTGGAAGGCCGTAGGCCAGCAATGCTTCACCTGGCAAAACCCGGTACCCGGAATAATCCGAAATGGCTGCTTGCAATATCAGAAAAATCGACAAGGCAAATAGCGCCCCTGCTAGCAACCTATGCTTGGGGGGCCTTCCGAAGAGCATGAATGAGGAAATTACCAGGAGTGGAGGGACGAACCAGTCGCGGAAATAAAGCCCGGTCCCAAGAAGCCAGAATCCGAATTGGCCAAGGAACACCGCAATCAAGGCTGCGATTGCAGGCGCATGCCTGCGAAGGAAACGATGGTTGAAATCCCGGGAAAGGTAAAGGAACAAAGTAGCAATAGCAGTAACTCCTGAAACCGTGAAAATACCTCCATCCAGAATGGAGATCAGGGAGGTTATGGAGGCAAGGAACAACAGTATGAGCATGAATCTGTTCTTTTCCAAAATTCCAAGTAATAGGGCAAGTATGGCAATCAAAGCTAGAAGCAGCAAAGTTATTGGGGCAAATGCGTCCGCAAAAGGGGTTATTCCGTACATCGGGCGGCCGTCATCAATAAGGCTTCCCAAATCAACTCCGACGAATTTTTCCAGTGAGTAAATTGCGGTTTTTGGAATATGAGTATGCTGCAGGTATGTTGCCTCCCAGCATGTTGCTTTCCCGCAGTCGATAACATGGGCAGCATAATCGTCATTTCCAAGGCCGTATTGCTGCTGGAATGCAAGTTGCAGCCCCAGGGAGTAAATAAAGCCGCCTAGAATGAGAATTGAAAAGAGTGAAACCAGGGCGCGGCGCTTGGAGGTAAGGCGCTTCACAATTACCTTATTGTTGGCAAATGCCTGCCTTGCAAGCAGAATGATGAAAAGGAATAGCAGGAAAACGAAATGCTTCCCAAACGTGTTCCCTTCGGTAAAGAGGCGGATTGGCGCTTGAATTATAGAGCGAATATCACTAATAAAAACGAATGCCAAAAGCAGCAGGAACGACGCTGCGAGCGGCCATCGGTTCATTTCAACCCCTCAGATATGAAAATATCGGCGCACTTATGAAAAGCAAGGAATAGTAAAATAGCCATATTGCCCCTATGATATCCGCATGGAGAAATGCGGAGATTGCAAAAAAGAGCAATGAAAGGGAGAATGATGATTCCCTCAAAGTAAAGCGTATTGCCTTAATGACCGAATTACGGCCGATTTTAGTTTTCCTAACGACCTTGAAATCAGCATGCTTCGAAAATAGCGCCGACAAAGCCGCTCTGCTCCTGACCAAGGCAGCTGCAAAATTAAGGAAATACGCAGCTATTCCAGTGCGAATGCTAGAGAAAAAGAACTTGGAAATTACGAGCATATTTACTATCATAACAATAAAGGGAAAGAGGTCAGAAAACTGAACCTTTGGCACGAATTCCCAAAAAGCCGCGCCGGACAGAATTACCTCGCTTATCCCAAGCACTGCAAAAGTTGCCGTCAATATTCCAAAAAGCATATAGACCATGGAGATGTAGTGGAGGCCGAAAACCTGCGTGAAATAGTGCATGCGTTTGGGGCTTTCCATCTTCCAGAAATTTTTCAAGTAGAGGGGAACAAGGCCGGAATTGCCATAAGAATAGCGGTATTGTTGCGTGATGAAGGCGGAATAGGTCTCAATTGGCCTGCCCTCGATATAGAGCCGGTTGATGAATATCGAATGGCATCCCTTCAAATCGGCCATGAATGAAAACGCCGTATCCTCGGTAAGGGAGTTTGGGAATCCGCCAACCTTTTTTGCAATGGGCACGTTTAGAATCCCCGCCGAGCCCTGAAACATGGCAATCTTGTCCCTGCTCCTTAGGGGTTGGATGAATTTTACAAAGAACTGGTATGTTTCATTTATCGCGTTCGCAAACGGGCTTCCCCGCTTTGCCGTCTTGATCGTTTGCAGAGATGCCAATTTATTGTCGGCTTCGAAATAAGGCAGGTTATCCAAAAGGAACCTCGTATCAACCAGGGTTTCGTCCGCATCGAAAATCGCAAGGAAGTCGGAATCAAGCCTATCCAAGAGATTGTTGAGGGCGCCGGCCTTGAAATTCTCCCTATGGCCCCTATGGAGGAAAATTATTTTTTCCTTTTTGCAGATGTTCCTTAAAGCCGCCACATCTCGTTTGGAAGTCGAATCATCAACAAGGAAAAAATCCAATTTTCCTTTAGGGTATTCGATTTTTTTTATCGACCTGATGGTCTGCTGAATCATTGCCGGGGATTCATTGTAACTCGTGATTGCGAGGGCGACCTTGGGAAGAATTTTTAATTTCTTTTGGGGCGATCTTTCCTTGTAGAAATAGGATTGATAGTAATAGATGACTCCAACGATATTGAAGATGCCGGCAACCAGGACAAGGGTGATGAATATGTACGCAAGGAATATCTTGAAGGGATCGGTGAAGAACGATACCGTGACGTAAACCATATATACTAATCCGAACACGGAAAGCAGAATGGCAAAAGCAATGGCAACATATCTGCGCAGCAACTCTTCGTTCATCTGATTTTTCCCACTTTTAGGGAATATCTAAGAATATTAAATGTTTAAAAGGCACTATTTCGCCATTATAGAGATTTTTAAAGATTGTGAGGGATAACAATACACTTTATGCCCCGGTAGCTCAGCTGGTTAGAGCGGCTGACTGTTAATCAGCAGGCCGCAGGTTCGAAATGGCTTGCCCCTTTCTTTTTAGTAAGAAGGAAGCGGCGGTACCTCCGCTGGAATGAAAATATTCCAATGTGTTCCACGGCCAAAACCGCCCGCCACCTCATATCGGATAGGTGCGAGCACGAATATCCTGCCCGGGGCGCTTATTCTTTTAAACCTCCATTGCTAGAATGCTATTGGTAATCATGCCCGAATCCATTTTCACGACAGTTGCAAATTACGCCCATGGACACTTAAAGGAACAAATCGGGGAGGAAAAGGTTACTCCTTTAATCAATAATGCCAGGGGCGAGGCCGTTTTTACGGTAAGGACAATGGGCTATGTCCATTCGCCCCGCATCGAAGCCCATCTGAGGAAATGGCTTGCGGAAAATAAGGTTCCCATGTCAGGAGCAGCGGCTAGGCTCGGAAGAAAAACCGGCCTTAAGCTCTTGACCGGAAAAAGGACACCGGGCTTCTTTTTATCAGTAATTACGGGAACAAGGCAGGTGCCAGGAAAGGTTGTGATCAGGCTAGTCGGTACTGAAAAGGAAAAGCTCAAATGGCTCCGTGCTAGAGGGGGAGGGCAAAAGAAACCAAACGAATAAAACGAAGGGAAAATAATACAAGAAACTAACTGTAAACAATATGGATGAAAAAATAATCGCAAAAGTAACCGAAGAGCTATTGAAGCGCGCAGTCACAAGCCTGCCAAAGGATGTGGAGGAGGCACTGGATGGGGCGCTTAAGATCGAGGGGAAGGAGATTGCAAAGGAGCAGCTCTCAATCATAAAGAAAAATATCATCACCGCCAGGAAGAAATGTGCCGCGCTTTGCCAGGATACGGGCACCTTGAGTTTTTTTGTGAAAGGGAAAATTTTAGATGCACAGATCGAAAAGGCCATCATCGAGGGGGTCAATCGCGCAACAATATCAATACCATTGCGCCCTAACTCGGTAGATCCAATCAGCAGGAAGAACCTGGGAAACATACCGTTCATCCATTTGGAGTTTGCGTCCAATGATTACTTGGAAATTTCAGTCATTCCGAAAGGCGCCGGATGCGAGAACATGTCGGCGCTTTTCATGCTCCGGCCCTCGGATGGGATGGAAGGGGTTAGGAAGACGATTTTGACGCACATAGCACAGAAGGCAAGAAACGCATGCCCACCGATCGTGCTTGGGATCGAGATCGGGGGGACTCCGGAAAAGGCGATGAGGGCAGCAAAGGAAAACCATTTGCGCAAGCTTACGGAGGGCAATGAAGACAAAGAATTGGATGGGATGGAAAAAAGCCTCCTTTCCGAAATAAACAAATTGGGGGTCGGGACCATGGGGCTTGGTGGCACCATAACTGCGATGGCGGTTAAGATCTCAAAGATGCCCTGCCATACTGCTTCGCTTCCGGTTGCGATAAATATCGAGTGCTGGGCGGATAGGAGACTGACCGCAAGGATTTACCCTGAAGGGAAGGTCGAATATCATGAATAGGGGGTTTGGATAATTTTAATGAATTGTTAGTGAAAACTAGATGAAATACGAGATAAAAACACCCATTTCCAACGAGCAAATCCTCAAGCTCAGATTGAACGACATCGTCTTCATTAGCGGAAAAGTTTATTCAATCCGCGATCAGGCGATGAGGCGCATGCTTGAGGAAAAAACCCCCCATCCAGAGCTCAATAACGCGGGCATATACAATTGCGGGCCTTTGGTTAGGAAGAAGGGAAAGGGATCATCCGGCCCTTCGAAAGGTGGAAAATGGGAGCTCATTTCGGCAGGCCCGACCACAAGCAGCAGGATGAATGAGTTGGCAGTGGAATTTATTGATAGATTCAAGGTGAGCGCAATCATCGGCAAGGGCGGCATGAACGAAACGGCGTTGGAAGCGATGAAAGGAAGGTGCGTTTACCTCTCTGCAGTTGGTGGAAGCGGGGCGATATCCGCCGACCAATTGGAAGTAATTGATGTGGACTGGATGGATCTTGGAATGCCGGAAGCATTCTGGAAACTCCAGGCGAAGGGGTTTGGGCCTCTGATTGTGAGCATGGATTCAATCGGAAACAGCCTATACCAGGAGAATATTGGGGAAGTTGATGCGAATTTGAAGAAACTTATCAGGAGTTAAGATTCAAAATCGGGCTCCTATATGCATTGGGCAAGATCATTCTCTGCTTCTGCCGACCCAATCCAAACTGGAGCATAAGTTCTTCCCGATCATTTAACACGCAGTCCAATTTCTTCAGATCGGATTTGCTGACTTTCCTCCCAAATAATTCGCTAAAAAGCTTGCTTGCATCAATAACCTCAACGCCGATCACTTTTTTTGATTCACTTAAATCAACCACAATTCTTGGACCGACTTCGAGAGAATAATACACCTTTTTCGAGCTAACTGCGACGTATACTGCATCGGCTTCCTCATCGTATTTAACTATTTCCATTTCTTATCGCCTGCCATTAATGATTGAAGGTTTTTATTCGTTCTCATCGCGGTTATGATGCGGATCTCATCATTGATCAGAATTATGTATTTTTTATAGGTGCCTGTGAATTGAAGGTAATATACGCTGAATTTCCGTTTATGCGGATCATCTGAATCCTCCTCGATTACTAGAGTCGGAGAATTAGAAAGAAGGTCATCCTCAATTGATTTTTCAGGTATCAATCTCTGCAATGCCCTGAACTGCGCATGACGGGTAAAGTAAATGTTCCTCTTTTTCTCTTTTAAAAGATCCTGAAATTCGGTGTTTTTCACTACAACCACAATTAGGACATTGTAACTCGCCTTTAAAAGGTAGTTTAGGGGTCCTTTCAGGTGCAATCTGAGGAACATGCTCGGCAAAGGGTTTCATCGATATGCCTAAAATCACGAGTATCCCGCATCCTGCCTCTTTTGCTTTTGCACGATCGTTGGCCGGATTGCGCCAAGCGCCTTTTCGAAATGCTTGTGAGTGACGATTTTCGCATCCACACTTTCCCGCAGCGCCTCCATGCCCGCTTCCCTGCAAAGGGCCTCCAAATCCGCCCCGGAATACCCTTCCGTCTTTGCGACGATGTCCTTGAAGTGGACGCTCTTTTCTAGGGGCATTTTTGCCGTGTGGACCTTGATGATTGCAAGCCTGGATTCTAGATCCGGAACGGGAATTTCCAGTAGCTTGTCAAAGCGCCCGGGCCTAAGAAGGGCAGGATCGATCATCTCAACCCGGTTGGTTGCTGCAATCACAACGACGTCCTTCATATTCTGGAGGCCGTCCATTTCGGAGAGTAGGGTATTTACCATCCTTTCGGTGACCTTGGAGCCCTCGTCGTATCCCCGCACGGGAGCGATAGCATCTATTTCATCGATGAAAATTATGCAAGGTGAAGCGGTGCGCGCCTTCCTGAAAACTTCCCTAAGGCCCTTTTCTGATTCGCCAACCCATTTTGAAAGCAGTTCGGGCCCTTTCACGGAAATGAAATTCGCCTCGCTTTCGGTCGCAACGGCCTTTGCAAGCAATGTTTTGCCGGTTCCGGGAGAACCGAACAGGAGGATTCCGCGAACGGGCCTAATCCCAAGCTTTTCGAATGCTTCGGGTTTTTTGAGTGGAAGATCAACCGCTTCCATCAGCTCGCTTTTTATCTTTTCCAGGCCGCCGATCTGATCCCATTTGACGTTCGGGATCTCGATGTAGACCTCGCGGAGGGCTGAGGGCTGAACTTCCTTGAGGGCGTCTTGGAAATCCGTGCCGGTGACCTTCAATTCCTCCAGTATTTTCGGCGGGATTTCGGCTTCTTCCAAATTTAGCTTGGGAAGCATCCTGCGAAGGGCCTTCATTGCAGCCTCCTTGCAAAGCGCCTGCAGATCCGCGCCCACAAAACCGTGGGTGATTTGAGAAAGTTCATCCAGGCTCACATCTCCGGCAAGAGGCATGCCCCTGGTGTGGATCTGGAGGATTTCCTTGCGGCCCTTCTTGTCGGGGACGCCGATTTCAATTTCCCGATCAAAACGGCCCGGACGGCGCAAGGCAGGATCAATCGCATTTGGGCGGTTGGTCGCAGCTATTACCACTACCTGGCCCCTAGACTTGAGGCCGTCCATCGTCGTAAGGAGCTGGGAGACTATTCGCTTTTCGACTTCGCCCACAACCTCCTCCCTTTTTGGGGCGATGGCATCCAGCTCATCGATGAAAATAATTGAGGGCGCATTGTCCTCGGCTTCCTGGAAAATATTGCGCAGCTTCTCTTCTGCTTCCCCGACAAATTTTGAGACGATCTCGGGGCCGTTGATGGTGATGAAATGCGCCTCGGATTCGTTGGCAACAGCCTTTGCAAGCAGGGTTTTCCCCCCTCCAGGAGTGCCGTAAATCAAAACCCCCTTCGGGGGTTCGATGCCAAGCCTTTCAAACAATTCAGGATGGCGCATGGGAAGCTCGACCATTTCGCGGATCTTTTGGACCTCATCCTTAAGGCCCCCGATGTCCTCGTAAGAAATCGTTGCAATCTTCCCAAGCTCTTTCATGGGCTCCTCTTTCAGTGTGACTTCCGTGGCCTCATTGACAAGGATAATTCCCGTTGGGACCGTCTGCGCAACCGCAAAGGGGAACGAGGTCCCGAAAACATTGACTGATAGCACATCGCCCTTGGTAAGGGGCTTGCCCATCAAATTCTTCTTGACGAAATCGGCAAACCCGGGAGCATAGCGCGAGGGCTGGTTTGGGGCCAGCACCAATTTCTTTGCGATTTTGGCTTCCGCCTTTTTGATCTTGACACGGTCGCCAAGGCCAACGCCGGTATTCTGCCGGAGGATGCCGTCCATGCGGATGATATTGGAACCCTCGTCCTGCGGATGGGAAGGAAGCACGATTGCGCCCGTGGTCTTGCCCTTGCCGCCCTTGATTTCAATGATGTCCCCGGTCGTGAGCGCAAGGAGCTTTCTTGCCTGCGAATCCATCCGGACGATGCGCTTGCCGTAATCGATTTGCATCGCTTCGGCGACTTTGAGTTCGATCTCATCGACCATAAGGAATACCGTTTTAGGAGGTAAAAATGAGTGCTATAAGTTAGGAGTGAAGGTTTAAATCGCTTCGGTTAATGTGAAATCCGTTTTTTTATGCAGGGGCCTAAACATCCCTGGGAAAAACGCGCATCCGGATTCCTCTACCCATTCCCCTAAGCCACCTCCGAATCGGGACGGGAGTATTTGCAGGAAGGCCTACCTTTTCCAGCTGGCCTAGGCGGGGTCTTTCCGATTGGCGGGTTGTTGAAATATGGGTAATGCCCCGCCCCATAAGGTCAGCAGTAGCGATCGCTTCTGCAAAATACCCCAGCCCTTTAGCGCTGGAGTGGGGTATTGCATTCTTTGGGCCGTAAAGCCCGGTGATGGCTGTTTTTATTGATTCTATAGCCTATCCTCCCAAGGTTCATCGGCTCCTTCCGGTAGGCGTATGCATAATTTCTCAAATCGGCGGCAATCCTTTCGGGAATTGACTTTATTGCAACCAGAAATACGTTCTCCTTGAGGTAATGGTCAATGAATGCCGACTTGTTTTCGGAAATTTGAAACACATAATGTACATCCGAATAGTCGCCCTCCTCCCTAATTGGCTCGCGGATAACTGCAAGATAGAGTGGGGAAAAAGTGGATCCCATAAAAGTCATCGTTCATCTGAAATTTACTTTCGTCACCCCCAAACCTTGTTGCTCTTCGAATGGCCGCTCCTTTGCAAAGCCGCCAATTGGCGCCAAGGTGCATGAGGGGAGTTGTGCAAACATAAATCAATCACTTCCGATATGAGGGAAGCGTTCAAACTTTCCTATAAATCATGTAATCAGCGAACTCCTCCAATTGGAGTTTAGATCTTGAGTTGGGAAGAGTCTTTGAGAATTTTTTCCAGGCCCCAAGAACCAGCGCTTTTGCCTTATTTGCCGAATATTCAAGGGCATCCGTGCCCCTGATTATTGAAATTGCCTCGCCAATTTTCAGCAGGTCCTTGGTGTGGGAGTTTAGGATTTTAAGCAAGCGGCGGCGGCTCAGTTCATCTGATTTTTCAAGTGCCCTGAGTGCAATAAGGCTGCGTTTCCCTTCCGAAATATCACCCCCTATTTCCTTGCCATATGCTTCCGAGGCAGTGAGGTTCAGGATGTCGTCCTGGATTTGGAAGGCAATTCCGATGGATTCTGCAAATTCACCGGCAAGATAGATGTTTTTGGAAGATGCACCGGCGAAAAGAGCGCCGAGCCTAGCTGCCATTCTTGCAAGTGTGCCGGTTTTGAAGGCGCACATTTGCAGGTAATCCCCTTCGGAAATATCCGCATTCCTGCCCTTATGCCAAATGATGTCAAAGCCCTGGCCATAGGCAAGGTTGATCATCTCCTGCGCATAGATCGAGTATGCGGAATTGATGGTTTTTGGGGGGAAATTGGCTGGATTGTCCCGCAGAACCTGCAAGGGAAGGAAATACATGGCGCTCGAAGCGTTTATGGCAACATCCGCGCCGTATATTTTGTGGATCGCGGGCTTGCCCCGCCTGATGTCGCTGTTATCTTCCACATCATCAGCCATCAGAGTGCCATTGTGAATGATCTCGGGAATGACGGAGTAAGGTAGGAGCTTTTCGGGCCTTGCTCCATATGCCTGCGCAACTAGCAGGAACAGCGCGGGCCGCCAGCGCTTGCCCCCCCTGCCAAGGAGATCCCAGATGGGAATATGAAGAGCAAGCTCGGCGGATTTTAAGTTGTAGGTGAAGCGGGGTGGGCCGCAAATCCGTACGAGTGCGGACCTGTCCAATTTTCGCGGAATGGCCCGGGAGATTTGGGAATCCACCTTGGATTTGATGCGGCCAAGGTTTGTTTTGAGGGACATGATATCTACAAAAATAGACCGATGGGGGATAAATAACCTTCGCATTTTTTGAGTCTGTCCCATAATTAATTTGAAGCCTCCGTAATGGATTTGTGGACCCACCACGGAGGTGAGAGCTGTTTTAGCAACTCTCAGTTTGCCTTTAGAACCGCAAATTGAAAAAACGTTTCGCCGCATACTTGCGGCTGTTGGCGAGCCCTGGAGGCTCGCAAAACGCGGAAGGAAGCCAAAAAGAAGCCCGAAGGAATATGCTTTGGCACTTTTCGCCCGCTCATTTTATGGCTTTAGCTACCGCACTGCTGCGGCAGTGCTGAAAATCCCAAAAAGCTGCCTGCAATGGGCGTTTTGCAAGCTAAAGAGCGCGTGGATTGCCGCGCTCGTAGAGCGC
>JBDRDM010000107.1:0-3511 GCA_043820675.1 Microcaldota archaeon
ATAATTATTTCAAACTTGTTAAAACTGGGGATGGAATTGCCACATTACAAGTTTATTTCAAGGCCAACTCCAAGGCGCGCCTGATCCTACATAGGACTATGCGAAGCTGCGGAACAAACGCCCCCATCATGGACGAATATGGGCGGGAAGAGCAGATATTTCCAGTAGGGGAAAATTCAAACTATTGGAACTTCATGTGCTCTAGCCGGTACCAGGAACAGTGCATTGATGACGGCTCTTACGATGTATATTATGACGAATCATGCGAGAGGATAAACCCGGGAAGGCCAACATCAACCACATTGCCAACGGTAACAACAAACCCCACAATAACGTTAATCCCCAGCGTTTTGCTCAACATCACCCTCAAGCCGACTATTTTCCCCAAGCCCACGGTGGTCCTTAATTTGACGATCATCCCAAGCCTCAAGCCGCACACCTTATTGCATAGGATTTTGAAGAACTGCGGCACCGATATCACGATTGGGATTGAACAGGTATTTCCAGTAGGGGAAGGAACCGGCTATATGAATTTCAAGTGCACGAACAGGAAGACGGAGCAATGTTCTTTCCTGGATCCGTTCGATTCGTATTATGACGAATGGTGTGAATACCCCGGAAGTTCGGGAGGGGGCGGAGGAGATAGCGGTGCAAAGTAGCCAACCAGCGCAACCGGGAATCCTAGCGCCTCATGAATAAAAAAATCGAACTGCTCGATTAATTGGCACGAAAAATAGGTGTGATAAATGAAATTGCTTGCACTCTTGATAATATCTTCCCTGCTGCTTTTCGGTTGCACACAGCCACAGCCGCCTAGCCCCTCACCAACGGCAAGTCCAACGATCGTAGCAACGGTTTCGCCCTTGCCGACAAACAACCCCGACGACATCCCGCCTTTTCCGGATAATGAATATTCGGAATGCGTTACCGCCTCGGATTGCGCCATCGGAGGCTGCAACGGCGAAGTTTGCACAACCGCCGAAAATGCGCAAAGGATCGGCTCGATTTGCGTATACAAGCCGGAATACGCATGCTATAAGCAAATAAGCTGCGGCTGCATTGAAGGTGCATGCGCCTGGCAGGAAACGCCAGAATTCCGGCTTTGCGTGCAGGGAGCAAGGCAGGCTGGAGGATCGGACTTGCCGCCACTTCCCCAATGAAAAAATATTGGGACAAATAAGGCGCCTCCCAATCGCCCCTGAATTCATTTGCGGTTTTTTTCTCCGAGCTCGAGCGCTATTCGGGCGATTATCTCCTTTTCAATAAGTGGTATTGCGGATGCATTTGCCTGCAGCGCAGCTGCAGGCGCATGGCCGCCCCCGTTTAGGATTTCCGATCCGAAAACCCGCTTCAGATGGGAGATGATCCGGTTTGCATCAAAGCCCATTTCCATCACAGGCTTATTTGCCCGAAATGAGATGCTATCGTCAATTACACCAAGGCATATGAGTGCTTTGCCCCCAAGCTCCCTTTCCTTTTTGGCAATGATCTCGTTCATTATTTTCCCACGTGGAGGATACTCTCCCTTCTTTAGGAATTTCGAGATTTTCACGACTGCCACCGAATACAGACCAAAATCCCGCGTTTCGATGTGGCCTTCAGAATTTTTCAGGGCGCAGTCGAGCTTTTCACGGGCCTGCAAATAGGATTCATCCATGAAATCCTTGGACTTGAGGGCCTTATCATAGAATAGAAGCGGCCGCTCTTCAAGGGTTGCAAGGTAATCGATGGCAACGGGCTCTTTTAGCTCCTTCCCCTTCAATGCGAAGGCCGATTTATCGGCCTGGAGGGAGAAATGGGCAAGCGCTGCATCGGATGAACGCTCATCCATGAGCCTTGAGAGCTCATAACAGATGAGCCCCACGGTATGGGATGATTCGCCGCCGGCAAGCAGGGGCGTTATGAAATATTTGGCGATTTTTTCCACCCGCTGATCATGCGGATGATGATCGATGACAATAATCTCCATGCCCGTGCTTTTGAGCATACGAAGGGACTCAACGCTTTCGGGGTTTGCGCCATGGTCGAGAATGAGCATAATTGTGTTCTTTGGCTCGGGAAAGCGCCCCAGCTCATAAGAGGCATCTTCCTGCCGATACACTGCCGAAGGGGAGGGGATGGATACAATCGGCGGCTCATTGGATATAGCCCGAAGAGCGCGGTAGATGGAAAGGCCCGCGCAGATGCCATCGCAGTCGTTGTGGTAGCGAATTCCAAATGTTTTGCCGGTGTTTGCAGCGGATGTCAGGTGTTCGGCAAGAACTTCAAGCTTGGGCAAAAGGGCCCGCATGCAAGCATCATCGATGAGCAAATTTTCCATAAAACACGCCTTTTTATAGCAGGTAAAAAACCATAGGCTTTTTATTACTTGATTTTGACAATAATGAAGCTAGTTATACGGCAGACAAACTTTATAACCGGTTTCAATCTTAAGGGTGTTCATATGAAGGCCTTGGTTAGCAATTACCGGAGAAGCAGGCATGCAATGAAGGGCAACCATGCGATATTGGTCGCGGATGGAGTGAAGACAAGGAATGAGGCGGAAAAACTTACAGGGAAGGCAGTTATTTACACCACAGAAGGCAAACGCCAAATCAAGGGCAAAGTTTCTGCCCCACATGGCAACAAGGGCGCATTCCGCGCTATTTTTGAAAGGGGGCTTCCCGGGCAGGCGCTTGGAACAAAAGTCGAGGTTACTGTCTGATTATTCCGACCGTATTAGCTGGCGAGTAATCCGGCAACGTTGCACTATAACCAGACCTAATTTGAACCAAGGAATAGGATCATTTCAATCACATTCCCAAGGAGCAATATCAGGACTAGTGCCATGAAAATATAGGGGCCAAAGCGCGGAAGTATCTTGTTTACGGGAAAGAGCTTCATCCCCTCCTTTTTTTGCACTTCCTTAAGATTCCTAACCTGCGAGACCGTCAATACCTTTTCCAAGCCGTATTTTTTTACTATCTCCCTTGGAATTTTCTCGATTGCCAGAATATCCTCGTCCTCTATTTGCGAAAGGGGAATGTCCATCACCACTATTTCATCAAGTATCTGATCACGGAAAGTGAGGAAGAAGCCGCTTGCCAGGAAAAGGATGAAAAACAGCCCGGAAAGGATTGAAAGCCCAAACATGAGGTAAAGGAAGTAAGAGCCGAAAGCCAAAAGCAGCAAGGAAGCAATGCCATAGAGCGGGCTAGGGCGCAGGCGTTTTTTTGATTTTGCCAGCGCCATTGCATACTGGAAGGAGCTTCCAATAGTCGCAAGGAAGGAGCTGATGAGGAAGAGCGATATGAAAAAGAGCGCATGCGTAAACACGTTAACGTAGCCTACGATCACCCAGCTAACCTCGGGAAGGGCGCTAACGTCGGGAAATTCGAAACTGACGGGATTTAGGATTTTGAGGGCAATAGGCGTTAGCGGAAGGAGCTGCTGGATCGCCACGAATAAAAGCACATCACCCATTCCCAGCTGGCCGCGCTTGTAGAATACATAGCCGAACAGCAATATGATG
>JBDRDM010000108.1:0-3092 GCA_043820675.1 Microcaldota archaeon
ATGCTAGACCAACTCTTCGCATTGCTCCAACAGCTCTACGACGTAAGGTCCCTGATCCAATGGGGCGGATATGCTGCGCTCGTCCTTATAATATTCGCGGAAACCGGCCTCATGATAGGCTTTTTCCTGCCGGGCGATTCCCTTCTTGTCACGGCGGGGATATTCGCTTCGACGGGCCTCCTTGACATCTGGATCCTCAACTTGCTCTTGGTGCCTGCGGCAATCCTTGGCGATGCCACCGGCTATTACTTTGGCAAGAAGGTCGGCAGGGCTCTTTATGCCCGGCCCGATTCCCGATTTTTCAGGAAGGAGCATTTGCAAAAGGCTCAGGAATTCTACGACAAGCACGGGGGCAAGACGATCATACTTGCAAGGTTCATCCCTGCCGTCAGGACATTTGCGCCAATTGTTGCGGGGGTTTCCGGCATGACCTATAGGGCGTTTGCGACCTACAACGTAATAGGGGGCATCCTTTGGGTGAGCGGCCTTACATTTCTTGGCTACCTTTTGGGGAACGTCATTCCCGACATCGAAAAGAACCTTATGATCGTGATAGGGATTGTGATTTTCGTCTCGTTCCTGCCCGCGATCCGCGAATACCTGCTGCATAGGAAAAGCAAGAAAACCTCTTGAAACGAACTATTATAACTTTAGTCAAACAAATCCATGAAATAGCTGATGTTAATGGATAAACCGAATTTCCCCGAAATGGAAAAGAAATGGCGCAAGCACTGGGAGGATGGCCGCATTTACGCATTTGAGGATGATGGCAAAAGGCCCCTTTACGTCATCGACACCCCCCCTCCTTTTCCAACAGGCGAATTCCATACTGGAAGCACCCTGAATTGGGGCTACATTGATTTTGCCGCAAGGTATAGGCGCATGAGGGGCAATAGCGTCCTCTTCCCTCAGGGCTGGGACTGCCATGGATTCCCGACCGAAACGAAGGTGGAAGCGAAATACGGCAAGCTGCCAAGGGCCGAATTCCGCAAGAAATGCCTCGAATATACCCGCGAGATGGTGGGGAGCATCAAAGAGCAGATGAAGCAGATGGGCTTTTCCATAGACTGGAGGCACGAATATTACACTATTGATAAGGAATACCACCGGTTGGTGCAGCTATCGCTTCTTGAGATGCAAGGCAAGGGGCTGGTTTACCGCGGAAAGCATCCGGTGCTTTTTTGCACGCATTGCGAGAGCGCAATTGCCAAGGCGGAATCCGATGATTCGCAGCGCGAGGGGATCTTGAATTTCATCAGCTTCAAATTCGAGGCCGGAAAGGAAATAGTCATCGCAACATCAAGGCCCGAACTCCTGCATGCATGCGTTGCATTGGCTTACAATCCTCAGGATGCCCGCTATAAGGATTATGAGGGAAAAATGGCGTTCACCCCGGTATTCAACAAGCCGGTTAGGATTGTTGCGGATGCGTTGGTTGATCCCAAGTTCGGCTCTGGAATGGTAATGATCTGCACATTTGGGGACATGCAAGACGTCCTTTGGGCGTATAAATTCCATCTTCCGGTAATCGAGGCCCTTGATGAGAAAGGCAGGCTCAAGAATGCGGGCCCGGAGTATGATGGCCTGTATGCCAACAAGGCGCGTGCCAAAATCATCGAAGAGCTAAAAGGGAACGGGCAGCTTCAAAAGCAGGAAAAGCTCCAGCAGGTAGTAAAGGTGCATGACCGATGCAAAAAGCCAGTGGAATTGCTAGCATCAAGCCAGTGGTTCATAAAAGTCAAGGAGCATAAATCGGAAATCATCAAGGCTGCAAAGGGCATGCGCTGGCACCCTCCGCACGCCTTGCAGCTTCTTTTGGACTGGGCAGAAGGGCTCGAATGGGACTGGGTCATTTCGAGGCAGAGGGTATTTGGGGTTCCGATTCCCTTCTATTATTGCAGTTTATGCGGCGAAGTGTTCGCCCCGGACAAAAAAGACCTCCCGATTGATCCGGCTGCAAAACAATTCCCGGAAGGCAAATGCCCAAAATGCCTTAAAGGGGAGGTCGTTGGCGAAACGGCCATTTGCGATGGCTGGGTTGACAGCAGCATTACTCCCCTAATGATTTCCGGCTGGGCCCTAGATGATGCGAAGTTCTCGCGCCTCTATCCGGCGGCACTCAGATCCCAGGGGACGGATATCATCCGCACCTGGGCATTTTACACGATTTACCGCTGCCTGATGCTTACGGGAAAGCCGCCCTTCCAGGAGATGCTCGTAAATGGGATGGTCCTTGGAAACGATGGCAGGAAGATGAGCAAGAGCGCTGGGAATTACATTGAGGCAAAGGACGTGATGGCAAAGAGCTCGGTTGATGCCCTAAGGCAGTGGATTGCGCTATCCGGCTCAACGGGCAAGGATAACGTATTTTACTGGAAGGACGTCCTTTACGCGCAGGGCTTCCTGACAAAGCTTTGGAATGTTTCAAATTTCATACTCAAAAGCTGTGAGGGCCACTCCCAAAAAGACGCCCATAGTTTGCAATTGCGCATGACGGATAAGTGGATAATAAGCCGCCTGCACCGGACCATCAAGGCCTCTACGGAATCCATGGATGCGTATGATTACTACGGTGCGATAATTGCCATCCAATCCTTCTTTTGGAAGGAGTTTGCGGATTACTATCTCGAGGAGGTCAAGCACCGAATCTACCAGCCGGAAACCTACGGCAAGGAAAGCAAGGAGGCAGCGCAGCATGTGCTTTTGGAGTTACTTGGGGCATCCCTAAAACTCCTCTCTCCATTCATATGCTATCTGACTGAGGAGATCTACCATCAGGCCTTCCCTGAAGAGGCAAAATTGCGCAAATCCATCCATCTTGAAAAATGGCCCTCGGTGGATTCCTCAAAATTCGATGAGCAAAGCGAGAAGGCGGCCGAATCGCTGCATTTCATCATATCGGAAGCGCGCAAGTTCAAGGCATCCAACAAGCTTTCCCTCAACACCGAATTATCGAGGATCCGTGTCACCATTCCCGGCCCATTGGAGCACATCTTCCCCGCAATCGAAGAGGAGATCTTGGCAGTTGCCAAGGCGAAACTTTTAGAGCTCGAAATCTGGAAGGAAGAAGGCATCAAGGTGGAGTGCTCCGT
>JBDRDM010000109.1:0-3291 GCA_043820675.1 Microcaldota archaeon
GATTTGATGATCGAAAAAAGCTCATTTCGCATGAATACAACGGCGGCAATTACCGTCCCCACGTGGAGCATGACATCAAAATACACAGGAACCTGAATCCCTAGAAGGATTTGAGCCATGGCAAGATGGGCAGAGCTCGAAATGGGGAGCCATTCAGTTATTCCTTGAAGAATGGCAAGAATTATAGCCGAGAATATTTCTAATGGCATGGGAAAAAACCCCGCAAATAGTTCATTTCTCAAAAAGCTCCTCGGCCATCTTGAGGCGCTCCTTCACACTCATGGTTCCGTACTTGTCTGGAAGCTTTGTTACGTTTATGTAGCTTGCAAGAGCGCTCTTGTCGACTTCCGCAAAGGAAGCGGCCGTCGCAAGGGAAGCGCCATGCGCATAGATCTGCGTGCCCGCCTTGATCCGCGCCTTGTCTATGACGCTCGATTGGAACCTTCCAGTGCTCTCACTCATCCGGCCGATTTCCTCGATCATTGATCCTGTGATGGAATAGAACGCTTGCATATCTTCGCGTTTCAGCTCATCCTTTGCGGATTGCACAAGCGATAGGAAGCGGCCGTAGAACGCCCCCCAGTTCTTGGACCCGTAAATATAATGTTTCTCGAAAAATTTCGCGAGGGAATAGCTGACGATAATAAGGTCCACGAGCTTGCGGTCGCCCCGGAGATAGGCCTTTTCTGCGATATGGCCGCCAAGCTCCTTTAACCGCATGACGTTGCGTTTTTGGCAAAGCTTTGCCATCTCATCCATTTTTTTCAGCAGGAATTCATCCATGCAAACATCAAGAGGGAGAGGCTATTAAATCCTTTTTCCACAGCCTTGCCCCTTTTGTTAACCGAACAGGTTAGTCTTGAGAGGCTGCGAAGGGCTTTGCTCTTCTCAGAGGTACCAATGGCTCCAATGCCAAAGTACCCATTTTTCACCAAATTTTTTTTCTTTTGCACCGACGCTACTTTTCTTTTTTCTAAAAAGAAAAGCCGTGTCAACGAGCCCGGAGGGATTCTTTGCCTTGCCCCTTTCTTCCAAAGAAAGGTGCGATGGCACCGCGCCAAAGAAGGAGAATGATTTGCGAATTCTATTTTGCTATTTTGAAAGTGGGTAGAGACGACTACGAGTAGGGGGAAATCCTTTCCCCCCCATAGGTGTCAACGAGCCCGGAGGGATTCGAACCCTCGACCTTCTACTGTCCCCAAAAGGCATTTGATCATATGCCAAATTACCCTCTCGATATGGCGGCCCAGCCTTCCCTTATTGAAGAATTGCCGGACCGTTAGGAGGCAGACGCTCTATCCAGGCTGAGCTACGGGCCCAAATAAACCGAATAATGATCGGCCAGCCAGCTAATAAACATGGCGGGCGGTCAGGGAATGCTAATTCCCAGGATATTGAAAACAACCAATAGTGCGACTCCGAAAAGGCCAAGCACTGCAACAATAAGGAAGGACAGCACTGTCAAGCTGACCTTAACGCCAAGGGAGTTGAGTACGATCAATGCAACCACCCCCAGAATGGAATTGATGATGAGCTTTTTGAGGATCATGATGACGGCAATTGCCAAAATAACTAGAATTACGGCGATTACAAGGAGCTCGGGAGTACTGAGTGCAAGAGTAATGCCGCCTGTGGCGGGAGTCGGTTCTGCCATTATGCCTTCGCCTTTTTCTTGACGGGCGCTGGGATCCTAATGTAGAAAATGCCATGCTCGGACCTGATTACCAGCGGATTGCCCGACATGAGCGAATTGATATCCAACACATACCTGCCCTTTTCCAAAATAGTTATGTTCTCAACCCCCTTCTCCTCGGGTTTGGGAACTTCGGATGGGGCCCGCTCAAGAATTTCCGATGCCTCATGCATAAGATCCAGCTTTTCCCTTCCGGTTTTCGCCTCCTTTTCGAGTTTTTCAATGTTTGAAAGAAGGGGCCTATCCATTTCGCCGATATCTATTTTCACGGGTTCGGCTTTCTCAATGGAAATCGGCACGACCTCGGAAATTTCCTCAAGCGCCTGCCTATTCTCATCAATTGCGCCCTTGCTCTCCCTTTCAAGGATATCCATTTGCTCCTTCAGGGTTATTTGCTCGGGCTTGAGGAACATGAATATGCGTGAGCCGCAGCTGCATCCCTTGAACAGCTCCTCAGAACCCGCACCGTACATGATCCCGCATCGCACGCATTTATGTGGCATCCCAACACCAGTAGGATACTGGCCGGGGACATTAATAAATTTACGGATTACTGCGTTAAAATCCGGCTCCCGCCGTTTCCCTCCAGCAACCCAATCTTTTAATATTTAGGTGCCAAAATAGGAGTGTATATTTTTATTGGGTTTTCCTTAATTGAAACAATGAGTGCCTCCGTAGCTCAGCAGCAGAGCGTTCGCCTCGTACCCGGCGCGACTTTTCCTTCTTGGGAAAGGATGCGCCGGCGCATAAGTAAAGTAAATTCCTTTGCGGACAGAATGTTGTTCGGGAAAGCGAAAGGTCGCGAGTGCGAATCTCGCCGGGGGCTTAATATGTTCGATAACCGGCCGGTTTCTTTTTTTCAAATAGGCCAAATCCCCAGGCAATGAACAGGAATGCGATGAAAAAATACACTATTGCCACAAATATTTGACCGCTCAGATAACCGGGCTGATTCGCAAGCTTCCAGTTGACCAACCTTGAAAATGGCGTTGCAATGGAGAGCCCGCCCGTGATGATGGCAGTAAAAAAACAAGCCATTGTGCGGCCCATATTGCCGAAAAGTGAAATAATTAGGCCCGTTACCGCGCTGAATTTCAGCATTTCTGGCCGTACTGCCGAAAGAATCAAAATACCAATTGCTGCAAAAAGGCCCAGGGTCAAATATGCCGACACATCGACGATCCAATATCCAAGTCCCTCCAGCCCAAGTGCCTTATTTATTCCTAAATAACCAGTAATTGCCCCGAATAAATTACCTGGCAAGGATAGGTAGCCAAGCCCGCAAAGGCAAAAGAACATGAACACAACCAATGTGTATTTTTTCTTCAAATCCATATGTATCGCTATCTCCCATCTATTATTTGCCGGATTGCTCTTCGGGAAGCAGAAGCCATGCCGCCAAATAGAGGATGATCCCGGCTCCGCCTGCAAACGCGAGCAAAACGAAAGCGAGCCTAACTAAATTCGAATCAATCCCGAAATATTTCCCCATCCCCCCGCAGACTCCGCCCACCATATAGTCTTTCCGGGAACGGTAAAGTTTTTTTACTTCGGCCATTTTTCCATCGCCTCATTTTAGATTTTTCATAACAAACGGA
>JBDRDM010000110.1:0-4074 GCA_043820675.1 Microcaldota archaeon
GTTCTTTGCAATAGTTGTCAAAGCTTATCGCTGCAAGGGTAACCCTCAAAGAATCAGATACTTTTCTTCACGAATCGCTCTCAATTCCTTCAAGCCCTTATGCAACACCTGACAACTTGAACTACTTTTATGGAATATGGACTTTAAAAATGCTCGGTTTGGTTTATATATTGATCTTGATGCAAGGCGTCTTTTATGCCTCCAGACGCTTCATTGAAGCGTTTGCGGCCAGCGTCAGATGCACTCAAGGTTATTGCGGCTGTTTGGCCCTGGCCCCACAATGCCCGAATTTTATTCAAACAACGATGCATCCGGGGGCCTTGGCAACCCCGCCTGTTTTCTGGCCTTGTCGTGTTTTACAAAATATTTGGCTATCCTATTGCCCATCTCTGCCAGCTTGTATCCATCCGATCTTCGCTCCAATCCAAGTTGATGGGAGATTTGCCTGAATTTCCATCTGAGGGCATTTCGGAGCACTACTGCCATGGCATGCTGCTCGGATAGATAGCCTGTCTTGTGGAGGGCATGCACGAAATTTGTAAAATTTATTAGCTGCGTTTCAGTTATTTCGGGTTGGGTGATTTGGGCAATCTTCTCTGTTTCCACATGCAATTTGCGGCGGCTTATATTGGCCTTCTTCCTGCCCAAGTTTGTAAGGCCATTCAAAAAAGCTTTCCATAGATATGTTGAAAATTTTGCGGGACCCCGTTCAGGATTATTACTGTGTTCCCAAAGCTCTGCCGATCTCATCAGTTTTTCATGGGCCATGCCGCGGATCGTATCGAAGTCAATTCCAGATCTCCTTGCAATGTCGGAATAAACGAATCGGTCCACCCAAGGGTAATGCCCCCGCACAAGCTGATGCTGCTTTTCCACCGGACGGACAGCCCGGCCTTTCAATCTCTTGCTTGATTGGAACTGCGTTATTAGTCCCCTTTTTTTTAATTGTATGAGGTGTGCTGTTACTATGCTGTATTTGAGATTCAGGTCCCTTGCCACTGCTTTGAGATTATAGCCGCCATCTCTTTCGATTTGCGCCCTAATCGCATCCAACACTTTGCTGGCGGTTTCCCCCATCCTGAGCTTTTTCCTTGCGTCTGTTAAATTGATTGGTTCATGAGGCGTAAGGGAGCCAATATATTCCCTGAACCCGGCGGCATCCATTCTGTGGATTCCAAAGAAGGTTACTTGTCTGTTGCGGAAGCGGCGCGTTGGCCTTCTTCCCGCACTCTTGCGTTTTGTGTTTTCAGGTTCTGACGAGCCGGCAGGGGTATCTCGCCCTCTCCGCTCTTCAGAAGGAATCATGAATAATTTGTTTCCTCATAGTTTATTTAATCTGCCCTAATGCGCCACCTGCAGCTATTGTTTATTTCCGCGATCCTGTGCTTTTTCAAGCTCATTTGTAGGTGGTTTCGCTCCTTCTGTCAATTTTAAGGATCCTGATAGTGTTTTCCTTCCAGTATGCTCTATAGATTAATCGGTAGCTCGATATCCTAATTCTGTATGTATCCTCCAAACCCTCGATTTTCTTCAGATCGTATAATTTGAAAGGAGTTGGCACTTCCTTTAATGTAGCAAGCGCTTGAAAGATCCTCTCCTTGTACCCACTTTCCATTTTCTTAAGTTCTTTTCTAGCCTTGCCCTCAAGCATTACGTAGTACATTGCCTTCGCCTATTTTCCGTTCATGACTTCTTCAAGGGAATATTCCTTGCCGGATTCCATTTCCCTCATTATTTTCCGCAGCTCCTTTCTTTCTTTCTCCGAAATCTTTTCAGTAGGGATAAATGTGTACCTCTCGAGCAGGTGGTATTTCGTATTGAGCTCAAGCAGCCCCACTCTGATGGCTTCGATCTGGTTCTTCACAATCCCCTGCGCAATCGCGGCATCCACTATCTGCTCCAGCTTCCCCTCCAGCCTCACGTTCATGTTCATCCCCTTCACCTCCACGACAAGCCTTTTTTTTAAAAAAGGCCAATCAACAATTTTAAGAATGATTGAAAGTATCACTAAAAGTATCACTAAAAATATAATGAAAATAGTATTTAAAAGCATCACATTAAAGAAATTGAGTCCCGTTTAATAATAACCCGAATATTTATCTATGGGTGATTTTGTGGATGAAGTCCTAAAAACACGAGGAGTATTGGAGAGAGCACTACGTTTGACCGATCGGGAAATCGTAGATAAAATGCCCTCCAGCAGGCAAGGAAAAGATAAGCCTAGCCATATTAAAACGACTTTTGCCGTCATAAGAGGAAAATTAATGGCAACACATGAAATGTATGTGGGAACTGCGCAAGCCGGTAACAGAATTCAAGCATTAACAGGCGACCCTAAGGGAACCGGTGTTCTTAATGTGCCGCCGCTAATCAGGGGACTTCTTGAGAAGAACAATATAATCCCCCATTCGGTTGAATATGATATGGGAGATTTAACTGTTAGGCATGTAGTGCCGATGGACCAACTTGCCAAATTTTTCAGGCAACAAGCCATTAAACGTAATAAACGCAGATAAAATCCCTTAAAAAGCCGACCACCCTATTGTTGGCTTGTGGGAAGAATGAATTACTCCTATTCGAAAGCCGGCGTGAACGTCAACAAGGTAAAGGGCATCCAAAAGGGCATTGCGGGCCTCCTTAATTCCACCCTAACTCCCGATGTGCTGCTTGGCGCTGGCCACTATGCCGGTTTATTGAAATTCGGGGGAAAAACCCTTGCATTGCACACCGATGGGGTTGGCTCAAAAGTGCTAGTTGCCCAGCAACTCGGAAAATATGATACCGTCGGCATTGATGCCATTGCCATGAACGTGAACGACCTCATTTGCCTTGGAGCAAGGCCGGTTGCGGCTGTTGATTACCTCGCAGTTGAGAAAACCAACGGCCACATGATCTATGAGATAATGAAGGGCATATCTGCTGGCGCAATGGAATCGAAATGTGCAGTCGTGGGCGGAGAAACGGCGGTCGTGCCCGACCTCATCCGGGGAATTTCCGGCCGCGGATTTGACCTTTCCGTTACATGCATCGGTGAGATAGAGGGTGGGGTGATAACCGGCAAGGACATGCAAAATGGCGATGTGATTATCGGCCTTGAAAGCTCCGGAATCCATTCCAACGGCTATACGCTTGCAAGGAAAGTATTGTTGAAATCAAAAGATTTGGGGCCTACTGTCTATGGGGCCGCGGTTAGGGGCATCAATTCCCAGAGCAATTCCGGCAATTGGCATGCCTCCGCAGACCTTAAGCCAGTTCCCAAAGGCAAATCCCCCCTAAGGGATCTCCTTGAGGAAATGCTAATCCCAACAAAAATCTATTCGAATGCGGTGATGGATGTCATAAGGAACTCCAATGTTCACGGCCTGGCTCATATTACGGGTGGAGCTTTCTCAAAGCTGCAGCGCATCGGCGCATATGCGAAAAAGGGGTTCGTTTTGGATAATATGCCGCATCCCCATCCAATATTCGCCCGCATCCAGAAGGAGGGCAAAATCCCAGACAAGGAAATGTACCGCACATTCAATATGGGGGTCGGCTTTTGCATCGTGTGCCCAAAATCGGATGCGGATGGGATCATTTCAATCTGCTCCCGCAACAACATAGGATCACAGCTTGTCGGGCACGTAACTGACAAGCGGGGGGTTTTTCTTAGGAAAGGGGGCAGCATGATTAATCTGAGTTAAAAAATTGGCATTTGTTTTTTCCCGATACCTTTTTATGATCCCTTCCGAGGTTGGTTGATTTATGGAAGTTCTTAATTTCGAGATGCTTCGAATTGCAATTGCCCTTATCGGCACAGGAGCTGCGGCCTACCAGGATTTCAAGACATCCTTCATTGACGAGAAGATAATCTACCTCATGCTCGCAATTGGCGTCTTCCTCAATTTACTCAATTTCATCATAACTGGCGAGCTTCTAATATTGTATGCGCTGATCGTTTCAATCATCATATTGCTGTTCGGCTATGTATTCTACAAGCGCGGCCAGCTGGGAATGGGTGATGTGCTTTTATTCGTGGCGATCCAGCAGCTCCTTCCGCTAACGCCTATTGCCCTCAAAATCCTAAATCCCGTC
>JBDRDM010000111.1:0-4512 GCA_043820675.1 Microcaldota archaeon
ATAATATTATTTACCGAGGCCATTGTGGTTGCCCAAGTTATTATGGCGTTTGTTTGCGTATGAGTTTCCGCTACCGATGAGCTAATGATTTCGAATTGGATTGGGCAGCTCCCCGGGAAAAAGAACCCATCGCAGCAATAGCCGCTATAGGCGGTATAAAGGGTGCCATCGCACCAGCAATCCGATAAAATAAGGCCCAATTCCGATGCGCCCGGGCTTCCGCTTCCAACATTCCCATTTTCAAGGGAGCAAACCGGGATGCATGCGTTCTGGCTTGGCGCAAGCGAACTTCCGGTATTGCAGCAATAGCCCGAATAAACAAGATCGCCTTCGGGGCATTCGCATCCGCTTGCCGGAACGGGCCCTATTGCGCAAACATCGGTGAAGGCCGTGCACACATCCCCTTGCACCACATCGTTGCAGCAATAAATCGGCCCCGAATATTCCGCGGGATCCTGGATTTGGCCTTCGCATGTGCATTTCTGGGCGATCAGCTGGTCTGCAGGGCAAGTTCCGCCCCCGGAGTTCGGCACAGCGGTAAAGACGTTCGGGTAGGCCGAAATATGGTATGGCGCAAGCTCGGCAAAGTTGCCGTCCGCATCCATGTAGTTGATGCTTGTTCCCTCCAGATCAGTATCCTGGCTTCCTGTCAGGTAGTAGGTGGATGGGCTAAGGGGGCTTCCCGAATTGCTAATATCCGAAAACGGCCGCATATCAGGTATTCCGGATTGCGACCCATCCGAAACAATAGGTGTTTCAAACTCGTAGCAATACCTGCCCGATGGGGATTTCTGCTTGCCGGTAATGAGGTTGCAGGCAAATACCTGCGGGCAATCGTTAGTATTGGAGGTATAGCTGACCTTGAGGGGCTCGATTGTGAATTTTGAGAATGCGGGGCTGGAGTAATCCTTCCACGATGCGGTTACGCTCAGCTTGTAAATTCCCCCGCGCACCGTGCAATGGTCCTGCGTTTGCGTAATTGCAGGATCGGCTTGGACTGGCCAGCCGGATGTGCCTTTCAGGTAAATATTGTAAACCGTATCCGCCCTTTCCGGCATTACCATTGAGAATTTTGGCGGATTTGCCGCCGGATCGGAAACGAAATATTTGTATGGGGAATATTTTTCGAGGTCGCTTGCACTGCCTACGGGCGTTAGGGTATTGTTGAATGATCGCCTCCAAACGCTCCTTGCAATTGCGGGCGCCGCCTTATCCGCTATGAATTGGAGCAGGCGCTCTTCCGGGTATGCACTGCCCGCAGTTGTTGGAGTTACCCCCCCGACGCGCGCTGATGCCAGTGCACTTATTGCAAATAGCAATCCTTGCGTGTTTTGCGATGCCGGTATTTCCAGGATGCTTGATTCCTTGCTTGAGGAGAGATGGAGCTGCATGGGCACGCCCGCTCCCACCCTGGTTGCCCAATCGCCAAGGTCCCAGCCGATCAATTTTGCAAATCCTTTGTTGTTGTTCTTCGAAAGGGCCGTATCCGTGAAAATGGATTGGAACCTTCCTCCCGAATACACCCCCGCATAAAGATCGTCGTTTTCCGCCTCCAGCTGCCTGTTATTCAGGAAATACACCGGAATCAGGCTGGGATCGTCCGCATCCTTGTAATAACGCGATTTGGGCACCATCAGGCTTACTGCGGGATCGCTCTTGTAGGGAATATACGATGCATCAATTGCATTGAGTGAAACGCCCATTGGCATCGTGGTCTCGTTTTCCACCTTGACATCGATTTCGCGCGTTTTTTGCGTGATGATATCCGTTATTTCCATCGTGAATTCGGCAGCTGGGACGGAATTCCCAAACGGCTTGTAGGGGCAATTGCCCTTTGGCCAATACCTTATTGCCTTGCCTCCCGTTGTGAACGAGGCCTGCCAGTAAAAGCATTCGTCAACGTTAAGGGTGGGATTTTTTTTGTCCTTGAATTTGAGGTTAAAATTGTCCGTTTCTGAGCCCGAGGAGGAAAACACCTTCAGGGGAATTGCATCCGCAGGGAATATCGAATCCACCTTGAAAACAATGCGGTCGCAGCTCGGGAGCGGGGATGTTGCAAGGGACATTGAAATGTTGAATGAGGAGCACTCAAAGGGGTTGGGCGGCTTTGTGCCAATATCCCTGCAGATGCTGCCAGAATCACAATAAAGTCCGCTGTTGCATCCGTCATCGCAGCAGGCGGTGTTGAGGGTGCCGCAATTTTCAATCGGATATGACTTCAGGTTGCATTGCGCATCCGGAGCGCATGATTCCATCTGGGTTGCGCCAGGCAAAACCGAAACCACGCTGCCGGCATCATCGGTACCCCTAATTTGGTAGAATAGCATGAAATTGGAGGAGGCAATCGCATCTGATACGCTAATTACGTATCCGAGCGAGCCAACCCCCGAAAAGCCGTACTCGGAATATGCGTACCTTGCCGCAATATTTGAGTAATCCGAAAATATTGGAAGCGAGCATGCGGAATCGTAGGCTGCACTGCCTTGCGCCCTTTGGGGTGCCTCGCCGCCGCCGTATGCGAGGTTTTCGATCAGGCCCGGATCATTCGAGCCGGAAAAAGTATTCCCGACCCGGAAGTATAGTCCCTTCTTATCCGCAGTCCCAAAGTCCACGGCCATCCTTGCGATGTATTGCCTTCCCTTCCTTACCGAGATTACTGGCTGTGCCTCGTTCCCCACTTGATAGAGCCCTTCGAATACGATTGCCATGCTTAGCGGATTTGCCCCTGGCGAAGCGCTGGCGGATGGGTTTGCGTCGCTCCCATTGCCGCTAAACCAAAGCGTCCTTGGGTACAGAAAGGTGCTGTTGACTTTCGTTCCATCCGGCAAGGTCTCTCCGGGTGAATTCGAGTTCTGGTCCACTTGCGTAACGGTCGCATCGAATTTTGCCTCCCCATATTGGGGCGAAAATCCGCCTACTGAATATTTCCTATATGCACGTATCCAGAAGGTGCAGTTGCCCGTGCACTGCTTGCTTGCAACATCCTGCTTTGTGACGGAATCGGTGACGGTTGCCATGAAGCTGCTTACGGGCTGCTGCGTCTTGATTTCCTTCGCGTCAACCTTCAGGTATCCTCTAGGGAAATACATGGTTATTGAAATTTCGAAATTGGCCGTACCGTTCAGGATGGTGATCTGGCCCGAGCCATAAAGTGAATCCTTGACGGCTTTGAGGTAATATGTGCCTGGCAGGATATCCGTTGTTGCCTCTCCGTTAGATGCGCTATAAATGGTTGCTGGAGGCACGAACCCTCCCGAGGAATCATAGAAATTAATGGATGTCCTCGAATATTTCTTGCCATCCTCATCACTGGTTTTGACCGTCAGCTTGATTTTCTTTTCATTGCTTTCGAGCATGCGCAGGTAGATGGTTTTCTTGTCGCCGGCCCTAAGGGAGGATTTGGCGTATTCATACCCTTCGGCTTCCGCATTCGCATAGTAAGAGCCTGCAATGAGGCTGATTGCCGCCTTTCCGTCTGCTGCCGTCTTGATTTTTCCCTGCAGCTCGTTATCGCCATTGTAAACGGATATTTCCGCGCCCTCAATTGCCTTCCTTGTTTTCGCATCCGCCACCGTTATTTCCGTCTCCTTCTTATCGACTCCGCCCTTTTTAAGGATCAGGAGCGCTTCGGATTTTTCCTTCAATGTTAGCACGAGTTTTGCATCCTGGTATCCTGTCCAGCTGGCAACCAGCTTGAGGGGCGTTCCCACCTTGAAATCGGGCACCTCCGCCTTGCCGTCAGTCCCGGTTGTTAGGCTTTTGAGCGGTGAGCCGGCAACCCTGGAATTGAAAATATCAACGGATGCCTTTATGGGTTTGTTGGCGTCATCGACGGTGCGGATGGTGAGGATTCCGTCCTTTTCGGCGGGATTATCCTCCTTGCCCCCATCGCCGACGGAACCCTCCTTTTGCAGCACAATCGACATCCTTCCTTCGCTTGATTTTGTGGTTTTTCCTGCAGATTGGTATCCTGTTTTGGATGCGGTTGCAGTAAGATCAATATCCTTGGGGAGGGCAAGGGAAACTTTTCCGTTGGAATCCGTGCTCAGGGTTTTCTTGTTCTTGGAATATGCGATTTCCACCTTCGCGCCCGGAATTGCGCCCTCCGGGCTGCTTACGGAAATCTCAAAATCGATCTTTTCAACCGGAGCGAATTCAAGGTCCGCCCTGTATTTGTCATTTCCGCGTATTGTTATGGAATCGTTGTAATATTCGTAATCGTCATGTATCACTTCCAAAACTGCCTCTCCTTTGCGCAAGTTGGCAAGCTTGGCTTTTCCTTTAGCATCGGTTTCTCCTTCTGCTTTATAGCTTCCATCCAGCGCTGCAATTTTAACCAGCGCCCCTTCCACAAGATCCCCATTCCCGTAGACCGTAACCTCGAGGGATGGCGGCCCCCTTGGCCATAGGAAATAGATTAGCAAAAGCAAAAGAAGCAGTAGCAGAATTAGCAGCACCGGGAATGTGGGAATGCCCGCGCTTTCGAAGGGCTCAACAAAATACTTCTTTACC
>JBDRDM010000112.1:0-8632 GCA_043820675.1 Microcaldota archaeon
TCCGGCAGATCCTTTGTGAAATGCATTTTTCCCTCCAAATCCGGCAGCTTCAGAGGAATGTCCTTGAGGGGGTCCCGGTCATCGGTCGTGTGAACAAAAATTGCTTTTTCGCCCTTTTCCAAAACAGACTTGTAAGGGAAAAAGGCGCGCGCCACATCGTTCAGGTTGCCGATGTGCTTTGCTCCGGAAGGGGTCTGCTGGCATTTGACATTGGCAATTGCACCCTCCCTATGTGCGCGCTCGATGATTTTATCCGCAATTTGATCCGCCCAGTGCATAACAACAACCGCCAAAATAACGGAGAAATAATATATAAAGCGGGAATGTTGCCACCGGCGTCCAAATTCAAAGCCAATAGCACGAATCCGCCATTTCTGGTGAACTGGGCAATACTTCGTTTAGCATGCGCCCTTTAATGCGGCTTTTTGCCTTGATGGAAATTCCCGGATAGATTTTAGAGGCAAAAACTTCGCTACCCTTGCCGATATTTGAGTTGAAACCAATTACCGAAAAGCCCCCGACCCGGGCATCCGTGCCGATTGCGCATTTCCCATCAATAATGGAATCTTCCACAATGGCCCCCGCCCCAATTTCGGATCTCTCGAAAACAATGGAGTTTGTTACCTTGCAATTATCGCCAATTACCGCATCATGCAGGATGTGGGCGAATGGGCCGATGACCGATCCTTCGCCTACTTCGCACCCTTTTTCGATGATGACGGGCGCAATGATCCTTGCGGATTTGGCAATGCTTGCTTTGGGAGAGATTATCGAAACGGCCTTGCCACCCTCACTTAACCGCGCGGCCATTGATTTCCGGTTGGTTTCCAAGTAGCCCTCGAAACTGCCTATATCGCCCCAAATTCCCTCGAAGGGATGGCCCGCAATATGAAGGTCCGCAACGAAATGCTCCCACAAATCGCCGATCTTATCCGCTTTTTGGCCTTTTGCATGCTTGCTTGCAACATATGATGGCAGGTGCTTTTCCACGAATGCACGGTCAAGCGCGTAGACAGCTGTTGAAGCAAGGGTGCTTAGCGCTTTTCCGGGAGCGGGCTTTTCCTGGAAGCTGGTTATCCGGCCAAATGCATCCAATTTTGCAACCCCGAAATGCCTAACCTGCTCTGGATCATCCAAATCAAAAAGCGCAATTGTAGCGCTTGCGGCCTTTGCGGAATGCGCTCTTTGGAAATCCGCAATGTTGAGGCCATAAATGTAATTGTCCCCGCCGATGACGAGGAAATCATCATTGGCAACAATCCTCGAAAAAACGTAGTTTATCGCGCCAACCGAGCCCAATTTGCCCTCCTCGCCGCTCTCGGGCTCATACACATAGCTGATCTTTGCCCCAAATCCCTTGCCGGTGCCGAAATAGCCCTCTATTTTCCTCTGGTTTGGCTTGAGGGATATTACGATATCGGAAATCCCCGCCAGGACGAGAAGCTCAATTGTATGCTGCAGGACCGGGCGGCCGGCAATTGGCAGCATGGGTTTTGGGGTCCTAAGCGTAAGCGGAAACATCCTTGTGCCATAACCTCCGGCAAGCAAAATGGCTTTCATAAAAACCAGCTAAGGCATTGAATAAGGCGAAAAAAATAAAAGGGCGCTGCCGGCTATCAGAGCACCTTTGTTATCCCAAAGCAAAAAACGCTCGAAAGGAACCGGATGACAGTAATTGCGATCGAAAGGATGGAAAAAACCAGGAGCGCAACAAAGAATTCGAAGTAATCCTTGAACTGCTTGACGAAACTTACCTCGTCCAGATTCGATTTTATTGCAGAAAGGTCGCCACCTTCCAGTTTCGCCTTAGGTTCGGCAGTGCGCACGCTTTCCGCCATGGCCGACCTTATTTTTGGCCAAAGCCGCTTTACTGCCGTTCCGGAAACCTGCCTTGCAGATGGGTCTTTTAGTGCCGTTCGCGTATCCGTTTGGAGCTTTGTTTGGGACTGCGCATCTATCAGGCTATAAGTTGCCGGAATCGTTTTTTGGGCATATTCCTTGTCCTGGTCGGTCTTGAATGATTTTATCGCAACATCCCGGAAAGAAGGATACTGGAGCGATACGAGGGATTTTATCGATGCATCTGTCATATAGGAGGTAGGGTCGTCGCCGACTAGGTTATCAAGCTCCGAATCCGAGATTTCGATCCTTTCGATCATGTCGCCAAGCGAGCCCTGGACCTGCCCTTGGAGCTGCGGGGTCAGGTATGCGATGCTTCCGACAAAGGAATCGAAATATTCCTCCTTATTGGATCCTACTTTCACGGCAGTAAATAGGACGGCGACGATCAGTACAATGAAAAGGGCATGGCCCATCGTACGGTAAATGCTCCCGAAATTGAGATCCTCAAGGAGCGTAGCAAAGAGCACAGAAAGCACGAATCCGAACGCCAGCCAGATATAAGCTAGGATGTAGCGGTGCGTCGGATCCAAGAGGAATGCTATGATAAGGGGCAGGATGACGAGCATGGAAAAGACGAACGCATTGGAAGAGCGTAAATTGAACCCGAAGAAGGCGCCGATGCCAAGCGAGAGCGTGTAGAGCAGCATGAAAAGGATGAACGAGATGCTGAAAAGCTTCTCGAAATTGTGGGAGATGCGCTGGAAATCAAAGATGTCAGAGAATGAGAGGCCGACCTTTTCGAGCATAATGAAGGAAAACGTCAGGAAAAGCAATGCCGCGAGCAGGAAGGGCAGTTTCATCTTCGCGCTCCGGTCAAGCTCGAATGTGAAGTTGAACGATATCTTCGCATGGCCCGGCGCATTCAGGGGCGATTTTTCCGGGGCAACCCTCTCCTCCTCTGCAGCGAGCTTTGAAATAACCTCCTTCTGCTTGGATTTCTTGTCATCCTTGGGATCGGCCTTTTTTGCATCCTCCTTTTTATCATCGGCCTTGCCGTCGGCTTTCTTTTCGTCCTTTTTCAGGTCCTTCTTTTCATCCGCCTTCTCGGCCATAGGTTGATCCACCTTGGAATTATCGTCCCGAAATCAGCCCTTAGAATATGGATAATCATAGGGGATATATAAAGGTTATTCGGAGGATGCGGGCTTTGTGACTTATTTGGAACAGGGGGGAGGGCAATATAGAATTATTTGACCCATCTTCTCACCCATCGCTATGCGCCTTGTGCTTGCCTATCCTCTCTTCCACCTTGCCGATCTTGGTGGTCGCAACCTTAAGCTCCTTGATTTTTGTAATGTCTAGCTTATGGAAAAGGATTTCACTCTTTCCAATCATATGCTCTTCCGGAAGAAGCTTTAGCGCATCATTCCAGGAATAAACGCCGCCAAGGCCAAGTATCTTTCTCAATTTCCCGGAAGCTTCGGGGATTATGGGAAAGAGCATCACGCCAAGTGCCTTGCAGATGTTGGCGCAAACCCAAAGGACCGCATCTTGCCTGTCGATCCTTTTCCAGGGCTCATTTCCCTGGAAGTACTGGTTGCCCTTGGCCGAGAGCTCAAGGATCGATTGGAGGGCGGAAACAATCTCGATATCGTCGTATAATTTGTCGACCTTTTCCACGGCAGCCTTGATTTCCTTTAGCATATTCAGGTCCTCTTCGGAAAGCTTGCCGGGCTTTGCGATTTTCCCGGCCTTCTTTCCCTCAATGAATGTCGTCACGCGATTGACGAAATTGCTAAGGTTGCCCATCAGTTCCGTGTTAACTCGGCTTTCAAACTCCGACCAGGTGAATTCGGTATCCCGGATTTCGGGAAGCTTCAGAGCCAAATAAAACCTCCACACGTCCGCCGGAAGGGCGTCCCTTGCTTCCTCGATGAACGTTTCACAGAATATGCCATGGCCCTTGCTCTTGCTGATTTTGCCTCCCTCATAATTAAGGTACTGGTATCCGGCTACCTGGTGGGGTAGGTTGTAACGGCCCTCGCCGATGAGCATCGCGGGGAAGAAAATGGTATGGAAGGGGATATTGTCCTTGCCAATGAAATGGAATAGCTTCGTGTTCCGGTCCACCCACCATTTTTTCAGCTCGTAGTCCTTCTTTTCCAAATGCGAATTTCCCTCTATCCACTCCTTCGTGGATGAAATGTAGCCTATAGGCGCATCGAACCAAACATAAAGCACTTTTCCCCCATAGCCCTCCACGGGGACCTTAACGCCCCATTTAAGGTCGCGCGTAATTGCCCGCTTCCGAAGGCCTTCCTTGAGCCAGGCAAGCGCAAGGTTTCGCACCTGCGGCTTCCAATTGCCCTTCGAATTGGCCCATTCCTCCAGCTTTGGCTGGAGCTTATCCAGATTCAAAAAAAGATGCGTTGTTTCCTTGGTTACCGGCTCAGATTTGCAAAGGACGCAATATGGGTCAATGAGTTCCGAAGGGGTTAGCAATGATCCGCATTGCTCGCACTGATCGCCCCTTGCCGCCTTGTTTGCGCACTTTGGGCACTTGCCCTCGACGAACCTGTCCGCGAGGAAGCGCGAATCCTTCTCGCAAAAGGGCATCTTCATCTTCTGCTCCGAAATGAAGCCGTTCTTCCTAAGCTCCAGGAAGAATTCCCGCGTAATTTCATGGTGGACCTGCCGGCTCGTGCGGGAGAAATTGTCATATGAAAAGCCAAACCACTTGTATATCCTAAGGTGAATGTCATAAAAGGTATCGCACAATTCCTGCACGGGTATGCCCGCTTTTTGCGCGGCTATTTCGGATGGCGATCCATGCTCGTCGGTTCCCCCAATGAAAAGGGTTTCCCTGCCCTTCAGGCGGCAGTAGCGGGCGAAGATATCGGCCGGAAGGTGGCTTCCCACGATGTTGCCGATGTGGGGGACATTGTTCACATACGGAAGCGCAGCCGTTATTAGGTATCTTTCGGGCATGATTACCAATACGTTTTTGGAATCGGGGATTTAATAAGGAGAAAGAAAAAAAGGAGCGAACCTTACTTACGCATAATGCGTACCCTTTCGGGCCGGGGATTTCCAAAAAGCGCATAGCGCCTATCTATCATTAAAAATTCGGAAGAAACCAAACTCCCAGCCCTGCTAAGGAGGGTGTTAAACGCTATGAACGATAGGGAAATGCCTGCCGCGAACACCATGCGCTCATACATCACAACCGGAATTAGCGATGCCCAGAATGCCGGAGTGGTCGGCACAAGATAAAGCCAGGTAATCCCGCCTATTGCGTGCGCAGTGAAAGTAGCTCCAAGGGACCTAGCGAACAGGTTTTCCTTGAAGAATAGCGCAGCAATAACGGGTATCGTCCAGAAAAGCGAGAAATACCACGACTGGGAACCTATCGGATGCGTAATGAAGAGAAGGATGGCTGCGATTGGTGCAAGCAGGGCGTAATTGCCCCTAATTCCCTTGTTCATCCCGAATTTGGCAAAATAATACGCGCCAAATAGCATCGGTGCAAGCCGCACAATGTTTATGAGGCTGGATTCCCTGCCAACATAAAGGAAACTAAAAATTTCCGCAATAAGAACTGAAAGAACGCCCCCAAACACCCCAAGGATGCCGCCCGCAATTGGCCCGATGAACTGGAACCCAGTGAAGTACTGGTCGGAAGCGCCCCAGATTGCCGCAAAACGGAACTGGTCCGCAATCAGCACTGCCAGCGAAAAAACCGCTATGAAAAATACGCCTTTCCCGGAAATCCATTTTGAGACGTTCGTCATACTATAGTTTACACCTTTTTGATATTGTACCCCTTGCGTAAAAAAAATTAAGCTCAGTTATAAATTACAGGCTTTCCTTTAAAGCTTTTTCTATCTCCTGCGCGATCGCCTTGTATTCGAGCTCACTTTCCTTTTCAAGCACCCAGCCCTGCGCCCCCATCTTCTGGATCAGGCGGTAATACTGCTTGAGGGTCCCCATTATCAGGACATCGGTCCTTGGTTTTGAGCAATTCACGGTATACTGCGAAACGGCCACTTCGCCGCCAATCGAGAGCATTTCCTGCTTCAATATGTTCCCAACCGCATTCCGGACATCATGGAGCTTCATGACCCTGAAAACGGCTTTGGGGGCCATGATATGTGCAGCCTCCTTGGAGACGTCGATTTTAAGGATTTCTTCTATGCCCTCTTTCTCGCTCCTGATTTCAACCAAAGTCGCATTGAACATGCTCATTAGATACCTCACCAGATTTGCCGCTTTCCTTAATCTCAACACTCCGCTATCTTATGAGCCGGATGAGTTTCGTCTTCCCGCTTTTCGATTTCGGATCATCGGACAGTTCCGCGGTTATCATCTTCGCGGCCTCAAACATTTGCACGTAATTCATGATCTGCCGCTCGCTTATGGCGGGAAGCCCCTTTTTTTCGCGGATGGAGTTGAATTTCGAGTAAAGCTCGCCGGAGGTGAGCGTCTTCCCCTCTTTTTTCGCATCCATGAGGAGATTTAGGAGCATGCGCTCGTTTTCGCCCATGAGCCGCTCGTTTTTAAGAAGGGATGCTTCGGCGGACTTGCCGGTAATTTCCTTGACATCCGCCACATCTATTCGCGACTTGCCGGAATTGTCCGCACGAAGGCCGGCCTGCATAAGAGTTTCAATTGCAACCCTGGCATCCCCGCCGTTTTTTGCCCCATGCGCCGCGCAAAGCGCCAAAGCTTCTAGGGAACATGCCCCGGGGAATAATGCGATCTTTGCCCGTTCAGCAAGGATGTCCTTCAATTGCTGCGGCGAATACTTCTCGAACCGGAGTTCCTTGAAGCGCAGGGAGCTGCGCATGCGCTCATCAAAGGAGTAGAATATCTCGGGGACATTGGTTATGCCGATGATTCCAAAGCTTACCTGGTAATTTTCATTCGCTCGGGAAAAATTATAGAGTATTTCAGCCTCGTTTTTGTGCATCAGGCGGTCCACCTCATCCAGGACGATGATGGGGGTTTTTTTCTCATATTTCAGGCGCTGTATGATGCGCTGGAATATCTCATCATCGGCAAGCCCCCTCCGGGGGAGGGATTCGCTTAGATTTTCGGCAAGAATTGAAAGTATCGCCTGCTTTGAGGGGCTCTCCCAGCAGTTGATGTAGATGCACGCGACCTTCGAGGAATATTCGGAAAGCTCGCTTAGGACGTGCCTTGCACAGGAGGTCTTTCCTGTGCCTGTGGGGCCATGGATGAGCAGATTCTGTGGCGGGGCGTGCTTGAGGGCAGGGTTTAAGGCATCGGCAATTTCCCGCAAATGCCTTTCGCGATGGAGCAGCGCTGGTGGGCCGTATTCGGGCATGAGCGCATTCATATTCCTTAAAATAGGGCTTTTTTCGGTTGATTGCAAAAATAATTTGTCCATGATATCGATAGGGTTAATGCCGTAAATATATTAATGGCTTTACTCACCCGAAGTGACCTTACGAAAAAGGCAAGTAGGCGGGAAATTATGAATAACATATGGAAAACCTTGTCTCCGAGGAGGCGTTCATTGGAACATATAGGTATCGAGTTTTTGCAGAAAAGGCGCTAGGAAGATACGGAGATTGGCTAACGGTCCAGCCATCACCGAAGTTGGCTGAGATTGTGGCGAGTTTGCTGACAGACGGGCACTTGGAAGGAAGAAAAGTTAAGGGCCATTACAAATATGACTATATCGGGTACTTTTCAAAAAATACAGAGGATTTGGAGCATTTCAATGAATTGTTGGATAAAGTATTCGGGATTCAAGGAACTATGATGAAGTGGGGGAGGAGAATCAACGGATCAAGTATGGGGATTATTTTGTGCAATGCTGCACTTTCAAGGATCCTGTACATATGCGGAGCCGAAAGAGGGGATAAAATTACCAAAGAATACCGCCTACCACTTTGGATCGCAAACGGGGATTATGAAATCAAGGCGGCGTTCCTGAGGAGGTCATTTTCATGCGAAGGAAGTGTCTGCAACACGGTGAGGAACAACCGATGGGAAATTAAGTATTCAATGGGCAAAACAGAAGAATTGGTCGAAAATGGTTTCTCCTATTTGAATTCAATGAGGAAAATGCTCGATGAATTCGGGATAGAAACCACCCCAGTTACGGTAATTCAAAGGCTGCACCGCTCAAGGGACGGAAAAATAACGGCGATGTTAAGATTTCGAATTAAACGTAAATCATTCGTTAATTTCAGGGACAGGATAGGCTTCGACATAGCATATAAAAATAGTGGGCTCCAAAAAGCTACAGAGTGGGCCTCTACATTTAGGGACTCCTTGAAGCTATCAGCTTAGGGAGCTATACCTTGTAGCTTAGTCTGGTTGGAGCGTTCGACTGATAATCGAAAGGTCCCCGGTTCAAATCCGGGCAGGCCCATTGGCGACGGGGGGATTCTCCCCCCTTGAGCCAATTGCTCGTTCCCCCCAACGAGTGATGCGCAAATCAAATTCTTTTTTCTTTGCGGAGCCACCGCTTTCTTTTTCTGAAAAAGAAAGCAAGGCGTTCACAATCCGGGCAGGCCCATTTGGACGTCTTAGGGGAACCCAGGTTCCCCTGCTACCACCCCGAAGCATACCCCTCCTAAGTGAGCTTGAGGATAAACGGTATGCTGCCCTTAATTGGAAGCGTTTATATTTTCCAAAATTAACCAAATATTATGCTTGCCCGCAAAATGATATTCATATTTGTTATTGTTATTGCGATACTCTTAACATATGATCTCGACCCCCTGGGCATCCGGAACAAGGATGTGATCCATGCAAA
>JBDRDM010000113.1:0-7874 GCA_043820675.1 Microcaldota archaeon
TTCGCCTCCTGCTCGAAATACTTTGCCCGCTTATCCAAATCCACCCCCGTTGCTATTTCATCCACCCTCGGGAGGGGATGCATGAGCATCGCATCGGGCTTGGCTGTTTTCATCATCTGTTCATCGATTATGTATGCGGCCTTCTTGTATTCCTCGGGATCCTCTATGCGTTCCTTTTGTATCCTGGTCGCATAAATCACATCCGCCTTGGAAAAGTCCATCTTCTGCAATTCCTCGACCTTGCACGAATCCCTAAGTCCATTTAATATGAACGCCGGAAATCTCAATTGCTGCGGCGAATAATATTGGAGTTTCACATCCTCGAATTTTGAAAGGGCATACGAGAGCGAATGTACGGTCCTTCCGTATTTCAGGTCGCCAAGCATCAGCACCGTCAGGCCGTCAATTTTCTTCCTCTCCTTCCTTATTGTGAAAAGATCCAGCATAGCTTGCGTGGGATGCTGGTTGTTCCCATCGCCCGCATTTATCACCGGCACCTCTGAAACCTTGGCTGCCAATGCAGCGGCGCCTTCGTTTGGATGGCGTATGACAAAGCAGTCCACTTGCGGCTCCATCGCCTTGATGGTATCGTGGAGGGTTTCGCCTTTGCTGTGGGAGGAAACCTTCGGGTCTGAAAATCCAAGTATTTCCCCGCCAAGCTTCCTCATTGCGGTCGTGAAGGAGAATTGGGTCCTGGTGGAGGGCTCATAGAAAAGCGAGGCCATTGTTTTGCCCTTCAATTCGTGCAGCTGCTCTTTTTTCCTAAATGCATGGTCCATCTTCCCTGCAGTGTCGAGCACTTCTTCGATTTGCTTCCTTTCCATGGCTGCCGTCGAGATAAAGTCTGCGCCCTTCAATAAAGACATCGAATCCCCCCCAACTTATTGATTTGAAAGCATCAGGAATAATTATGCGCAGGTCACGTTTTTAAATGCAAGGATGGGCAATCTCAGATCGGTTCGGAAAGTGTTTTTAATGTGCTTGTGGGTGAATATATCCGATTTATTCGCGGTGGTCTTAATGGTAGTAAAGGAGGAAGCGTGCTGCCCGAAATGTTTCACCTACAAATCATTCATCATTCCTTTAGTGTTTGACGAGGCCAATGCGACATTTACCTGCCCGCATGACAGCGCGCATGTGTTCGTTGAGGATGAGGAAGGCTTCCTGATGAGCAAGACGTAATCCGCCCCATCTTATTATTTAATGATGGTATTCATGCCTGCAATGCGCAATGGAGCAAAACGGCTTTTATCCACTTTTATGCGTGTTTCCAAACGAGGTATTCTTGCAGGTTCAACAATCGCACTACTAACATCGAGCGCTCTTGCTGGAAACGTATCGAACCTCTCATTGAAAAAAGTCGGGGAGCATCTTTTAGCCGCTTCGAAAACCTCCATTCTTTTCCAAAAGGGCAAGGCAATTGGCCCAATACGAAGCTATCTACTGGGAAAAAACCGCCTGATCCTCATGGGGGAAGAGGCATCGGCCGGTTTCCGCGAGGATACCTTCTCGCCCCGGAAAGCAATGCTTACTAGTTATATTGCGGATTCGATATTGCCCAATATTGATCGGGAGATGGTGGTGAAGAAATTGGACATGAAAGCACGCAAGCCTGAGAAATTCTGGAAACTCCCGGTTGGCGAATCCGAAAAACGGCTGATTTTTTACGAGGTCCATTTCGATGCCCGGCCCAAACCCCGGGAAGGAAAAAAATAGGTTGCGGTCCCATCTAATAAAAATTCGCCCTAGCCCTTTATGACTCCCATGGGCACCATTTTTGCTACGATTTTTGATATTCCCGCAAGCTCAACTGCCTTCACGACCTCATCGACGTTTTTGTAGGCGCCGCCGGCTTCTTCCGCAAGGAGCTCGTAGCTTCCGGCCTGGATCTCCTGGCCTTTTGCTTCCATCTGCTTCACAATTTCCCTTCCTGAGAACCTGCGGGTCGCCTCGTGCCTGCTCATTACCCTGCCCGCGCCATGGCAGCTCGAGCCAAAAGTCAATGCCGCTCCCGGCTGCCCGCAAAGCAAGTAAGAAGAAGTATTCATGGAGCCGGGAATGATCACGGGCTGCCCAACGTTCCTGTATGCTTGTGGGATTTCCTTTCTGCCCTTCCAGAAAGCGCGAGTTGCGCCTTTTCTGTGCACGCACACCTTCATGTTTTTCCCGTTTACTTCGTGCTCCTCGAATTTGGCGATGTTGTGGCAGACATCATAGACGAGCGAGAGGTCGTAATCCTCCCATTGCCCTCCGAGCACTTGTGCGAATGTCTCGCGTGCCCAGTGCGTCATCAGTTGCCGGTTGTTGAAGGCGAAATTGATCGCAGTCCTCATCGCCTGCAGGTAATCCTGCGATTCCCTTGCGGAAAGCGGCGCATACGAAAGCTCGCGGTCCGGTAGCTGCCAATTGTTCCTTTGGATTGCGCCCATCATCGTCCTGATGAAATCATCGCAAATTTGATGCCCGTATCCCCTGCTTCCTGAATGGACCATGATCGTAATTTGCCCCTCACCCGTAATCCCGAATGCTTTTGCGATCTCAGGATCGAAAATCTTCTCGACCTTCTGGATCTCCATGAAATGATTGCCAGCGCCAAGCGTTCCTAGCTGCGGGCCTCCCCTCTTTTTAGCCATGTCGGAAACTTTTGAATAATCACTTTCCCCGAAATGGCCGTTCTCTTCGCAATGCTCCAAATCCTTTTGCGTTGCATATCCTTGCTGCAAAGCCCATTTCAGACCGCCGGTGACCGCCTCTTCGAGCTGCTGGGGGTTCAGCCGCACCTTGCTCTTGCTTCCAACGCCCGATGGGACGTTCTCGTAGAGCTTGTTTATGAGCTGCTTTAGTTTTGGCTGCATATCCTTTTCGTTCATATTCGTGCGGATCAGTCGAACGCCGCAATTAATGTCATAGCCTACGCCCCCCGGGGAAACGATTCCCTCCTCGGGATCAAAGGCGGCAACCCCGCCTATTGGGAACCCGTAGCCCTCATGGCCATCTGGCATCACGTAGCTTGCCTCGAGGATTCCGGGCAGGCTCGCAACGTTTTTAGCCTGCCTTAGCGTGCGGTCGCTCATCATCTTCCCAATCATGTCGGCTGTTGCAACCGCCCTGACGGGAACGCGCATCCCCCCTTCCATTGGCGCTTCGTAAATGGCCTGCCTGAATTCCTTGAATTCCATGAGTATCACCAGAGGGGAAGATTATGGGCGGCGCGATTTTTAAGCCTTTTATGATGGGGGGTTGCGCATTGGGTTTATGAAGAATGGAATGATTGGCCAATGCCTTTTAAAAATTCCTTTTGCAATGAGCTATTCGTGCAAACTTGCGGGACGAGTGCGGGTTTTTATATTGGATTCGACGTGTTTTCCATATGCGACAAATGATCCCCGTGCTTATATTCGGTTTGCTCCTTGCGGGCTGCCTGGGCCTTGAGGATATTGGCAAGCTCTTCGAAAAGCGCACTCTTGGAATGAAATCCGATAAACCGGAATATATTGTCGGCGATACGGTAATCCTTACTGCCACAGCCGATCAGCGAAAATATGTGAACATAGGCAGCGCGCCATTTGGCATTGAGCGCTTCAATGAAGACGCACGCTCATGGGAAGCCCTCGATGTCAGTTCCGGCCCCAACCCCCGTTCCGTTTGCAAGGGCGGCCAGATAGAAATGACCGGCTTTGTGAAGGAGGAACGGGAGGCGTGCAAGCTTTTGGAAGTTCTGCAATACAATTGGTATGGCGCTTCCTGGCATCGCAAAATGATCAAATGCGGCAGCCGGGATTTTGAAGAGGTTCGCGCCATCAACGAGACCGGAAGGATACGGGCGAGCCTGCGCATCTACGACGATCCGGAATGCACGGATTTCAATTCTACCCAGTATACCGAATTCCAAATTTCAAATGGCTAAACGATCCAATTTGAATTGCGAAGGCGGCATATGGGTATTATGCGAACTAACATACCGCTCACCTCCACGTCCCATCAAAGCCCGCTGAAGGGAATTTTTCGGTTAATTAAACGGCATCCTTTTTAATTCGGGATGCGAACTTATATGGCAGCGATCAACATGCCAAAAAGGTCTTCAAGGAAACGTAAGCGCAAAGCGCGGCCGGTATTCCTCTATTCAAAACTACCCGCAGCTAGCAGCATGCGCAGGGCAGCAGGACCAATTACCATCAAGCCGGCTGTGGCCGATACCCGCCAAAAGCCCGTAGGCAGGAGCCTTCGGAAGATTGGGGAAATAAATTCCCTCGAGGATATCAAGAGCACGGCGGATATCGCGGTTTCGGATGCCCTAATCGATCAAGTCATCGGCCAGGATAAGGCAATTGAGGTTATCCGCAAGGCGGCGGTGCAAAAGCGCAACGTCCTTTTGGTAGGGACGCCCGGCACAGGAAAGAGCATGCTAGCCCAGGCAATGGCCGAACTAATGCCGGTTGAGGAGCTGCAGGATATTCTTGTCCATCCCAACCGCGAGGACGACAATATGCCTAAGATCAGGGTGATAAAGGCAGGAGAGGGCCGAAAACTCATATCAGGCGAGCGCATGCAAACAAGGATGACGGCCGGAAATTCGAATTACATGATGATAGGCTTCATGATGCTTTCGATGCTTGTTGGGCTGTACATTCTCCCTAAATATTTCGACAGCGTGATCGTTGCCGCGATGCTGATAGGCGTTTTCCTGATGAGTGCAGCGCTCATATTTGCAATGCAGCTTGGCAGGGGCAGGATGTTCGATTCCGGGGATACCATGAAGCTCATAGTCGACAATTCGGGCAAGCGCAAGGCGCCTTTTGTGGACGCCACCGGCAGCAGGGCAGGCGCCCTTCTTGGGGACGTCAAGCACGACCCCTTCCAGTCATTCGAGGCCAAAACCAAAATCGAGCATAACGGCAAAGAAATGTCGCTTGTTGACGCTTGGAAATTGTATTCCGATGAATATCCCGTTGAGCGCAGGGGCGATGGTTATGAGGCGGTGGTTGTGCCAAAAAAAGCCGGGGCCAAGATATCTGCCCGAAAGGGTAAAAAAATCGGGGCTGCAAGGCTGCTAGTAATTAACCGCAGGCCCTATCGCGGCAGGATGGTTGCCATCAAGACAAGGGGCCGCCGCACACTTATCACGACGCCCGAGCACGCGTATATTTCAAATCCTTCCCATAAGCCGGCCGGCCGGTTAAGGAAGGGCTCGAAGATCTATGTTTCCGGCTGAATTCAACATTAAGCAGGGGATGATGGGTTTGAACGGTACCAATAATTGAATGATTTTTTTAGTGCTACGAATATTTTTTCATATCTGCGGCGCTTCCACTCCTTCTTTTTCTTCCAAATCCCTTTTGTTAATTCCCCATCGATCGCGAAAGCAACATTTAATATACCGTGATTCGCCTAAAAGATCCTCATGCAATATGGCCGCGGCCAGACGAATCTGGAATATATGCTCCTTCTAGGCGGTGCCCTCCTTGTGCTTATCGCAGCCTTCATGGTTGTGCGCAGCAATGTCCTTGGCATTTCCGCATCCCAGACAGAAAACACATCGGAAACCATCGGCGATATCCTCGTATCCGTCCAGGGGAAGGCGCCCGTAATATCGAACCCCTCGGCAAAGGCCGGCCCTGGGATCGACGGTGAAACAATTACCTGGGATACTGACGTTCCATCAAGTTCCACGGTCAATTACGGCATCTCCCCGGATACCGACAAATACGCGGGCTCAACTGCCGTTGTCATAAAGCATAGCATAATCCTTACGGATTTGGATTTCACGGACTATTCCTACAAGGTATCTTCCTGCAGCCCAACCGGCGGTTGCACGACTTCGGGCACATTGACGTTCACATTGATTGCACCAACTGATACTCCCACACCCTCTCCAACCCCAACTCCCTCATCGACGGGAATTCCCGAAGCTTAACGGTCCGGGCAAATCCCTCCCGCAAAGCTTGCGCTATTTGCAAATTAGAAATAAAAAAAAAGAAAGTTATTCCTCTCCCCGAATCCTAAGAAGCAGCTTCCTTCCCATGGTCTCCATGTATTCTATTTCCCTTCCGCCTTCCATTTCGGTGCGCATGTCATCGGGGATTCCCACTTCGAAGGTCTCGTAGCTTTGCAGGTCCATGAGCTGCGCGCTCGTGCCCGTTATTGCAACTATTTGCGCGCGCCTCCTTTCAATTATCGGGATTTCCACATCCGCATCCGAGGGCTTCATGAGCGACCGTTTGGTATCGTCGAAAAGGCCGATTCCAACGACGTTCATTTTTGCGGCACCGTGCTTTCCGGGCTTGCTCTTGTCAATGGAAACGACCTTGCAGGGGACGTCCTCGATAATCACGTATTTTCCCACCTTCAAATCGCCCATCGAACCGTATATTCTATCAACCATCAGGTTCACCCTCCATGAGAATTCGAATACTTTACCTTGTAAATATTTATAAAGATGCTTCGCAATTGTGTGGTTCGAATAGTAGCGGCTAATCGCGGAAAGCAGCGGCTGATTACAATGGAACTAGTTTTTCTTGGCAACGGCGGAGGGCGCATCGTGCTTGATAGGCAGGCGCTTCCAACTGGCGGTTTCCGCGTGAATTCCCCATCGCTCAATATCCATGTCGATCCGGGCCCCGGCGCATTCCTTAAAAGTTTTCAGCACGGGCAGGACCCGAAGGAACTGGATTCTCTTTTCTGCTCGCATGCGCACATAGACCATTGCCATGATGCGAACATCCTAATTGAGGCGATGAATTCCGGGAATTACTCCGGGAAAAAAGGAGTGCTTCTGGGCTCGGAAAGTGTGGTAAATGGTTTCCAAAAGTTCGAAAAACAGATCGATGAATATTTCAAGGGCATGCTCCAGGAATGCAGGGCAATGGAAGCTAGTGAAATGCATATTTTCGGCAAACCAGGCGGGGCCGATAAGAGCGGCAATTCCCCAACACCAAAAGCGTCCCTCAAAGCAACAAGGACCCTTCACGAGGACCAATCGGATATTGGGTTCGTTCTGGAAATTGGGGGCATACGCTTGGGCTACACCTCGGATACCGGCTTCTTTCCTGGAATCGCATCCGAGTACGATGCATGCGATTTCCTTATTATCAATTGCTTGCGCCCAAATGACGACCGCCTGGAGTTCCATCTCACATCAATGGAGGCCGTGAAAATAATCGGTGAAATAAAAAAGAAGCCAAGGGCAGTCATATTGACGCATATCGGCATGAAATTCATCAATGCCGGGATGGATTCCCAAAGGAAACTCGTGGAGGAGGAGTCGGGAGTGCAAACGATCCTTGCAAGGGAAGGCTTGAAATTGGACCTTGCCAGACTAAAAAAACAATCTGCCTTGCAATGACCTCCCTATCCTAGAGCGCAAGCGTTCCAAATGCACAAAGCCCAACAATCAATGCAAGCAGGCTCAAATTCCTCGCCTTCCTGAAGTTTTCCACCGACCCCTTCCCATAGAGCAGGAAGATGCAATAAATTAGCAGGAGGTTGTTTGCGAGGATAAGCAGGGAATATGCGGAAAGGTAATTGCCGCCTATGGGCGCCCAACTCAATACTATCGCTGTAAGGAAAAAAAACGATGCCAATTTCAGCGTGCCCTCCCTGCCCAAGATCATGGGAAGCGTCCTTGCGCCAACCTTTCTATCGCCCTTGACGTCCCTTAAAGTGATGATGAGTTCCCTTCCCATCCCTGCCATGAATGAAATTGCCGCGAAGAGAAAAATAATTTCCTGTAATTCCCTGGCTACTGCAAAATTCCCGTAGATGAACGAGATTGCCATGCTGCCGGCTATGTATGCGTTCCCGAGCAGAGGCCTTTTCTTCAGGTAATTGTCATAGATGGCGGATAGGAATACGAAGAACAGGGCTATTGCAAAGCA
>JBDRDM010000114.1:0-2833 GCA_043820675.1 Microcaldota archaeon
ACACCCAACAATAATTTCGGATCCTTTTCAAAAGGGGGCAATTCCCTATGATTCCTTATTCCAAGACTGCGGTTAAGGCGAATTTGTGCATAGGGCAAAAGGAAAACCATGCACAAAACGGCACAAAGCACATAGAATTCGATGATGATAACCGAAGAGCCGGTGAAAACAAGCCAGAATCCAGTTTCCCTTGGGAAAAAGTAAGAGATTAGGAAGAATAAAGCAAAGCCGAGGTTGAATAGGAGCAGGAGGAGACGGTTTTTTTCCATGGAATTGTTAATGAGCGGATGTTAATTAGGGTTTTGGGGCATCAGCCATTTCAGCGCTCCGCTTCATTCGGATGGACAGATCGATCCTTCCCAAAAATATCCTCTTTTGCCCTTTTAGCGCTTATCTTGGCTGGAAGTTCCTTGACTTTACGTTTCCTCAAATCATCAACAACTCCTCGCACCATGCTTAATCCTAATGGGGTTAATCCGTTGATAACCACATATGCAGGCCCGTAATTCGTGCCGGTTGGGACCGATTTCATGGAAACCATCATGTGCTTGCCCACATAAGGGATTTTGGAGAGAATAGTTTGCATATTTCCAACTGCCAAAGTTGCTCTTATCCTTTGGTGGTCGACACCCTCAAAACCCGTCGGCTCGATATTCCTAACTATTTCTTTCCTGGTTTTAATTTTCCAGAATGCCTTCCTTAATGGATTCATTATAGGTCTGCTTTTCCAGAATTGCTTCGAGAAGAATTTCCGGTGGAATGGCGTTATCGCTTTTTCACCTTCTACTATGCGCTTAACCTCTGCCCTGACGGGCTTTGCAATGTATAGTTTTAGGGCTAAACCAGATGTGCAGGTCTTTGGAACAATAGAAAAGTGGTCAAGCCCATCGGCCATGAGGCGCTGTGCGATCCCTTTCATAGCTCTATGGGAGCAATATCAAAGTTAATTAGGGTTTTGGATTAATTCGGAGAATGGGAGCTCGCTACTGTTTTCTTTTCTTACGGGACAGCTGGCGCTTTTCAACGGCCCTGATTGCGGCAAGGATCGCATCCTTTGCAGTGCCCTTGGGCGCCTGGCGATGCGCCTTGATCAGGAGGGATTCGCTTTGGGAAGCTAAAAGATCCGCATCCGGCGCGGCTTTTCTCGCCTCAAGGAGAATGTTCTCAAGGGCAATGGCATCCAGCCGATTTTTCAGGACGGAGCGCCTAATCCAATTACCGCCATTTATGCGAAGGACCCCTTTGGGCTTCCTCAGATTTCCAAGAATCTCGCCGCGGTCGACATTTTCTGGCAACTCCGATTCGTGGACGTGTGTCCTCCCGACGGTTTCAAGCACCTCATCCACAAGCCCCGCATTAAGCTTCCTATCTCTTGCAATCTCAATACCAGGTTTTGCCATGCGCCTTGTCATATGCCCAAACAAATCCCTCGCAGGTTCGCTAAGCGAGCTGAAATGTATTCCCCAGGGGTTCTCCACAAGCTCTGATCTGCTGAGTGAAAAACCATGCTTTACCGCTAACTCATGGTTCGGAGACAGCAGCGAATGCATGCCGTATCTTTTTCGTTGAATTAAGCCGGGAAACACCCGATTGATTGCGGATAGGGCGTCCGTAATGTCGGAAGAGCGCTTTCCTAGTTGCGCTGCTGCTTGCGATTGCCACAACTCCCCCCGGCCCTCAAAAAGCCGCAGAACCTTTGCGGCAAATGGGCTCAAGCGCAAGAATGCATCTCCGGAAGCAGCAGAAACCCCAAGCACCCTTGCCAATTTAACTGATGCGCTAAAGCGGCGGGCGGAGGCTTTGCCAACTCCAACCACCGCATCCACGCCAATATGCGAAAATAGCGCCTTATTTACGTACATTATTGCCGGACCAATATTTCTTCGTTGAATATTCCTTCTATTCTCCAACAGGTGTGCATGGATCATGCTTTGCGTGGAATTGGGATGCGCCAAGAGGAAATTCACGATAAGCCGGTTGGTCGGCACCAGCGAGGAGAGCACTTCGAGCCGTTTGCGCGGAAGTTCCGGCACGCCAGCAAATACTGCCGGATTGGGATAGAAGAAGGATTGGCGAGAGCTTTTTTCATGGCCTATCCGCAAAAATGGCGCAGCATGACCCTCATGCTCCAATTTTCGAGTCAGCAACCTCATAAGGCCATGCAAGCTTCCCTTCCAGCCGGGAATTTTCTCCGAGGTGTGGGCATAGCCGGTTTCAAACATTTTTTCAACAAGAAGCTTCTGTGGCGCGGAATCTCGGGCAATCTCAAGGGCTTTTTCGCGCGGGATTGGCTTTGGCATCAAAATCATTAGGTTACCGGAAGCGCTTTTATTAATAGGTTTTGGATCGCCCAATGCAAACCTATCCAGCACATCATTATTCACTCTTTTCAGAAACCAGAACGCTTTGCCTTCCCTGCAATACCTTCCTCATAGCAAGCTTTTCGCCGCCCGTAAGCTCCCTTATTTGCCTTTGCTGCTCCAGCAGAATGTTCAGGATGATGCTCTCGAAGGGATTGAGGCGCGAGGAATAGCTGGAAGCGGAGATGTGGAACTTGGCATAGCTCATCATCTCATCGAAGAGCGCCTGATCTTCCTTCCGGAGAGCTGAGCGGTATTTCCTAAGAGTTTGCAGCTCGTCATCGATTACATCTCGGTACGAAGGTACGGTTCGGCCCATATTTTCATCACCAAAAAATAACGGCATTTCCAATTATTTACAATTTTCCCAAAATTTCCAAAAATTCCTTAGGAGAAATTATCCTAATCCCCTCGAATTGCCCCATTTTCAAAAGGTGCCTCTTGTCATAAGTGATGATGAAATCCGCCCCGGC
>JBDRDM010000115.1:0-5319 GCA_043820675.1 Microcaldota archaeon
GGCAGCATGTTCGAAAAGCGCTTCATGAGGCCGCGGTTGCCCTTGACGCCTTTTAGCATCTTTTGCAGCTTTTCAAATGTCGTTACAAGTTCGCGCACCTGTTCGTGCTTGAGGCCCGCACCTTTTGCCACCCGTTCCTGCCGCGCCTTGTTCTTCATGAGCTCGGGCTGGCGCCTTTCCTTTACGGTCATGCTAAGCACCGCTGCCTCGTAGTGCTTCAAGTTTGCCTCCGATTGGCCAAGCATCTCCTCTGGAACATCATACATCCCAAGCATCTGGAGTATCTGCTTCATGGGCCCCATCTTGCGCATGGAGCGCATCTGCGAAAGGAAAGTCTCATAATCCAGCTTTCCTTCCTCGAGGACCTTTTGCATTGCCTCCTCATCTGAAATCTCCTGCACCTTTGAAAGAAGCGATTCGAGATCCGCAAAGCCAACCAGCCTTGCAACGAACTTCTTTGCATCGAATACCTCAAGGGCATCGGGTTTTTCTCCTAAGGTAATGAATGCGACTTTGGAATTGCTCGCCTTCACGGCCGAGAGCGCGCCACCTCCCTTCCCGCTGCCATCCATCTTGGTTACGATAACGCCCGTAATGCCAACGGCCTCATTAAATTGGAATGCTTGCTTTCCTGCGACCTGGCCAAGATCCGCCGAAACTACCAAATACTTTTCATCCGGCTCGAAAATGTCATTTATTCCCCTTAATTCAGCTGCAAGCTCCTCATCGAAGGCGCTGCGGCCGGCGGTATCGAAAACAAGCACATCGTATTGCGATTCAAGGGCAAGGGAATTCCTTGCAATTTCCCTTGCATCCTTGCCCTTTTCAGCATGGAATCCGCAATGGACGCTTTGCGCAAGCTGCTCTAGCTGCTCGATTGCAGCGGGGCGGTGCACGTCCCCGGCAATCACACATACCTTAAGACCCTTTGCCTGGTAGAATTTCGCCAACTTTGCAATGGAGGTCGTCTTGCCCGAACCGAAAAGGCCAAGGACCAATATTTTCTGCTTTTTCAACTGGGGCTCGTATTTTTCCCCGAGTATCGCAACCAATTCATCGTAGACTATCCTAACAATATGCTCGCGCAAATTCAGGTTGCTTGCCTTCTTTTCCCTAAGTGCCTTTTCCTCGATGCGCTTTGTCAGCTCATATACCAGCTTGACATTTACGTCGTTCGAAATGAGGACGCGCTGCAGCTCCTTTACCAGCTCTTTAATTGTCTTCTCGTCCAATATGGGCGCGCCGGTTATCCTGTTTAGTGCATTCCGGATGCCCGTGCCTAGGTCCATTTTTACTCACTTATCTATCGCACTAAGTAATTTAGATACTATCTGCTTTGCCAGTTTCGGATTCCTTCGAAGAATTTCACCCGGACTTACTTCAGACTTGCCGAATTGCCAACTCGTTCAGCAAGCACCTCTGCCAGATGTTGGCCCGGGCTCCTTATTTGAATGATCCTGAATTCAGCCATATGTACGGATTAGGAAAAAGAGAATTAAAAAATGGGGGCGCTGAGATTTGAACGCCTTGCCCCTTTCTTTCAAAAGAAAGGTGCGAACGGCTCCGCGCCAAAGAAACAATTTGATTTGCGAATTAAATGCATCTATTGAGCGGAGCTAAACAAGGATTGAACTCAGATCAACAGCTCCCAAAGCTGCCAGCATACCAAGTTGGCCCACGCCCCCATTGCACAAGGATTTGGAAGAACTGGATTAAAAACGCTCCGAGGGGCTCTGATTGCGGATGGATGGGCCTATTACGACGCATATAAGCCGCGCCTTCAAGACCCATATGCCGGTATGCAAATAATGCCTCAAACAATTGCTGGATGCTATACTGGGGGTTCTTGCTTTCGCTGGGCAAAGAATTCCAAACTGCATTTGCCGCCTACTTGCGCCTTGGCCTGGCAACTGGAGCAACGGACATCTGGGCGGGCGCCATCACGCGCTCCTCCAGGAGGTGCATCTTATAGAACACGTAAATCGAAAGGGCCGATAGGAATGCGCCGATTCCGGACGTGTACTGAAGCTGGAAATCATTGTTGATGAAATATTGAGCCGTCAGCATGAGGAATATGAGCAACGAGACGATGAACACTACCTCCTCATCAAGCGGGACACCTACGATATGGACCTTGACCATTGGAATCACCTGAAACGGTTATGAATAGGCGGTATTTAAGCATTACTCCAATGGGGCTGGGTTTTTGCCGGAATTGGCAATCAGGAAAAAATGGCGGGTTTTGAGGTAAACTGCAGCCAACAAATAATTCCAGGAATGCACCTTCAGCTCTTCTTCATGCGCCCGCGGGGCTTTGGGACCTTGAGCTCGGGGTAGATGCCTTCTAGAATTTCGCCAGAAAGGTATGGTGAATAGCCAAGTTGGCGCATCAGGCGGTAGAGTGCATACTTGTTAAGGAACGGATCTTCCTGCGTCAGGAGGCCCTGTGCCAGCGCACCCAGGAGCATGCCCGGCAGCTTGCCAAATGATCTCCTAGAAGGGTACCTTGCAAGGAACGCATCCAGGCGTGGGAAAAACCCCGGATTGGTATGGAAATTTGAAAACCTCCTTTCGATGCTCTCAAGCGTGTGCACAAGGCAGCATAGCACTTCCTTTTTTTCCGCAACGTCCAAATTGACCTTACGGATGATTACCCAGCCCCTGATGTTGGCAGCGAAGCGGAACTCGTTTTTGGGGGGCTTTTTCGAGGGCTTAAATGAAACCGGAAATGCATCCTCGAAAGGAATGGAAAGGTATTGGCCTATGGCGATATCGGTAACGGGGGGGAGCTTTTTTTCAATTATCCTTTGGGGATTGCGGTCATCCCTGCAAAACGGGGAAAGCTCGGCTCCGAGGGACGAGGGCTTTAGGCCCGAAATAAAAGTTACGAAATCCGCGACTGTTTTGCCTTTCGGGGGATGCTGCCTTGCAATTCGCCCTATCCCGCTTTTATCGATTGGCGCATAATCGTACGCCTTTTTCCTGACGGCTTCGAAGGTCGTTTCAAGCAGCGAAAAGATTGCCGGATTCGTTAAGTCCTTGCCTTTAAGGATTTCCGAGAACTGGGCGCCTTGGAGGTTGCTTTGGAGCATTACGAATTCTTCGGTCATCCGGATCACTTGTGGGGCTTTAGTGAGAAGAGCGACTTCCTCGAGGAAACGCCAACCGACGTCTCGAACGAATATGCGCCCCCAGCAAAACGCGAACCGCATGAATTGCATCTCCAAAGCGAATATCCCGTGCGGCCGACCCTTCGCTTCCCACATGCAGAACAGACATAAAGCTGATTTTGCTGGGCGACTACTTCCCTTTCACGCTTCCTGATTTTTACCCCGTATCTCGAGCCCATTTACCTTCTCACCTATAGGAGGCGCCTGTGCGCCTTGCCTTTCTCAATTGCGATATCAATGAGATCGGATATTTCCTCTTTTGTGAATCCCGCGCTCCCGGATTTCTGGGAGGCACAAACAAGATCCCCATCGCACGTTGCAATGGAGAGCCTGCCTTCGGATGCGACCTCCTCCTCGTCGGAGGCATCAAGGATCATCTTTCCGGATATCTTCTCGAAGCTGCAAACTGAGACCTTGCGCTCCAGATGCAGGTTTCCTGAAAAATCGTTCCGGAGGATTGCCCCGTCCTTATACTTTGGAACCTTGCAGTCAGTAAGTGCGCCCATTGCCGCAAGCGCCGCAGTGTCAATTAGGTTTCCGGAATGGTCGAGAATATACAGGTCAACGAATATGCCAAATGCCTTGGCTTCCTCAAGAAAAAGCTTCTTTGTGTCGATTGCTTCTGCAGAACGTATCCCGCGATCAACGACCCTTGCAAGCTCGATGCTCTTCTCGCCCGGGGGCCCTGGCGTGAATTCGGGATGCGCGGCCGTGAGAAATTCCGCAGTTACCTGGAACACCCCTTCCGTTGGCCGATCGCGGTATGGCGCAACCACGTCGAATTTTATCCCGGCAAGCACTTTCGTATCGCCGATTTGGGCAAGGCAGCTTCCCTCCGCATTCTGCAGCAAGCCCTTTTCAAGTTTTATTTCGCGGTAATCCAAAAGCCCCCTTCCGTCGGGGCGCTTATTGCCCCTCATTAGGTCCTTTACATATTCTTCCTTGATCTCATCAATTATCATAAATCATGCACCGTTTTCCTCCATGGGAGTATATTTGTCTTTTAGTGCCTGCACCTGAAGCGCCTTGACTTTTTCTGCCGCAACAAACACGTAATCCATCGACTTCCCAATCTCCTCTTTTGTAAGCATCCCATCCAACTGGAAGAGCAAAATCTCCTTGGAGCGCAGGGAAACGATTATTGGAACGTCGCTTTGGCCGTGATTATCCTCGGGCTTATCCAGGTCCACGACCAGCACATCGTTGATCTTGCCAACGGAAACGCCCTGCACCAAATCCTTCATGGGAATGCCCGCATCAGCAAGTGCAACGGATGCGGCAGTGATTCCGGCAATGCGCGTGCCCCCGTCCGATTGCAGGATATCGATATAGATGTCGATTTGCGTTTTTGGGAACAGGTTCACCATCACGACATTTTCGAAAACGTGCTTGGAGACCTTGCCAATTTCAATTGCCCTGCGGTTTGGGCCAGAGCGCCCGTGCTCTTCCAATGAGGAAAAAGGCGCCATGGAATACCTGCAGTTGATGAGCGCTTTGTTGATGTTGGTTAGATGCTTAGGGAAGACCTCCCGCGGCCCGTAGACGGCTGCAAGAACCTTGTTCTTGCCCCATTCCACCATTGCGGAGCCGTCCGCCTTTTTCAGGACGCCGGCAGTTATCTTGAGCGGCCGAAGATCCTCCACGGAACGGCCATCAAGCCTTTTTCCGCCCGTAATCAAAACCGGTTTTTCCATACGTTGAACACCTTAATTTTATGAAACGTGAAAAGGGGAAGTGCATGCGCCAAAAATCATGGGGCAGCTTTCCCAAAAACCTAATCCTTCGCACCCTGAGGTTTTACGCTCGCCTCCTCGAGGAATGCCTGCACCCGGTCAGTTAGGCCGTGCGTGTGCGCCTCCTTTGAAATCTTAAGGATTGCCATTGCCGCAAGCGGGATGTCGCCCTCCTTTATGTAAATGCGGCCATTCTTTCCGACGAAGAGCTTTGTTTTGGCATATTTCTCGATCATCGTGACCATGCTCGAGTTCCTGCCTATGACCCTTGGTATCTTGACGGGCTCGATTTCGATGAGCCGGCCGCCATAAAGTTTTCGGGGCTCGACTAGCATCGGCTCGTTTACCTCATCCACATCCTGGATGAGCGCCGACATCACATCGCCAATCTGGAAGTTCTCGCGTGATTCACGGGA
>JBDRDM010000116.1:0-46494 GCA_043820675.1 Microcaldota archaeon
TTCATGGAGGAGATGCAGCTTCACACCCCGCCACTATTCGAGCTCATCCTTCCGATGACTACCTCCGGCCAGCGGCTTTTCTGGCTGCGCTCCAAATATTCGGAAATAGTCAAAGCATTCGAGTTCGTAAAGGAGCCCGGCCCCTCGGACATCGACCTAATCCCTCTCGTCGAGGATCCGGACCTCATGCTGGATGCGAACAAATTGCTTGAGGAATATGTTTCATACTGCACCAGGAGCTCCTTCAAGAAATTCAAGGTGGATTACCTGCGTCCGTTCATCGCAAGAAGCGATCCCGCGCAGAATTCCGGGCTTGTGCCAGCCGTTGTTTCCGCAAAAGCTGCGCTATCGCGGTTTGCGGAATTCTCCGAATCCAGCTCAATCCCCACATATCCCATAATCGGGGTTGGCTGCCTGCCTTTCAGGGGGCGCCTCTCCCCGGAAAGTGTATCCCAATTTGAAAAGGAATACCCCGGGATCCGCACAGTTACAATTCAAAGCGCCTTCCGTGCGGACTTCCCGGAAAGCAAGGTGAAGGATGCAATTTCCTCCCTCAATTCCGGGCTGAATTCAAGGCCGCGAGTTTTCGATGCGGATGAGATGGAAAAAATCCGCCAGCTCAACAAGATTTTTTCGCCCATCTACCGCAGGACCATTGAGGATCTTGCGGTTATCAATGACATCGCCCGGTATGTCCCTGCAAGGAGGGAGCGCAAGCTGCACATTGGCCTTCTTGGGTATTCACGCTCAGTAGGAAAGCTAAAGCTTCCCCGTGCAATCACCTTTACATCCGCTTTCTATTCGCTTGGCGTTCCCCCTGAATTCATCGGCATTGGACGGGGCATCAAGAAGGCACAGGAGGTGCATCTGCTTGATTTCCTCCTGGAAACCTACCTCTACCTAAAGGAGGACCTGCAGTTCGCGGGCCATTTCCTAAACAAAGGAAATCTTGAGGCGCTTTCAAAAAATTCGAAGGCATGGTCCGGAATCAAGGAAGACGTTTTGCTTGCAGAAGATCTTTTATCCCTGGAATTTGGCCCAAGGACCCACGAGCACCAGATCTACCGGAACGTTACCTCCAATATCCGCCTGTTGCTTGAGGAAAAGAAGGATCCTTCCTCTGACCTGTTGAAGGCAGCTGAGATTAGAAGGAGCCTTGGATAATCGCGCCCCTAGCGATTTTGAATGTGTTTCCAATGGAAAAATCCGAATTTAGAAAATTGATCGGACCCCATAATTATGCTTTTCTTCGAGAGCTTGAATGCGAACGCAACCTCGATATAGTTGGCAGGCGGTCATTTGATTTAGGCTTTAATGTTTTCAGGACTTTAGCAATCAAATCGGGTTTGACAAATTTATCAAATAAATTGGAAACTGCATATTATGGAAATCAAAAAAAAAGACATCAAAACTGGGGTTTGTTCAAAAGAGCCCTTGAAAGGTCTCATCCAATGAAAGTGAAAAAATTATTCGGGCTTGCTGAACGAGTAATGGTTCATGTGCATTCTCGCCATCCTATAGAAAATGATGTGCGCACGATCATTTTAACGCATAAGCTGCAAATACCCTTTAATAATTTCGCCAGCATCGTAGGGGACTCGAATAAACATGCATACTTAGTTTGGGGCCAAAAAAACGAAATGAGAAATATTCAATCAGTTCTTTAAAAAGAACTTAGTATTTTCAAATCGTCGCCTTCACAAATGCCAGATAGAGCGGCTCGGGCCTTTCCAATCTTGAATCGAATTCCGGATGGTATTGGCTTCCCATGAAGAATTTGCGCCCTGGAAGCTCGATCACTTTCATGATCTCCCTCTTGGGGTCCTTGCCGGAAAAGACCATTCCCGCCTTTTCAAGTTTTTCAACGTACGCCGGGTTTACCTCCCAGCGGTGGCGGAACCTTTTGTAGATTGTATCCTTTTCCGTTGCCTTTCCAGCGGGCTTTTGCTGGCTTTGCGCCATTTCCTTTTCATATAATTTGTAAGCGTTCGTCCCCTTCACGATTTTCACATCATATGCCCCAAGCCTCATGGTCCCGCCCTTTTCCTCAACTGCAATTTGCTCCGGCAGGAGGTCGATTACCGGGTATTTTGTCTGCGGCTCTATTTCTGTGGAGTTGGCGCCCTTAAGGCTAAGCACATGCCTTGAGTATTCGATGACCGAGAGCTGCAAGCCATAGCAGATCCCCAATAATGGAATATTGTTTTCCCTTGCGTGCTTGATCACTGAAATCTTCCCCTCGGTTCCCCTCGAGCCGTATCCGCCCGGTATCAAAAATCCGTTGTATTGCTTCAAATCCACAAGGCCCTTTTCCACATCCTCGGAATTCACCAAGTCGAGCTGCGCCCTAACCCCTGCATGCACTGCCGCATGCTTGAGAGCTTCGAAGACGCTCATATATGCGTCCTTTGTCGTTTGAGCATACTTCCCAACAACCGCAATCTTCCGGTGTGTTTTGGCAGCTTCCCATTTGGCAATAAGCGCATGCCACTCGTCCTTTCCGTCGGGTCTGAGCTTTAAGTCCAATTTCTTTTCCAAATTTTCCTTTAGGCCCTGGGCCTTCAATATCTCGGGGATCTTGTATATGTTCTCCACGTTGTACGAGCAGAACACCGAATCTGGAAGAACGTTGCACATCAGCGCAATTTTCCTTTTCGTTGCCTCTGAAAACATCGTATCGCTCCTTGCAACTAAAATGTCCGGGGTGATGCCCTTGCTTAAAAGCGCCTTCACGGAATGCTGCATGGGCTTTGTCTTGTGCTCGTTGGTTGTTATGCGGGGAACGAGCGCCAAATGCACGAACAGCACTGATGGCCTCTCGCCGTTCTCGAAACGCATCTGCCTTGCGGCTTCGAACACCACATCGCTTTCAATATCGCCCACGGTCCCGCCGATCTCAACAACCAGCACATCTGATTTCGTTACCTTTGCCGCATGCCTGATCCTTTCCTTTATTTCGTTCGTGGCATGTGGAATAAGCTGCACGGTGGTGCCTAAAAATTCGCCTCTGCGCTCCTTTTCCACCACCGTCCTGTAAATAGATCCCATCATCATATTCTGTTCTTTTGTTGCGAATATGTCAAGGAAGCGCTCGTAATTCCCCAAATCAAGGTCGCATTCGAAGCCATCGCGCGTGACAAACACTTCTCCGTGCTCGTAGGGGTTCAATGTTCCCGCATCGCAGTTGAGGTAGGGGTCAATTTTCATCGCGGAGACCTTCACTCCCGCGGTTTTCAGGATCCTGCCGATGCTCGCAACGATGGTGCCCTTGCCCAGCGAAGACAAAACGCCGCCGGTCACAAAGATGAATTTGGTCATTTCATCAGCACCAAAAAACGAAAGGAGAAATATGGCTGCGGCGGTATATAAGCTTAACTGAACTTTTTTCCTCAGAAATTGGTGCCGCCGTTATTTTTGCCGCATGTGAGCCATTTGGCTTAAAAATCCATGAATGGCGATTTTGCGCCTTCCGGGTCAATTTCCGCTTCCGCGCCAACCATGCGTCCTCGAGCTACCGTCACCCTCTTAAAACGGTTTCCCCTTCCTTTTAATGTTCCTTGTCGAAGGAGCCTTGAAGAGGTAAGCGAACGTGGGTAGATTTTTTCCCTCAAAGGCCCTATTGGTGCTACTGGCTGTCATCTACATTGCTGGCTATGCTGGCGCCATCGATGCCTGGTATAATTCATCTTGGCACTTCCGCCAAAAGCTCGAATTCAATGCATCCGGGCATGCAAGGCTTGATTGGCCCCTTGAGCTGGAGATTAATTTCACGGAGCATCTGCGGCAGGCTGGCAGCTGGAATTTGAGCTTCGATCAGAACTCCTTGCGCGTATTCGAATACAATTCCTCCGGGAGCATCGTATATGAGGTACCGTACCAATTCGACATCGCCAGCAGCTATGATCCGGACGGCAACGCCTTTGGTGAACTCGTTTTCATCATCAACGGTTCGACGCCAATCAACCAGAAGCGCACCTATTATGTGTACTTCGATACCCTTGCGAGCGGCCAAAAACCCCCCATCACTTATTCATCGGCCCTAAATTACAGCTGGAATGGCACCGAATTCAATGTCAATAATACCCTCTTCGAATGGTATGTGGATACTTCCAGGGGCGAGAATACCTCCGGCATTTACCGGGTCATGGGTCCATTCAATGAAATATTCAATGCCCTTGCTGACGAGCGCACCTATGAATATTCGGAGTTCACAAATGGCACGACGACATTCGGGTTCAATTTCTCCGGAAATGCCTCCTTTGTTGCCGGTCCCGTCAGGATAAGCGCAATGCTAATGGGCCTTGAAACGGAATGGGGCCTTTCGCATCTGCAAACTGGCCAGGCGCTCCTTGCAAAAACCTACCGTTTCTACGACCTTGGCGCTTGGATAAAAGTGCAGCAGAATTATACTAACCTTGCGCCCGTTTCCATAACGCGCAGCTCCACCGATTCTGGGGGCCTTGCCCTGGAAGCGCAGCGTGCATTTGGGGCATTTTACGTCCCCCAGGACAACCTCACCGGGCCGTTTTCCTGGTCGCATGCTTCCGATCAATTCAACTCCTTCGGAGTTGGGTTCATAAATTTCAACCAGACCGGCACCTCGAATTACCTGGCCGCCAGGGGCGATTCCCTTGGGCGGGTGGGCATCAACCTTTCGACGACGGTCATCCCATCCGGGGGCTCCATTTCGGAAACCGCCATCATGAAATTCAATGATACAACCGGAGATTTGAATTCCCTGAAGAACCTTTCCCTTAGCCTCCAAGACGGATTCATGCTATTTCCCCCCGTTTCCGAGGAATGGCGGGTCAACATTTCCATCACTTCCAACAATTCCTATTTCAACAGGAACGAGACCGTCATCATCAACCTCAACATCACCGGGGACGCGTATAACCTCACCTCGAGCGCCAACATCACAATCGACAACGGCACCGCCGGCACCGGGGATGATTTCAATCTCACGCTTTATGATGACGGGGCGCATAACGATGCGCTCGCAGGAGATTACGTCTTTGGCGCAAATTTCAGCCTTCCGGAAGGGGCGCAGCTTGGCACCTGGAACATGACTGGCCGGGTATATGGCCTTGGGGGAATCTTAGTTTCCTCCAATTCCACGACGTTCCAGGTGTCTGATGAATATAATGTCAGCATCCTTATTTCCAACTATTTTGGTCTTGCCGGCCGTTTGATGAATGCCTCGATTACGGTTACCAATTACCTTCAGAATTTGCCAATCGTGAACGCAGCCCTTGCCTGCAATTATCCCCTTAATTATTCCGCTGATTTGGGCAATGGCACTTATGAGATAAGCTTCCAGGCAGAGCCGTTGCATGGAAATTACACACTTCTTTGCAATGCTTCAAAAGCGGGCAATCTTGGCAACTCATCTGCGCCGTACGGTTCAGAGGCCGCCGTGACGGCAAATGCCATCTATGCCTCCCCAGCCTCAACCACGGCAACTGGCATTACCCTCCTCCAGAATTTCAATTTCACCCTGCAGGTCAATGCCACGAATTACGGGAACGGCTCTGCTAACTTCCCGAATTTCACGCTTCAGCTTCCCGGGAACTGGACGGCCTCGAACTTGAGCTTCATTTGCGCAAATGTTTCCGTTGGCGATACTTGCATTTCCAATTTCACGGTTACCGTTGCAAACCGCACAATTCCCGGCAATTTCTCCGTCAACGCGACGTTCTTCTGGGTAAATCCCGACGGTTCATTGGGCTCGAACTTAACGCAAATAGATGTCGAAGTTACATCGAATCCCATCCTCAATATTACCCCGCCTTCCATCTATGAGATAGCCGCTCCTGGCCGCACGAAAACCATTGGCTTTTTCACCCTCCTTTCACAGGGAAATGACGCCCTGCACGATTCAAACTTTTCCATTACCGGATTTTCTGGAATCACATTCCTCTTCATCCCGGCAAACCTTAGCAGCCTCCCTGCAGGAAGCCAGCAGCAGGTCCAGATAAATGCCACGGTTCCCCTCGGGCATGCATCCGGTGATTACCAAGGATATGCCAACATTTCGACATCGAATGCCGGGAACATTTCCATTTTCATAAACCTTACAATTTCCGGCGCGAACGTTTCTATAGATTCATCGCCTAAGAACTTCTCTGCTGGCAATATCACCCAGGCGCAAAACCAGACATTTGCCCTTGATGTGAACATCACCAATTTCGGCAATGCCACATCTTTCCTTTCAAACATCACTTTGGAGTTGCCTTCCGGAATCAGCGCAAATGCAAGCAGCGTTTCCTGCGGCAACATGACCGTTGGCGCCAACTGTTCGGGCGCATTTCTCATTACGGTTTTGAATGCAACGCCTCCGGGAGCATATATTGTCAACGTCTCCGCTGGCTGGTATGACCTTGGGGATGGGCCCAAGGCAAATACGACGACCATCAACATAACCGTATCCGAGAATCCAGTGGTTCAGCTATCTGCTGCGTTCCTGCAGGGCAATGCCACTCACGGCAACACCACCGTATTCGGCAATTTCACGCTTTATTCTGTTGGCAATTATCCCCTCTTTAATTTGAGTGCGAACATCACCGGGCTTTCGAACTTCACGTTTGCAATTTCACCCTCCATCCTAGCTAACCTTACCGGCGGGCTATCGCAGGAATTCCAAATCAACGTGACGATCCCATTTGCGTATGACTCCGGTTTCTACAACGGAACTTTGGAGCTGTCCACTAGCAATGCAGGTTCCAGCAACCTCACATTGGGGGTTTTCGTCAACGTTGATCGCGATTGGGAGATGGGCCCGCTTACATGCGAGCGGACCGAAAGCCCCGACTTTGGGGATGCCTGCGAGGTGGTGATCAACAATACCGGCAACACTTACTTGAATATTTCCATTTCACCCTCAACGGCAAATTATTCTTCCGTCAACATTTCCCAATTCACAGTAGGGAAGCAATCCTCCTACGCATTCATGGTGACCTACAATATTTCTGGCGTGCCCAAAATACCCTACAATGCGACATTCACGGTAAATGCCACCAATGCCGAATCGATTCCAGCCTCCCGAACACTTCTGATATCCCTGGTTCCATTCCAGTCGCTTTCCACTGCACTCACAATAACTCCCCTTGTCATCCAGAACAACCAGAGCGTCACGTTTGATTTCAACATCACTGATGCGAACCTTGTTGGAATCGTAAATGTTACCGCAAATGTGACATTGCCAAACGGCACGTGGTTCAATATCTCCCTCTACCAAACCGGCTATATTTTCAATGCTTCCGGCAACATCACCCAATGGAGGGGCAATTTTCCCAACACCACCGGAACCACTGCGCTCATTGGGAATTACAGCGTGTATGTTATGGCATACGACAACGCTGGCATCAATGGTTCTTCTAGTGGCTCGTTTTATGCATATCCCAAGCTCCAACTGCAAGCTCAGACCCTTTCCAGCGCATACTCCAAAGGCAGCACAGCTTCTGTTTATTTCAGGGCGCGCGATCTTGGCGGAACTCCCCTAAAGAATGCGAACGTCACGGTTTGGGTTAGGGACAACTCTTCCATACTTGCATTCAACGGTACATATGTAACGGCAATTTCGGGAATTATCGAGCCCCTGCCTACATTCAATATCGCCTCGGATTCGACGACTGGCCAATGGACATTGTTTTCGGAGGCGGTCTACTACGATTCAAATGCATCCGTGAGCGTATCCGATTCCGTCAATTCGACCTTCTTTGTAACCAATGCGACCACCACCAATGTTTCATTCTCCGGCCTTCTAACGAACTTCGAATCCGCGGACCTATATTTCGGCGGCGATACCGTGGAGCTTGCAATATCCGTTTATGATGTCGATGGCTCCCCGCTAGATCCAGATTCCATGAACATTACTGTTTTCGCCCCCAACGAATCCCTTTACATGCTTGTCAACTTCTCGAACATCAACCGTTCCTCGACGGGCCTTTATTACTACAAGTTCGTCGTCCCCTCCAATGCAAGCTCGGGCGTATACCGTGCCGAGCTCAATGCGACCAAGGGCGCGTTTTACACCCGCAATCTTGCGCTTTTCCGCATTTCCAGCTCGCTTTTCGCAGACGTGGAGACCTCCTTTGTATGGTACCCCAGCAGCGTGATGACCTTCAGGATGGTCGTTTACACCGGGGATGGCCTGCCAATAGATCCAACTAGCATGAACCTGACCGTCATAGATCCTGCCGGGAACATATACTTTACAACGACAGTTGCAAGCATGACCAAGCAGTCGACGGGCTATTATATTTACAATTATGCCATGACCATCAACACTTCCACTGGGAATTATTATGCGCAGCTTTTTGCCAGCAAGGACTCTTCGACTACCGTCAAGCTCAAGCCCTTTAGGGTTTCCCAAGGCGGCCCGTATGATATCCGGCTAGAGCTTTTGGATTCCTCGGTTTATCCCGGCGATTACCTAGACTTCCGTGCAGTAATGGAAAACAAGGGCGAGGTCACCCAGGACGTAACCTTGGAATATTGGGTATCCGACGGCGTTCAGACCTGGTTTTATGGCTCGGAAGCCGTGCTGACGCCCGCATACCAGAACACTTCCGTAATAAGGAGCGCTTATATTTTCACATCCCAGCCTCCAGGATCCTACACGCTTTATGGCAGAGTGACTTATGATCTGATAAAGCCGCCAATAGATGTGAGCTATACCTTTGAAGTGGTCCCAAGGCCCGAATCCACGCCGACCCCGGCTGCAGGAGGGCCGGGCGTGACGGCAACGGCAATCCCGGGAAGGCCTGGCGTTTCGGTTTCGCCAACCCCAATCCCGCCTCCATTCGAGGACCATTCCGGGATGCAAATCATAAGCTATCCTGATGAGGTTGCAATCCAGGCCGGGGAAACGAAATATCCGAAAATCCAAATCAAAAACACGGGCCTAACCCCCCTTCATAACGTCACGGTCACCCTTGCGGGGCTGCCTCTTAGCTGGCTGGAAGTGCTCCCAAGCCGCGTTAATGCCCTCTCTCCTGGGGACATAGCCACATTCGTCCTGAAAATAACCGCCCCCACGACCGAAAAGACATCGGTGAAAAAGGTGCGCGCGCTTGCGCTTTCCGCCGAACGCAAGGAAGAAGTGCATTTCGACGTCGCGGTTTTTGAATCGAAGCTTGCACTCATCGAGCACCAGATCCAAAGGCTCAAGGAAAAGGTTGCGCTGCTTGCAAAGAATGCGCAGGAAGCTGAAAAAGTCGGCAAGAACGTCCTTGCCGTTTGGGAAACTGTCGACCAGGTGCAAAAATACATTACCCAATCCGAAAACGACCTGCGAAACGAGCAGCTTGATGATGCGCTGAGCAATGCTCAGATTGCCGATACCCTCATTTCAAAAGGCAATGCGCAACTGATTTCCGCCCCGTTCAATCCTCCCTCTTACACGCAGCTTCCCAACTGGATAACGCTTGCCCTTGGGATCGTTGGCACTGGCATGGGCATCATTGTCTTCTGGTTCGTTCGCCGTCGCAAAAAGCAACCGCAGGAAGCTCCCCGGGAATCAATCGGCGTCATTGAAAAAGTTTCTGAAATTAGGGAAAAGACCGATGCGCGCTCCCTTGAAAAGGAAAAAAGCAAGATCGGGCGCGCCCTTAGGCTGCTTGAAGAGGAGCTCCAAGACGGCACCATATCGCACGAGGCATATTCGGAGCTTAAGCGCAGATACGACCGCAAGATCGCAGATATTGAAGGCAAGCTCTCGCGCAGGGCGGGCTATTGATGATCGTATTGCCCACCTATTATGCACTCAACTTGTTAGGAGCTGCCATTGTCAGCCCAATTCTTCCGATTTTTTCCTCACGCCTTAAGTGTTTTCCTAAATTCCCTCCAAACATAACTCCTTTAATATTTCGTTGCAATCATTCTTCTTGCAAGTGTAAGGCCGATGTCCAGAATAATTTCCATCGTCTCCGGGAAGGGCGGCGTAGGGAAAACCACCGTAGTTGTCAATACTGGTGTTGCCCTTGCGCAGCTTTTCGGGAAAAAGGTCGCGGCAATCGACTGCAACCTTACGACCTCCCATCTGGGAATGGCGCTTGGCATACATCAAGCGCCCGCCAACCTCAATGGGGTTTTGAGGGGGGACATGGGGGTGGAGGAAGCGCTTTATGCGCATGGCTCTGGGCTGCATGTGCTTCCAGCTTCCCTTAAACTCCAGGACATGGAAGGCGTTGATCTTGTAAGGCTCCGGCCGCTTATTCGCTCCCTTGCAGACCGGTACGAGGTGCTTCTTCTTGATGCAGGCCCTGGCCTTGGCAGGGAAGCGCTCTCAGCACTTCATGCCTCTTCGGAGGTGGTATTCGTGGCAACGCCTACGTTGCCGGCAGTAATGGATATATTGAGGTATACTGAGTTCCTGCGCGATCGTGAAAAAAAACACCTGGGAGTCGTTCTGAATATGGTTACGAAAAACGAATCGCAGCTTACGGCAAGCCAGGTGGAGAAGATGATAGGGCAACTGGTGATCACATCGGTCCCCCGGGATGCGGCAATACCTCGTTCGCAGGCCGCCGAAGTGCCTGTGATTCTCGCGTTCCCTTCCTGCAAGGCCTCAAAGGAGCTAATAAACGTGGCGCGCCACATTTTGGGGATGCCCGTTCAAAAGGAAGTGAAAGTAAGCGGCCTGGATTCCTTGAGGACGAAGGCAACTGATTTTATAGGGAGGCTCTCCAAATTCCCCTCGCTGGATTGATCCCTTCTCACCTGGCGGATCTTTTGGGGGCAACAAAAGCATGGCCTTATATCCTCCGTCACACAGCGTATTTTGATTTATGTATTTTTTACCAACTTCCCCCGTTCCCCGCTTAACTTGTTCCGCCCTCATTTCATAGTTATGCTTATAAACTGCCTCTGCAATTTATTTACGAGGTAATTAACATGGTGTTGGAATGGATCGTTCTTGGGGTCGTAGGAATCTTTCTGCTATGGTTCATAGCGATCTACAACGGCCTTATCACCCTTCGCAACCGCATCGAGAATGCGTGGTCCCAAATAGATGTCCAGCTAAAGAAGCGTTACGATCTGATACCTAACCTTGTCGAGACCGTCAAAGGGTATGCGAGGTACGAGAAATCCGTTTTTGAAAACGTCACCAAGGCAAGGGCGGCAATGGCAAATGCGGGTTCCGTCACAGACAAGGCAAAGGCCGACAACATGCTTACCGGAGCCCTTAAATCCCTCTTTGCGGTTGCCGAAAACTACCCCAACCTCAAGGCCAACGAGAATTTCAGGCAATTGCAGGAAGAATTGTCGGGAATTGAAAGCAAGATCGCGTATGCGAGGCAGTTTTACAATGATTCCGTCCTGGAATTCAACACCTCCATCCAGACCGTGCCAAGCAATATCGTTGCCGGAATTGGCGGGTTCACGAAACGCGATTATTTCAAGGTTGAGGAGGCCGAGCGCCAGAATGTCAAGGTGTCGTTTGACAAGTAATCTTGTTGGCTGCTGGGTGATCCATTGCCCCCTCTTGTTTTGCGCATATACACCTTGCGTTTTTTCCTGCTTTGTAGCAGAAGTCGTTTCTGTAGCTAAAGTCGAAAAAGTGTAGCTAAAGTGGGGGCAAATCAAGGACTTAAGCTACAAAGCTGGTTTTTCCGCAAGCCATATATACTAGAGCAGGCTAATACCTGTACTAATAGAACGGGGCGTTTTCAATGGACGAGTACAAACTGGACTTATTGGTTTCCTTCATCATCAGGGAGAAGCGCTACCTCAAGAAGCGGGAGACTTCCTTTACGGAAAAGGAGCTCAAGGATGGCGAGGAAGTTCTCAAGAAATTCATAAAGGTCATGCAGGGCCGCAAATACGAGGAGGCATTCCTCAAAGATGCGGAAACCAACCCAAACAAAGCGCACAAGATCGTGCGCGAAATCTCCCCCAAGATAAAGTCCATCTCAAAAAAGCAGTTGGTGATTCTGGCCCAGAACTACCTTTTGATCTATTCGGTAATTGAAAAAAAGCACAAGGAGCACAAGACCTTTGTTGAGGCCCTCAAGGCCGACAAATTCTACAGCCCAAGGCGCAAGGTATATTAAGGCCGCATTTCTTGGCACATGCGCGCTATAGCAAATGGGGATGGTGCTTCAATTGCATTGCCCAACTAGCTCCCTATTTTTATCGGGTTTTCACATGGAAACGGTTTCATTCGAGGATTTTTCGAAGCTCAAGCTCAAGGTTGCAAAGATACTTGAGGCCGAACGCGTGGAGGGAAGCGACAAGCTATTAAAGCTCCAAATAAGGCTGGGGGATGAAATCCGAACTCTGGTTGCAGGGATTGCCGAGCAATACGCGGAAGATGAGCTCCTTGGCAAAAAGATAATCGTAGTTGCGAACCTTGCACCCAAGAAGCTTAAGGGCATCGACTCCCAGGGCATGCTGCTTGCAGCAGAAGGGCCCGATGGAACCCTTTCACTCCTTTCACTTGACCGGGATGTTGAGGATGGTATCGATGTGCATTGAGGCCAATGTATTATTACTCCTTTTTGCGTAAATAACCACTATCAAGTAAACCTATTTATATGCGGGGCCGCAATATCTATCCGATCCCATGTTGAACCGAGCAATTTCCGCCCTTAAGGAAGGGCGATTTGTTGTGCTATATGACGGCAAGGACCGCGAAGGCGAATCCGATTTGGTGATGCATGCCTCCTATGTTACCCCCGAGGCTATTCGCACATTCAGGAAGGATGCCGGGGGCCTTATCTGCTTTGCAACCAGCGGGGAGGTCATGTTGCGCATGCGCCTAGATTTCCTATCGGATATTTTGCGCGGATCCCCCAAACGCCAACTTAACCGGCTGGCAGTTTCGCGCACTCCCTATGGCGATAAGTCCGCATTTTCCATAGCCGTCAACCATAGAAAAACCTTTACGGGCATTACCGACAAGGACCGGTCGCTTACGATAAATGGCCTTTCAGATATCATTTCGGCAAACAAAGGTTTGGGGGAGGGCCTTGCTAGGAATTTTTATTCCCCCGGGCACGTCCCATTGCTTTTTTCACGGGGCGTAGAAAGCCGCAGGGGGCATACCGAGCTTGCAGTCGAACTCACAAGGCTCGCAAAAATGCCTCCGGCTGTTGTGGTTTGCGAAATGCTCGGAAATGGGGATGCGCTAAGCCCCCAAAGAGCCAAACGATACGCCAAAATTCACGGCATTCCATTCATTGAAGGAAAGGAAATGATCGGCGCCCGCACATTGTTTCCTATATGAGGTAAGTGAAATGACGCCCAATATCGCTGTAATAGATACGATGTTTTCCAGGTTTGATATGGCTAGTGTAGCCATAGCTGAGCTTCAAAGAAAAGGGGGCGTCAATATCATTAGGCGCACTGTGCCAGGAATAAAGGATTTGGCAATTGAATGCAAACTGGCGCTGGATGGTGGCGCGGATATTGCCCTTGCCCTGGGGTGGGTTGGAGGCGCGGAAATCGATAAGCAATGCAGCCATGAGGCTTCCATTGGAATTCAAAATGCAAAGCTTGCAACAAATAAACACATACTCGAGGCATTCGTGTTTGAATTCGAAGGAAAGGATGAAGCGGACCTATTATCGATTGCTACGGACCGTGCACGTAAGCATGCTGAAAATGCGTATATCTTGGTTACGGATCCAAAAGCCTTAACAGTAAATGCCGGCAGGGGAATTCGGCAGGGGCGAAATGATGTTGGCCCTCTGAAAAAAGCCTGAATTGATTGCAATTGGGGGGGAAGAAGCAATCCTGTAAATCTGGCCGAATAATGCCCATGATTTTACATTCATCAAAAAAACCAAGTGTCAAGCCTTTCATTGTCAACGGTTCAAATGAGTGGTAAATCCTATGAAAATTGCAATCGTCACAGCCGAATTCAATTCGGAAATAACATTGGCAATGGAAGCTATAGCGCAACGAACTGTGAAATTGCTTGGTGGAACAACGCTGCCTCCCGAGCGGGTACCGGGATGCTTTGAAATTCCCCTTGCAGTAAAAAAACAGCTCTCGAAAAAAGATGTGGATGGCGTAATCACACTTGGCGCAATAATCAAGGGAGGCACTGGCCATGACGAGCTGATCGCAAGCGCAATTGCGCCTGCTTTGCTAAGCCTTAGCCTTGCTTACAATAAGCCAGTTGCCATTGGTATTCTTGGCCCGAAGATAACCTGGAGACAGGCGAAGTCGAGGGCATCTGGGTATGCAAAAAGGGCAGCGCAGGCAGCTGTAAAGATGATTGGGCATTAAGCTTATGGGCATTGGCGCGTCTTGGTTTAATCATTTGAAAGCATGGAAGTTGGGCGATTTATATGGGAAATAACCGTGACATGAAGATGGTAAAAGAGCTTGCGAGTGCGAACCTTCCAACGAGGTTTGGTGATTTTAGGATTTTTGCTTTCACAAACAAAAAGAGCTGCATCGAGCATGCGGTGCTCCTTAAGGGCACAATTGAGGGCAAAACCCATGTTCCAACAAGAATACATTCCGAATGCGTAACCGGCGATGCATTTTCATCTATGAAATGCGATTGTGGCATGCAGCTGCAAAAAGCCATGCAATATATATCGGATAAGGGGTTTGGGGTAATAATTTACCTCCGCCAGGAAGGGAGGGGAATTGGCTTTGCCAACAAGATAAGGGCATACGCGCTCCAGGATCGCGGGTATGACACCGTCGAAGCAAATAAGGCCCTTGGGCTTCCCGATGACTTACGGGATTATCGTGAGGCCGCCGCAATACTGCATCATTTGGGCGTTAAATCCGTAAGCCTCCTAACAAACAACCCCAAAAAGGTGGAGGGGCTGGAAAATTGCGGCATCACGGTTTCGGAAAGGGTGCCAATCGAAACAAAGCCAAACCCGCACAATGAGCAATACCTGAAAGTAAAGAAAAGCAAGCTTGGCCACCTGTTAAATTCCGTTTGATCCCTTGGAGGAATGCTGGACTGCATCTTATAATAAAACTATATTTTATCGATTATCATCCAAAGCATTTGTGCTTTGGTTATCCAAATGATGAGAAGCATGCCGATTTCAGAACGCGAAAAATTCATGCGCCTGGCATTAAAGCTGGCTAAAAAAGGCCGAGGCCAAACCCGTTCAAATCCAATGGTGGGATGCGTTTTGGTCAAAAACGGGCGGATAATAGCTACCGGCTACCATGCCAAATTCGGCGGGGCCCATGCCGAAGTTATTGCGCTAAGAAAAGCCGGCGGCCGCGCAAAAGGCGCAACGGCATATCTTACATTAGAGCCTTGTGTTTCTTTTCCTGGCAAGAAGACGGGCCCGTGCTCTGAAAGGCTCATTGCAGCCGGAGTATGCCGGGTCGTCATTGCGATGCTGGACCCAAATCCCAAAGTATGCGGCAAGGGAATTGCCTTGCTGAAAAAGAACGGGGTTGCCGTTGAAATCGGGCTTTTGGAAAGGGAGGCATCAAAACTCAATTACCCCAATGGGGCGCATGCTCCTGCAAAAAAGCCTCTTGTTACCCTGAAAGTTGCAATGAGCCTTGATGGCTATATCGCAAAAATGGGCAAGATTGCTCCAAGGGGCAAGAAATATTTCTCAAGCCCAGCTTCGCTTCGTTTTGCTCATGAGCTGCGCGCATCCTGCGATGCGATCCTTGTCGGGGTTGGCACCGTGCTTGCGGATGATCCCGCCCTTACCACAAGGCTTGCACGGGGCCGCGATCCTCTCCGGGTAATACTGGATCCGGAATTGCAAATCCCATTTGGCGCCAATGTGCTAAACGACCCAAACGTCCTTATTGTATGTGCAAATTCTCATTTCAGCCCCTCTAAAAAAAAGCGGCTCGAAGGCCTGGGTTTTGGGGTGCTTTCCCTAAAAAATAAAAAGGGGCGTATAGGTTGGGGCCTCTTGCTTAGGGAACTTGGAAGTCGCGGCATTTGCTCCCTGCTAATTGAAGGCGGCAGCCATGTAATTTCTTCCGCATTGAATGAAGGCGCAATTGATCGCGCATATTTCATTATTGCTCCGCGTATCTTCGGAGGGGGGGTGCCCCTTTTGGGAGATCCGGTTAGGTCGAATAGGCGCATCGGGGCAATGTCCTTTAGGAAGCTTGGAGCGGATATTTTAATCAAAACCGTCTTTGCCTAAGCTTGCCGCCCTTCCATTTAATATCTGTGTCCCGTCATGTAATATGATTATCATGGCGCAACAAGTTTTTCCCGGGGTTTACCGCATCAATGGCAAGCTTGCCACGCTTTCGGAGCTTCGGGGCTTTAAGGTGCATTCCGAAGACATACTCAAGGCCGAGGGCAATGAATTCCGCGAATGGGACCCATTCCATAGCAAGCTTGCGGCGGCAATTTCAAGGGGGCTTAGGACTTTTCCTTTTTCCGTTGATGCGAGCGTGCTCTACCTGGGCGCTGCCAACGGGGTGACGTGTTCTTTTTTAAGCAACATAATCACCAACGGCACCATCTATGCCGTTGAATTTTCCGCGCAGTCAGGCCGCGACCTGATTTCAGTTAGTGAGAAAATGCAAAACCTTATGCCCATCATCGAGGATGCGAGGTTTCCCGAGAGGTATGCCGATTCCATTGGCGGCAAAGTCGATGTTGTTTACGAGGACGTTTCCGATAGGGAACAGGTGCAGATATTGGTGGATAACTGCGATAGGTTCCTCAAGGCCGGGGGCATAGCTATGATTGCCATAAAGGCGCGGTCCATCGACAGTTCCAGGCCCCCCAGGCAGATTTATGCGCAGGTAATTTCAGAACTCCGGAACCATTTCGAGGTGCTAGAAAAGCTCGATCTTGGCAATTTTGAGCGGGATCACATGTTCTTAGTTCTTAAGAAAAGGGGCTGAATTGGAGGAATTTGGGGCTGCCCTTTCCGATGCCATTTTTTGGATTCTTGCTTTTCTCCCCACATTGCTTGCGGGCGCCAATTAGCTCTTTTCCCTACTCCTTCCCCCACCCCCATTCCTAGCGCTGTTGGCATAGCGCGGGAATAAGCTTATTAAGCAGATGCTGCATTCTATTGCGAAAAATGATCCATTATGGTAAACGGCTGGAATAGGGAAGATTTCATCTTCTTCATCATAATTGGAATCCTTTTTGCAACGATTCTAATCAAGTAGCCAATCCGTGCAATTGCCCGAACCCCGTTGCCCCTAATGCCAAATAGACGAAAAAAAGCCCTTGGGGCTGGATAATTTATTCGCAGTAAAAAAAATCAGTCCCTATTGCTGTCCGCCCCCAAGAGCGGCCTCCCTCAATGTTGAAGCAATATGGGGGTTCTTGAGCCAAAGCCCCACTTCATCTTCCGAGGATACGCCCGGGTTTGTCAGGAATATCATTGCCTCGTCGTCTGCAAGGACCATCCGTGTAGGGAGATTTTTATCGATGATCCTGTGCGCAACTTTTCCCACCTGCGAGTTTGGTGAATGCAATGCGTGCCTTTTATCCTCAATTTCGGAAATCGGGGAAACAACGTGGATCTTAACGCCCCTGGCGCGCGCTTTTTCGAACTGGGTGATGTTTGCCCGGAACTTGTTGACAATGCCCTCTGGGTGGGAGTTTACGACTACGACGTTTTTTGCATTTGTTAGCATATCGCCAATCCTAGAATAAATGGAATTTCGGCCCTTGAGGGTCCATACGGATTCCTCTGCATCGAACTTGCGGCTGCCCGCGCCCTTATCTAGGCCTTTTTTGAGCGTACCGCTAAGTTCCTCGATTTTTGCCAGTTCATCCACAAGGGACTTTTCCTTGTGTTTCCTTAGTGTTTGTATTGCTTCCACAATCGGGACCGGGGCATATTTTACGGGCCTTCCCGCCTTGATTGCAACAAATCCCTTCTCCTGGAGCTTATCGAGCACATCGTATACCCTGGGCCTTGCGATTTTTCCAACTTCGGCAATGTCGCCCGCGGTGTTAACACCGCCCAGTGACAACGCCAGGTACGCCTGCGCTTCATATTGGTTCAAGCCAAGGCTCCGGAGCTGGTTTAGCATCTGGGGGTTTTGCATGATATCTATATTGCCTACTGAAAGGTGGTTTTTATACTTTTCCCCTTCATCAGATGCTTCAAAAATCGGTTTGGCCGCTGGTTTTTGGGCTTCATTTTGGGAAACGGCCTTCGTTTGCCCTTCGTTCCCGGTATTGTATTCGTTTGCTTCGCTCTCCATATCTTCCACTTGCACTATGATTAAGGAGCAACTGATATATAAATGTTATTACTGTTGAATAGTAACAAAAGCAAACCTTTAAATATCGGAAAGTGCATAAAATTGTTTTCAGGTGGGTTGGCCGTCGGCTTAATCGGCAGATGAATGCTGGTTTTGAGCCCAGCAGGCATCAATTAATGAAAATATATATCATGGTGATAGAATGAATCTCAAAATCGTGGCATTAGGCATCGTGATGATCGTTTTGGCACTTGCTGTTTCTGTAAATGCCATCGACCTTAAGACATCTGAAGATTCAATTTCTATCCATTCCACTGAAGGCCAGTTTTTTGCATACGTGAAGAATACCGCCTCTGAGCGGCGCAACCTTTACCTTTCAGTTGATGGAAATAAACTTTCGGCTTTTGTTGAGCCTTATTCCACTTCGGTTGCAGCAGGCGCAAGCGCCGGCAGCTACATAAGGGTCGTTGCGCCCGACTGCTTTAGGGGTTCAGAAGTCGTCGAAGTATATGCCCAGCTTTGTTCAACTAGCGGCTGCGAAACTGCAAAAAGCAAGGTCATTGTATACGTTGAGCCTGCAAAATTCTGCTCTTCTTACATTGATGGCTATGCCCCAAGCAATCAATTCATATCGGGCGTTGCATCCGGCTCGTCAGATCCTTTTAATGTCAATACGATCGAGCCAAGGCAAAGCCGCCTTGTGTTTTCGGATTCATACGATACGACCTCTTATAGCTTAAGGATCACCGGCTCTGATTCATGCACAAAATTGAGGCGCGGGGAAGTTGGCAGGGTCCGCCTCACGCTTTCCAACCGGGGTGCAGCTGGGAATTTCGACCTTAGGGTCGTTACCGATTCCAATATCGATGCATTCACCTCAAAGGACTACATTGCCCTGCAAAGGGGCGGATCCGAAGAGGTGTTCGTGGACATAAAGCCGGATTTTGATTCACAGGCAGTTAGGAAATTCGTCACTTTGCAAGCGCTCCATCTTGATGGGCTTGTTGCCGAAAAGGATGTTTGCATCGATCTATACGACGAGTTCGCAATTGGCATTTTTGCTCCCAGCGCCGTTTCCGGCAGGACCTCCAAAGACATGACAATCCAAGTCGAGGTTCAAAATTCTGGCACATCCGTGCAGCAGTATTCTTTTTCGGCCTCGAATTACGAAATCCAGGACAAAATAAGCATCGATCCCCAGAATTTCATGCTAAAGCCTGGAGCTAGGAAGATCGTGGATGTAAATGTCGATACCTCAAAGCTCAGCCCCGGGACATACCGCATCCAGTACCTGGCATATTCCGAGGAAACCCAGGAGACTGCTGAAACCGTCTTGAAAGTTGACACGGACGATTACATTGCGCCCTCCGGCAAAGTGGGTATTGATATTGAAAACGACCAAAAGGACTCCGTGCTGACGGTATTTGCCACCATACGCAACGATGCCGATTACAATCTTGTAGGCCTTGACCTTGAAGTGGAAGGGCTTCCATCCGGATGGGAGGTTAGCAGGATTCCGCCCCTTACAGTAAGGGCGGGCTCGAGTGAAGTCGTAGAATTCAAAATCGCTTCCACCAGTGCGGAGGAGGCATCCCCGGTGCTGATTGCAAGGCTAAATGGCAAAACCATTGCTAGCCAGCAGCTCCCGAAGATAATTGGCGGGAATTCGGGCGGCTTTACGGGCCTATTTTCGCTCAATTCCCAAAACGTGGTTTTGGGTCTTATAATCCTGGCGGGAATTGCGGTATTCCTCATGATCGGCCGCAGGTCCGATGATTCCGAAGGGCGCAGCGGGCACGATGCGCATGGCCACCTGGAATCCATCAAGCATGAAGCCGGCGGCCACGGGCGCTGATTCTTTCATTTTTTTTATTAATGGGGTAATTTCGCCTTATTCGACCTTTTTCCACCCAGCTTCTTGGAAATTGCCAATAATTGGTATTTTATATTTCCGGAAACTTTCGCTGTCCCCTTTCCCATTCCCCTAGTTGTAACCAACAGATACCTTCCGTTGCTCAAGCCCCGAAATAAATCCGCCAGCAAAGCTTTTTCCCAATTCGGAGCTAAGCCCGGGAAACAAGCTAAAATCCCCCTCGCTTCGGAATTCGCAAATCTCGTATTGTTTTTCCTCATCCGCAAAATCCTTATTTCCGGCAAGCTCGTTTGCTTTTGCAATTGCCCCCCGCCTGCCCCCCACCTCATCAATCAGGCCGGTCCTTTTGGCTTGGGAGGCACTTAGGATCCTTGCATCCAGTGCTTGCCTGAAAAGCGCATCTTTGAGCTTTCCTTTCCTTGCGCTTTCAACATCGCTTCGGAAGATCCCGAATGTTTCATCTATCAATGATTGCAAAATTTCCCTTTCTTCATCCGTCAAATTCCTATATCCCGCCCCGATATCCTTGAGCTCGCCGCTTTTTATGCTCTCCTCCCGAAGGCCCAGCTTTTCAAAAAGGCCCTCGTAATTCATGAAGGTGGCTCTAGCGCCAATGCTTCCTGTAAGGGTGTTTGGGTTTGCCACGATGTACGTGGAGGCCGCGCTTATGTAATAGCCTCCGGAGGCGGCCATTTCAGTCATGTAGGCCAAGGTTGGCTTTTTTAGATTCCTAATTTCGTCGAATATCTCCTTGCTTGCAACCGCGGAGCCTCCCGGCGAATTGACCTCAATTATTATCGCCCTTACCCTTTCATCCAAATCCGCTTCCTTGAGGAGGGATATAATCTCGTCTGGTGTATTTGCATTTGACGGCGAAAGCAGGGAATAGGGCGCATCGTAGGTTATTTCACCCGTCACCTTTATCCGTGCGATGCATGCGTTGGTATCCGTAGGGAAGATGAAAGATACTAGCAGCAGCAGCACGAAAAGGGCGGCCACGAATTTGATTAGCATTTTCCAGGCAGGCTGTGCTTGCATGGGTGGAAAGTCGCTTTTCTTCATACGCAAACCTAGGGGAATCTGGTTTAAAAGTTGATGAGCCCTGCAACGGCAATTGGGCGTGCGGGAATGCTTTTATGCTCCCATTGGGCCGTTCGTCTTAATGCAGCCTTTCCCAATTGGCGCGCCTATTTCCTCTTTTTGTTGGCCTCAACTGCCTTTTTTATGAGGTTGCGGTGGTGCTCTTGCACTTTTTGCTCGAACTCTTCAACTGGGAAAATGATTTTCCCTGATTGGTAGATCATCAATCCCAATGTAGCCAAACCTAGCCAGAAAAAGAAGTTGGCAAGAGGGCCCATCATGACCCCAACGTAATCCTGGAATTCGAAATCCTTTGTTTCCGGGGATGCTCCGCCAAGGCTCCAGCCAAAAAGGAGCGGAATTTTCTCGGGATTGAAGGATGCCGCCTCCGCCTTGCTTGCGGTTATGAAGATGCCATAGGATGCCTCGCCCACCTTGAGCAAGGATGCTGCGAGGATGAAAATGCCTAGAAGCTTTAGCAGGTGCAAAGTCTGCCCGCCGATCTTGAACCACATTATTCTTTTCATAAAGGTCACCTTCCGGAAAGCAGTACAGTTTCCGAGTTTATAAACATTTCTTAGCAGTTGTTCCTTCTGTTGCCGCAAAACTTCCCTCCTTAAATATCATTCCGGACACAAGTATGAATTGATAAGCATGCGCATTTTGAAGCTCGACTTGCAAATGCAAGAACTCAAGGCGCAAGTCGAGAGCTTGGAGGATTTGTGGGCGCTGCAAAAGCTAATAGAGCCCGGAGACGTACTGGAGGGCACATCCTTTAGGAGGTACAAAAGCGAGGATAGGCTAAGGCCGGATTCCGGGGAAAAGAAGCTGGTGCACCTGGAGTTGGAGGTGGAAGGGGTCGAAATAGCCGAGAGCGTGAATAAGCTTAGGGTTTCCGGGAAGATACTAGGCGGTTCGCCCCCCGAATTTGTGCAAAAGGGCGCTTTTCACACCATTGATTTGGAGATGCAAACCAAATTCAAGCTTCGGAAAAAGGAATTCCTGCAATACCATAAAAAGCTAATCGACGAATCCAAGAAAAAGGCGCGCCAGGTCAGGGCGCTATTGGTTGTGATGGATGAAAAAAAGGCGCAGATGGCGCTCCTTCGGAACAACGGCGTGAAGTTCTCCTTCGAGCTTGAGAATTCCGGAAGCAAGCGCGACGTGAAGATGTTCGAGGAGCGGAAAAAGGATTTTTTCTCGGAATTACTAAAGGCAATTGAATCCGAAAAGTCGGAAAAGATACTTATCGCATCCCCCGGGTTTGCCAAGGACGAATTCCGGCGGTATGCGCTTGATAAAAATCCGCGCCTGGAAAAAACCTTCCTGTATGAGCACGTGAGCAATGCGGAAAAATCGGCCGTATATGAGCTTTTGAAACGTGGCGCGCTTGAGAAACTGGTGAAGGAGCAAAAGGTCCAAATTGAGTTCGGGCTGCTTGAAAAATTGAAAGCCTCGCTTGGGAAGGGTGACAATCTAAGCTGCTATGGGGTAAGCGAGGTGCAAAATGCACTTGAGATGCGCGCAGTTGAAACGCTTATGATTGAAGATGACCTCCTAAGGAAGAACAAGGAATTGAACGTCCTTCTTGAAAAGGCGGAAAATTCTGGCGTAACCTCGATTATTTTCAATTCCGATGACGATGCCGGAAGGGAGTTTTCCGCTTTCAAGATCGCGGCGCTTTTACGCTACAGGTTGGAATGAAATGCCACTTGAATGGGATTTGACGGAACTCAAGCAGGGATCGCTATTGCATTGGAAAAAACTCAATCCAAAAGAACTGATGTCCGCAATAAGCAAAAGGCCCATCCGAACTACCGGCCAGCCATTGGTTTCCGTTTATGATTTTGGACCGCACCAACTTGCGGTTAGGCGTTTTGAACCCGACGGATTAAAGGTTGGCCAACCGCGCTTCAGGTTCACTTCCCTTATCCAGATGGTAAAAAAACGGACCGCCGTTTTGGAAATGCCAGTTGCGCTCTACACCTCAAAGATAGGGGAGCACTATATTGTGACTTTGTGGAAAAAAGGCACAAGGTCCCTGGAGCAGTTCCTTGAAGATCCCGCCATTTTTAACAGTTTGAAGGAGCATGCGTGCATAACTGCAATAAGGTCCCTTGTTGCATGCAGCAGGTTTCCTTCATGGGCATACCCATGTGGCCAATTTCGTTGTGAACAAGCACGGCTCGAGCTCGCTTGTCGATCCCACAAGGATGAAAAGCAGGGGAGAATTCGAGGAGGAGGCCTGGAGAAATGGGGAAGTGAGCGAAGCAATATCTGATCTTACCCGTACACATTTTTCCGCACTTCCCTTTATCAATGAAAAAAAACTCAGGAAGGAATACGACATCGCATATGCCAAAAGATCAAAACTGATGGGTGTCGAGGAAAAAGCCGCCGCTAAACGCAAAGAATCCGCCCAAAGCAAATTCCCATGGTTCTGGAAAAAGCGCTAATGAACCGTCTTTAGGTAGATCGTGCAAAGCGCGATCACGACGAGCGCATAGAAAGAAACGAAGTAGTCTTTGGGTATTAGGTTCGATACGAAATAGCTGCTGAACATCGCAAACGATAACAGCACGAAAAAGAAGGTTATGAGTGTTGCTATCTTCGCATTTATGAAATGGTGCCTTATCACTCCCACGTTTTTAGGCACGTGTTTATGCTCCATGTTCCCACATTAGGTTGAACGGCACGGGATATATAATTGTATTGATGAATCGGGCCCGAAATGGTTGAAATCCAATAGGGGCATGTTGTTAGACGCGATGAATTGTAGACAAACTACGAATACATCTTATTGGTTGAATAATATTTTTCGCTCCAATCCACTTGCCGCATGCCTCCCTAGAACACATCCTTGTGTTCCATTGCGGCATCGCTATTGTAGCCTCCGTAAAGCAGTGCAATGACAAGAGCCAGGAAACCCGGAACCAGATTGTTTGCAGCAACCAATATGATGCCGATGAACCCAAGGGCTATAGGAATCCGCTGCTTTTTCCAGTCAACAAATCCCGCATATGGGGGCATTCTACCGCCTCGATTAATGAAGGGGAAGGGAAGCTGTTGTTTTGGATTTGCTTCCATTAAAGCCAAGTTTCCGCTTCTCCCCGGGCGTTTTGCCCATATGCATGGAATTTTACTGAAATAAAATAGCAACTGATTTTGAACGAATTAGACAATCATCGATAAGTGCCCGTTCCTCCATGAATTTTTATTGTCGCATCAGATTTTACCCATCAGTGCGCGCGCTTCCTCGTAACGCGGGAATTTTTTCTCATCAAGCACGAACTCCCGATGATGCACCCGCCTGCGTTTGCCGTATTTTACATCGTGCTTTGCATGCAGGAGCTCGTGGTAAACAAGGTATTCGAGGAAGAATTCGGGGTATTTATCGGAATCGAATTTTCTGCTGACAACGATCTGTCCAAATGCGGTGTCGTAGAAAGCAAGCCGCCTATGCGAGATGTCCCTGCTCCAGATTATGGAGGGTTTTCCAATGCCCGCAAATGCCTCCGGGCAATCCCCCAATACCTTATCAAGAATCCACTGCAAATTACGTGCGCTGCCTTCCGATTTGCCCATTCGTTTCCTCCCGCGCCTGCCCCTAAGGGATTCATGCAGCTCGTAAACCCCCCGGCCATTGAGGGATTGGAATTTTTCCAGGTAGCTATCCATCCGGGCATCAATTTTCGAAATCCTAAAGAGCTTGATCATCAAGTCCAGTGCAAGCCCCGTGAGGCAATCCAAATCCGCTGCACTATATCCATCTGAAACTTTTGCTAAAATTTGCCCGTCGCGCAGGCGTATCGTGCTCTTGAGGCCCGCATACGGGTAGAATTTGACGTTTGCATTGTAGCTGCTCTTTCCAAGAAGCGCTGCTGCTGTTGCAAATGCGGTCTGCAGGTCTATCTCGTCGGCCATCTTATGACACCAATATTTTGGCCTATGCGCGGTTCTGGCTTAAGAATGCGAGCACTTCCTTGTATTTTTCGGCATCGATTTTTCCGTTTTTCAAAAGCAGCCTTAGCATCTTCCTAAGCTCTATGCAGGCGTGCAGCATCAGGCCCCTTTCCCTAAGTTGCTCGCCGCCTCCTTGTTCCCTGTCGATAAGGACGATGATATCCTTAACTATCAAGCCCTCCTGCAAAAGGGGCTCTATTGCCTCGAATTTGCTTTTTGCGGTCGTGACCAAATCATCGATTACCACAATCCGTTCACCGGCCTTGTATTCCCCCTCGATTATTTTTTTCGTTCCGTAATCCTTAAGCTCCTTGCGCGTGTAAATCATCGGCTTATTTGCGAGAAGGGCAAGGGCAGTTGCTATTGGCAGGGCCGCATATGGAATTCCGGCAATCCGATCGCACTGCAGCTTCCTTAATTTTTTCCCCATTTCCCTTGCAACGGCCTTTAGGAGGCCCGGGTAGCTGGCAAGCAGCCTCAAATCAATGTAAATGGGGGAAACCATTCCGCTCTTTAGGGTAAAGCTCCCGAATTTCACCGCCCCGATTTCAAAGAGCCTCAAAACGAGCTTTTTGTTCATGCGACCACCTGTTAATACCTGCCCTTGCCTATCCGCAGAGCTAATATGCCTGTCGTGCCATCCGCCCCGCCTATCCTCCTTTTTCCTCCATTGCAACCCCGCCAAATACCCCCCTCAATTGCACGCGCAGGGCGTCTTGCTTGAGCTTATCGATATCATAAAGGACGTAGATTTTTCCATCCTCGATTTTCAGGCAGTTGCAAGGATCTATTTGCACCACCAATTTTTCATTGCTGCAAAAATCCGTTTCGGTTGTGCAGCCAATGAGGCGCTCGCTTGCATTGGCCGCTTCCGCCACGTAGGCAAAGGTGCTGGAATTCCTGTTTGCGGAACTCAAGGCGCCCGCGATTTCGGCGGTTACAAGCGCCACGTATGAGTTGCGGATGTCCTCCCCCGGGAATGCGTATGCCTTGATGATTATCTTGCCTGAAAGCGCCGATCGCATTTCCAGCTCCGGATCGCCTTTTGAGAGGACTTTTAGGCCGCGTACGTCGTGCTCACGAAGCTGCCCGGAAAAATAGTAGGCGGAAACCGCGAATGCCAATATGGCAATGACCGCAATTATTGCCATCTCGGGGGAAATCGGATTATTAGCCGACGCATTGTTTCCCTTTGTTTTTTGGGCCATGCGTTTCACTTGAACCTTTGCAGCGCGCTTTCCAATGCATTGCCCTTCTCCAGCAGATCATAGCGCACCCGCACGCACTTCTTCTCAACCTTAATGAGCTTTGCAAGATCGATCGGAGTACCGATGATCACAGCTTCCGCATCCGACCTATTGATGGTTTCCTGCAGTTCCGCAACCTGTTTTTCCCCATAGCCCATTGCCGGAAGTACTTTTTCCAAATGGGGGAATTTCCGGTAGGTTTCAAGGATCGAGCCAACTGCGAATTTTTTTCCATCGGTTAGTTCGCCGGCCCCGAATTTCCTTGCCGCAACCATTCCCGCGCCTATGCGCATCCCTCCATGGGTCATGGTGGGGCCATCGTCAATAACGAGCACGCGCTTTCCTTTTATCGAATCCACATCCTCGATGGAAACGGGCGATTCCGCATGCACGATCGTTGCCTTCGGGTTGGCCTTCCTGATATTGCTTTCAACAAGCGCAACGTCCTCGGGCCTTGCGGTATCGGTCTTGTTGATTATTACGATATCAGCCATCCTCAAATTTATTGCGCCCGGGTAATATGTCAATTCATGGCCGGGCCTGTGCGGATCCGCAATCACGACCAGCAGGTCGGGCGTGTAAAAGGAAAAATCGTTGTTGCCGCCATCCCATAGGATAATGTCCGCTTCCTTTTCTGCTGCTTCCAATATCTTTCCATAATCGACGCCCGCGAACACCAGGTTGCCGTTTTCAACATGGGGCTCGTATTCCTCCCGTTCCTCAATCGTGCATTTGTGCTTATCGAAATCCGCATAGCTCCCAAAGCGCTGCACGATCTGCTCGCGCAGATCCCCATATGGCATCGGGTGCCTGACGACCGCAATCCGCTTGCCCATCTTTTTTAATATCTGCGCGACCCTGCGCGTGGTCTGGCTTTTTCCGCACCCCGTCCGAACGGCGCAAATTGCAACAACGGGCTTTTTGCTCCTGATCATTGTGCTCTTAGGGCCCAAAAGCGAAAAATCCGCTCCGGCTGCGTTCACGATTGCTGCTTTTTCCATCACGTATTGGTGCGGAACATCGCTGTAGGCGAAAACCACTTCATCGACCTTCATTTTGGCAATCAATCCGGGCAAATCTCTTTCCGGATGGATCGGGATGCCTTCCGGGTATTTATTCCCCGCAAGCTCAGTTGGGTACTTCCGGCCTTCGATGCCAGGTATCTGCGTTGCCGTGAAAGCAACGACCTCGTAATTTGGGTTTTCCCGGAAATACGTGTTGAAATTATGGAAATCCCTGCCGGCCGCGCCCATTATGATTACCCGCCTCATTGCATCCACCCTCTTTTATATTGGCTGTGGATAAAACGCCGATAAGTAATAAAAACCCCCTCTGCATTAAGGGGCTGGGGGAAAATGCGGCTCATCCGCTGGTGGGAAAATCGGAAATTTCAATATTTTCCTGTTGGCACGTCCAATTCAAAAAAAAATGTGGATATGCATGAATGGCAAGGAAATGGCTTCAAGGGAAGCGTTGCGGTTCGTTAGGGATAAGCAGGTCATAGGGCTTGGGACTGGAAGCACGGCCGCAATTTTCATCAAGCTGCTTTCCGAGAAGGTGAAGGCAGAAAACCTCGATATAAAGTGCGTGCCCACCTCCCTTGCTTCAAAAGCGCTTGCCTACCAGCACGGCCTTGCCCTAATCGAGCCCGAAGAAGTGATCCGCATTGATTTAGCTGTGGACGGAGCCGACCTTGTGGACCAAAAGCTAAATCTCATAAAAGGAGGGGGCGGAGCGCATTGCCGGGAAAAGGTCATCGACTATTTCGCGGAAAAATTCGTGGTAATAGCGGATTCCAGCAAAATTGCAAGGAAACTAAAAGGGCCCATTCCCCTTGAGATATTGAAATTTGCATTCCCGTTGGTGGAAAAGGCTCTGGAAAGGGACTTTGGAGTGCGAGTTGAGCTGAGGCGCAAACCAAACGGGGATGCATGGATATCCGACAATGGCAATTACATTGCGGATGCAAACTTCAAGCAGATAGCCAATCCCGCGAAGCTGGAATCGCAGCTTGATGCGGTTGCGGGCATTGTTGCCAACGGCATTTTTTCCAGGAATGTCCAAACGGTAATAGTCGGGTATGGGAAAAAAACCAGGATCATGGGAAAGAAAAGGTAGAAAAAGGGGGAATTCTTTAAGGTTGCATTGGTGCTGGGCCGGATGATGGCGTTTATGGCGGCAATGGCCAACTACTTTATCCCTTATGTGATTGTTTGGTGAATGGACTTATGGATGAACGCGCACAGACCGCAATTGAATACATTCTGCTCATAGGTTCGGTCATATTCCTTGTGATTATCGTCTTCTTTGTTGTCAAGGATAGGGTGTTTGGGGGTTCCGAGAGCAGCATTGGCAATAGCTCCGGAACGGTGATTTCAACCATTAGGAATGTCACGAAGTGATTTGCTGTTCAGTTGCATGCATGCGCCTTATTATGCATCACGTGTTGCACGCAATTGGTGAACAACTGCCTGGCGCCTTATAAACCCCTTTTAAACTCCCAAAATTCCCTATTTTTTTGCCATTCTAGCATAGCATTATGCTATATTGGATGGCCTTTATGCAAAGGTATATATTTCGGTTCTGCGTCATAATTCTGCGGATTCTGTGAAGGTGGGTTGAACTGGTCGCCCTTTGGTTCTGAAAGGGACCAATGCTGATTCTATTAGGCGACCCGTTCGTTTTCATCTCTTTTTTCCCACAATTAGCTTTGCCAATACTGGCCGTGATTGCTAGGGGCTATTTTGTTATCGCGGGAAAATCGCGCCCTGGGTTTTGGTTATTTTTTACCTCAAACACGAGCGTCCGTCTCCTTCATTCAATGCGTCCGTGCCATACTTCGAAGGGAACTGGCTTTTTTCCATCCAAATGCCCCTGCTTTCGTTTGGTCATGTGCTTAAAATGCTTATTTTCTTTCTTTTTCCATGAATTACTCCGTTTTTTTCGCGTTCCTTGCAGCTATCCTCCTTTTGGGCTGCTCGACCCTGCGGCCTCCGGCTGTTTCACCCTCCCCATTTCCGGAAATTTCCATAGAACCCCCTTCCCCCAAGGATATCCTTTACTTTGAGGGCTGCCCAAATCGGCGCTGCATAACCGAGCAGGCACAACCGGTCCTTGTTTATGTCGAGAACCGCATCAACCGTACAACACATGGGGCGCGCGGCCTGCCCTTCAATTTGCCCGAGTGCGGTGTCATTGAAACCGCATTCGACAAATCATCCCTTGCGGAACGGCGCATTACCGTGAATTCGCCGGATTTCTTCAACTATTTTACTCTCTATTACTACATACCCTATAAGCGTGGCGCCTACAATGTAAGGATAAAGACATCCTGTGAAGTCAGGGGCACCGTATATGGCATTGATTCTAAATGACAAATTCGAGGGGGATGTTTTCGCCCCGATCCTAAGAAATGGCCATTTTTGTTGATTGCATGAGAATAACCGTATTAAGGCTTGGCCACCGCAAAAAGCGCGACGTGCGCATGACAACCCATTGCGGCCTTGTGGCGCGCGCTTTTTTTGCGGATGAATTCATTCTTTCCGGGGAGCTTGATGGCACTCCCCTAAATACCCTCGCATCCGTTGGTAAGAACTGGGGCGGCAAGCTGAAAGCTAGGCATGAGCAAAATTGGCGCCAATTCCTGATGAAAAGGAAACGGAAAAAGGAAATAATCGTGCATTTGACCATGTATGGCGTTCCAGCATTGGAAATTCTCCCCCAGTTGCGCCTGCTTTCAAAAAAACACCGGTTGATCGTCGTTGTCGGCTCCGAAAAAATGCCACCCGAAATCTACAAACTGGCTGATTTCAACATTGCGATCACAAGCCAGCCGCATTCTGAAGTTGCGGCCCTGGCAATTTTCCTAAATGAGATCCAAAATGGCGTGCCCCTTTCCCGCAGCGCCCAGCGCCATTTCGGGAAGGCCAAAAACATCATAAGGCCGGGCGCGAAGGGAAGGAATAATTCGGCATTTGGCTGCCGGAAGCAACAATAATAATTGCGATAATGCTTTCCCTGGTACTGGTTTTTCCCCTCGGTTAATTGCCCAAACCACCCTAGCCGTTAATGATTTTGTCCATAAACAAAATATTTTTCACCCAAAAAGCGCCTCCTCAACCAAACCATATGCCCCGAAATGGAAAATCAGCGCCGGCAAAAGCAATGCTCCCATCAAAAAGCCCCGCTTAACCCCAAGCTGCCTGCCGGCTATTCCAAGAAGGCACGAGGTTGATGCAATTAAAAGCCCCGGAAACCCTCCCATAATGAATATTGCAATTAGCATTCCGAGCAACAGCATTCTTCTGGTATTCAGGTTTTGGATGTCCCTATAAATTCTGCAAATAGCTCCCTGGGCTCTTGCGGATATTGCCGCGGCAAAACATGCTGCTGTTAGGGAAATTGCACAAAGGAGAAAGATGGCCCTAATCCCATAGATTTCGAACAAAGGTTCAACAAGCACAGCCGCATAGCTCCTCGTATCTCCCGTGATCAGCCCGGCTGCCAAATCAAAAAACACCTTGGATACGATCAATGCAGGCAGGGCAATTGGCACTGCCTCGCCCACCTTTACCGTTATCAGAAGCAAACCCAAAAGCACGCCAACAGTCATTGCAGGGAAAAGCGTCGAGAGCGCGCTTGCAATAACGCATGCCACAACCACCCCCATATCCCCCCAATTTGAAATCCCCTTTTCCCGAGCTGTTTCTTCTACCTCCGCATCCATCTCTCCCATAAGGAGCGCGGGCAGCGCAAAGAAGCCCGAAAGCATTGGAAACAATGGCTCGGCCATAACCCTATGAAATGCAAGTATTCCAAAAATTCCGCAGAGCAAAAATAGGGCGGCTCCTTTCACCATGTCCCTTACCTCCCTTTTCCCAATGAATTGTGAAACGACAATCGAAAGGAAAAGGAATTTGAATTCCGCCTTCCAGGTATCCTTCAATAAGGGCAATAGCATGTAGGCCGCAGGCAGCAAAATTAGGCAAATTACCAATGCCTTCATGGCTACGTGCGCAGCTTTTTCGAACGCTTCAAAATTCTTTGCAGAAAATCCCGCAACCACCATCATCGAGGGCATTAATGAAAAGAAGGAGTGGGATACCGAAACTGCAATTGCAAATGCCGCAAGCGAACCGGGCGCTTCGAATAATCCATGTAGCATCTGCAAGATGAGGTTAGTGTGGATGAAGGGAATTGCTCCAAATGCCCCAAGTGCCATTCCCACAATGGTTTCGGGGATCATCGCCTCTGCACCCTAAGCGACCTGTAATTTAGCAATTCAATCGAGAGCGAATCCTTGTATGATTCAACGACTCCCTCGATTGCCACCCAATCCCCGTTTTCAAGCTTTCCCAAATCCACGTTGGTTTGCTGCATCCTGCTTGCCATTGCTTGAAAAATTGCAACACTAAGGCACTTATTTTGGCAGATGCTGAAAAAATACGAGCCCTGGGAATTCCTCATTCCAGAGATCCTTCCCCTGATCGCAATGATCCTTCCGATATCGCTTTCCGATAATTCATCTATTTGCGCATCCTGCGGCTGCATGCTCTTGGAAATCGCCCAAATCGAAAGCATCCCGAGCACGGTCCCAAATAGGCAAACCAGCATCAGCTTGTCCATGCCTTCCCTTGCCGGCTGCCCCTATATTTTGGTGCGGTTGATTTTTCATCCACAAATTGTTGATTTTCAGAGGCAAAGCTAGGCAGTCAAAAAAAAGAATCAGAAAAGGAGGAAAAAATACTCTCCATAGCCCATGCCTTTGCTTCCGTTCCCTCCAAGTTTAAAGCCAGGATTTTCTGGTCATCTGCAAACTTCCCGCTTACCAGCCTATTCCTTCATTTCGGAAAGTCTGGGCGCCCGCTCCGGAAAACCTAACCCTCAAGTTTCCATCTGTTATCCCCATAAGTGCATCAGATCCAGCGCCCTGCCAAATGAGGCCGTCCTTATCGGCGAACAAAACCTTTTTCATATGACCCCCTATCCCGCCGCCACTTGAAAGGAAAGGGTTAGGAAACTCTCCGCCAAGTCCTCCATGTAGTGCTGCGTCATCTCCAGAAGCCAAATCGATAATCAACTCGCCAGAACCAGCACCGCTAGCTAAAAATGGATCGCCAAACTCATCTCCAATTCCTCCACCATTGGATTTCAAAATGCTTACGTTCTCATCTCCGCGAATTCCTCCGCCCATTGCCAGGAAAAACATTCCCCCAATTAACAAACACGAAACCAACAATACTATTCTCATGCTACCACCTTCTTGACTGCTGCTTAAACTAACCTTGAAGGGGTATATATTCGTTGCTAATCGGTGCTGGTCGGATGCGATCCTTTCGTACATGGCGAATACTTAAGGATATTGATAAATAAACAGAACAAGAAAAATAAATAAAAAAAAAGAAAAATCAGTGGCCGTGGTCCATGTCCTCCCCGCCCATGCCAGGCGGCATCCCGCCGGCCATTCCCTTGCCCTTTCCGGCGATGATGTCATCAATCCTAAGGATCATTTCCACGACCTCCGAAGCGCTCTGGATCGCCTGCTTTTTGATCTTCAAAGGCTCAATTACGGAAAGCGATTTCATGTCCGCGAGCTTCGAGTTATATACGTCGATTCCGAGATATTTCCCGGATTTGCCGTGCTTTGCCCTAAGCTCCACAAGCGCATCGATGGCATCCATTCCGCAGCTTTCTGCAAGAGTCCTTGGAATAACTTCCAGGGAATCCGCAAAGGCGGAAATCGCAAGCTGTTCCCTGCCGCCTACTTCCACGGCATATTTCCTAAGGTGGGTTGCCAGCTCCATTTCGATGCTTCCTCCGCCCGTTACGTACTTGCCCTCCTCTATTGCGGAACTGATCGCACCTATCGCATCCACGACCGCGCGCTCCGCTTCGTCAACGACATGCTGCGTTCCGCCCCTAACAAAAATCGTCACGGACTTTGGCTCCTTGCACCTTTCGACGAATACCATGTGCTCTCCGGCAATTTTCCTCTCCTCAACGATCCCCGCCCTTCCCAGGTCCTTCTCATCCAGGTCGTCGAGCGTGGTGGTTATTCTGCCGCCGGTTGCCCTCACAAGCTTTTCCATGTCCGATTTCTTCACGCGCCTTGCCGCAAGGATGCCCTTCTTTGAAAGGTAATGCTGTGCAACATCATCGATCCCTTTCTGGCAAAACAGCACATTGCAGCCGCTCTTTGCGACCTTATCTACCATATCCTTTAGCATCTTTTCCTCCTGCTCAAGGAAGGCCGTCATCTGGTTGGGTGAGGTGATTGAAATGCGCGCATCCGTTTCGGTCTTTTCGATTTCAAGGGCCGCATCCACAAGGGCTATTTTCGCATTCTCCAGCCTCTTTGGCATTCCCGGATGCACGATCTCCTTGTCGATAAGGACGCCGTTGATGATGCTTGTTTGCATCACATCGCCCCCCTGCTTCTTTTCGATTTTCACAAAATCCTTGTCTATTTGAATCTTGCCGTCCTTGTTCTCGGCGACCTGCGTCACCGCCTGCACGACGAGCTTTGCGAGAGTATTCTTGGTTCCGCCAGCGCCGATGGTTTTGCTTCCCATGGCAATTGCGCCGATCTTTTCAAGCGTTGCTATGTCCTTGTATGTCACGTTTTCGCCAACGTCAAGGAGCAGCCTTTGCGCCCTTTCAGCTGCCTGCTTGTAGCCCGTGATGATCGTTGATGCATGTATGTTCTGGTCAAGCAGCTCGAGGCTCTTTTTGAGCAATTCCCCGGCAAGCACGACCGCGCTTGTCGTTCCATCGCCGACCTCCTGATCCTGTGTTTTTGCGATCTCGACCATCATCTTCCCTGCAGGGTGCTCTATGTTCATCTCTTGCAAAATCGTGGCCCCGTCATTGGTAATTACGATATCCCCCATGTCGTCCACTAGCATCTTGTCCATCCCGCGGGGGCCAAGCGTGCTCTTGACCGCTTGCGCTACCGCATAACCCACTGCGATGTTCGTGCGCTGCGCGTCCCTCCCGAGGATGCGCTGAGCGCCCTCCGGCAGGATCATAATCTGCTGGTTTTGCAATTTTCCTTCGTTTCCCATTCAAATCACCTATTCGATAAAAACCATTAATGCAAATGCCCCCATCTCCCCTTAAGCGGAATTTACGCCCCTAGAACGAGATCCCTAACTTGGAATTAATAGCTTAGAATATCAGAGGATATTCTTATCAAATTAAAGTTAAAAAACCTATTGTTAAACGCCATTCCCTCCCCCTTTCCGTCCAGGGTGCAATAAGGTCATTCCACACACCTCGCAATGGTTGTTAATCCGCCTCGATGTGAGGAAAATCGATATTGCGACCATCAGGAAGCCAAAAACCGTAATTTCCCAGCGGTGCTCCAAAAGGAAGAACACGCCGGCCGTCCCAAGGAATGAGAACAGCACGCCTACGCATGCGCCGCATGTCGCGGTTGCGAATACGCCCGAAATGATGCTCGATACGAATGCCGAAATCCCGCTGCCCAGCTCTTTCCTATCACTGCTTTTCGTGTTCTTGATTACGTAATATTGCATTGCGATAAGAACGCCCATCAGCCCTCCAAGGAACGCTATCGCAAAAAGCCCCCATACCGGCGTAATATCGAGAAACAGCTCCAATGTATTTCCCGGAGTTACCGCTATTGGTATGTACGCATATATTGCGGTCATTGCAATGCCGGCAACAAGCGCGATGAAGACGTATTTCTTATCGAAAAAAGCCAGTGCCAAAGCCGCCCTGACCTCTTCGTAAGGGTTCATCTATTCACCTTAAAAAAAATGTAAATAAGGAAAGGGCATTAAGGAACGATCCAACGAATCCAATCTCTCCCCATGCGCCTCCATGCCCGATTATCCCTCCCCTCCCCCCAATGTACCTTCTTTAGGCAAAACTTTGCAGCGCCTGCTGGAATACGCTATATGGCTGCGCACCGACAAGGTTTTGGCCGTTGATGAAGAACGAGGGCGTGCCGGTGACCCCGTTTGCGATGCCTTCCTGGAGGTCCGCATTCACCTTGTCGGCCTTCTCGCCGCTGTCAAGGCAGGAGTTGAACTTTGTCGTATCCAGCTTCAGGTCCGCCGCATACTTCTTAAGGTCCGTAACCTGGATTGCTCCCTGGTTCTCAAACATTATGTCGTGCATCTCCCAGAATTTGCCCTGGTCGTTTGCGCATTCTGTTGCCTCTGCTGCCTTTTGGGCATTTGGATGGATCTGGTTTAGGGGGAAGTGCTTGAATATTATTTTCGCCTTTCCGGTATCAATCCAGTCGGTTATGATTGAGGGGTAGGTCAGTGAATAGAACCTCTCGCAGTACGGGCACTGGAAATCGGAATATTCCACAATTGTAATTTTCGCATCGCTCTTGCCCTTCACTGCTGCTCCCTCCAAATTGAAGTTGGGACCGGTTGGCTGCTGCTGGGGCGCTTGGGTTGCCGTTGGGGTTGGAGTTGCCTGCAATTGCTGGCCTGTTCCGATATTGCTGTTGATGTTGATTTTCAAATTCCCAAGGTTGGTGTTTATTTGCGCCAGGTTGGAATTGACGCCGTTGACTGCATATATGATGACTCCAGATAATATGATGACGGAAACGATGATTGCAATCGCGACCGCATACATGCCTTCGTTGCTTTCCTTCTTGTGGTGTTCGTGATGCTCTTCCATTAATACCTACCCCATCCCATTCCGGGATTTTTTATCAATCAGCAGTTTGGAACAATATTCGAGCCCTTGAAGCTTTTTAAAGCCTTTCAATATATTAACGCCCCCTCCCCCCGGGCGCATTATTCTTTGCTTTTTCCCATGCCAACCTTCTTCTCCGATGCCTTTTCCTTCCTATCCCCAACCGCTTTGCAGCATTTCAAAAACATCGGGCATTTCATAATTGTTTTTTCCATCCGGCGGTATTTATGGGTGAGTTTTAAGGTCTAAATTCCATAAAAACCGGCTTTTTTTTGCATTTGCGCATTTTCCTTCCAGTATGGTGCAAATAGCAACCAATTTTAGCATTCACCGCCCAATATTTTGGGGTTGAATTCCATGAAACTAATGATAGACACTGCAAACCTGGATGAAATCAAGGAGGCCGCAAGCTGGGGAATCCTTTCCGGAGTTACGACCAATCCTTCCCTCATAGCAAAGGAGGGTGGGGATTTCAAAAAAGTGATAAAGGAGATCTGCGGGCTTGTTGATGGGCCAATTTCAGCCGAAGTCATAGCAACCGATGCGCAAGGGATGATTACGGAAGGCCGCGAATACTCCAAATGGCATGGAAATGTGGTGATAAAAGTTCCCATGACCGAGGAAGGCATCAAGGCGTGCAGCTCTCTTTCAAAAAGCGGAATAAGGGTCAATGTCACGCTCGTTTTCACCCCAAATCAGGCATTGCTAGCCGCACGTGCAGGAGCATTCCTGGTTTCGCCATTTGTTGGCAGGCTCGATGACATAGGCGAGGATGGAATGCAGGTTGTGAGGGATATTATAGAAATCTATAAGAAGCACGGCTTCAAGACACACGTACTTGCCGCAAGCATCCGAAACCCCGTTCATGTTATTGATGCGGCAAAAGCCGGCGCCGATTACGCGACCATCCCCTACACGGTCATGAAGCAGATGTTCAAGCATCCCCTGACGGATTCGGGCATAAAGCGCTTCCTTGAGGACTGGGAGAAGGCTAAAACCAAATAAGCGGAGAATTTAGGGAAGATGAGGGGTAAGTGCATGGCAAGTGAACCGGAAAAAATTCCCGAAAAGCCCTTAGTTGTGGGTTTTGGGTGCATAGGCGGTTTTGGTAGCGGGCATATTGCTCGTGCATTTGCCCATCTGGTCGAAGCGAATAGGTTGCCAGTTAGGGTCCTAACCGAAGGGATTCCAATTGCTTCGATTAATGATGAGAATCTGCCTGAATTAGAGCATAGGGCCCATGTTATTTTTGCGGTTGTATCATCTATTTCAATTGACCGTCCCGGCCTTCCTAGCAATGTTGTTCCTGCAATTACTTTGTGGAATTGGGAGAAAAATGCCGCCAATCTTCCTAAACCGGACCGTAAATTCAAAGCATTAAGGGATAGGATTCTGAAAAAGCAACCATTGCAGGATATTAATAACCTAACAACGAAACATTTCGATCAGGCTCGATTTGCACTGCTGTACCTGCAGCACCACGGCTATTTGCCAAAAACCTGATATTTTCAGTATTTTGGGGTCATTCTCCTCCCACAGTGGAAGGGGAAATAAGTAATTATTCCGCAGTAAGTGCAAATGGAATACGGGCCCTGCGATTTCATCTCCTCATTCCCGCAGCATTTCGGGAGGGGCTTTTCAGCTCCGCATACATCACAGACGAATTTTCCCATGAAATTCTCAACTCAAGCAATGTTTGGTTATACGCGCAACACATGTGCTAGCGTGCAATACTCACGTTCCCCAAATTAACTCCCAATCATTCGATTGCCTTCCTCTTGCATCCATTGGCGATAAATACCTTAAAAAACGTTGGGCGATAAAAAAAATACAGCTCATTCTCAGGGGGGAAAAATGGCGTTCAAAAAGCTTACGGACATTTGGCAGCTTAAACTCATGGCAAATACCTTGAGGCAGGATCTCATACGCGCCCTACTCGAGGCAAAAAGCGGCCATACCGCAGGCCCCCTTGACCTTGCGGAATTCTTCACTGCGATGTATTTCAATTTCCTCGACCATGACCCAAAAGATCCCTCATGGGGTAGCCGGGACCGTTTCGTTCTCTCTTGCGGACATGTGTGTCCCGTCCAATATGTTGCTATGGCAAATGCGGGCTACTTCCCAAAGGAAGAGCTGATGACTTTGAGGAAACTGGGAACGCGCCTTCATGGCCATCCCCATAACCTTTCCCTGCCGGGAATCGAGAATTCGTCCGGGCCTCTTGGCCAAGGGACTTCGCAGGCAGTAGGCAAGGCGCTTGCCCTGAAAATGGAAGGAAAAAAGCAATACGTTTACTGCCTCACATCCGATGGCGAGCACAACGAGGGCCAACCCTGGGAAGCTTGGATGTTCGCCGCCAAATACAAGCTCTCAAATCTCATAGCCTTCATGGACCGCAATTACATCCAAATCGATGGCAATACCGAGGACGTGATGCCCCTTGATCCCCTGGAGGATAAGTTCAAGGCATTCAATGTGAACGTGATTTCCATTGACGGCAATGACCTTTCGCAAATCATTGGGGCGGTAAAGGCTGCCAAGGCCTCGGGCAAATTCACCATGATACTCCTCAACACCGTTCCCGGCAAGGGCGTTTCATTCATGGAAAGCAATTATGAATGGCATGGCAAGCCGCCAAATGCGCAGGAAGCTGATCTTGCACTGAAGGAATTGCAAGCTGAACGTGAAAGGCTGGAAAAGGGGGCTGCACTCCCATAAAAATTGGTGTTCCACATGGCTGTCAAGATACTCGAAAATATCTATGAAAAAGTTGAGAAGGTCCCAAGCCGCGACGGGCTTGGCAAGGGACTCCTGGAGCTCGGCTTAACGCATCCCGAAGTGGTTGTGCTGTGCTGCGACCTGAAGGACTCCACTCGCGTGCAATGGTTCGAGGAAAAATACCCAGACAGATATTTCGAGGTCGGCGTTGCCGAGCAAAACATGGCGGGAATCGCGGCAGGCATGGCTTCGGAAGGAAAAATCCCCTTCATTGCAAGCTACGCGGTCTTTTCGCCCGGAAGGAACTGGGATCAGATCCGTGTTAGCATCTGCTATTCCGAAAACAATGTCAAGGTCATCGGCGCGCATGCGGGCATATCTGTTGGCCCGGATGGTGCAACGCACCAAGCTCTTGAGGATGTTGCAATCATGCGCTGCCTTCCCAAAATGACCGTCATATCTCCATGTGATTGGGTCGAGGCAATGAAGGCAACCATTGCCTCTGTTGACATTAAAGGACCGGCATACATCCGCCTTAGCCGGGATAAGGTGCCCGTAATTACTGCTGAAGATACGCCATTCAAGATCGGGAGGGCGGAAATTTTCAGGGACGGCTCGGATGTTTCCTTAATTGCAAGCGGCCAGCTCGTCTACGAGGCGCTTGTTGCCGCAAAAGAACTCGAAAAGGAAGGGGTATCGGCCAGCGTTATCAACAACCATACGATAAAGCCCATCGACAAGGCGGCTCTCATAAAGGCGGCAAAGGCCACGGGGGCCATTGTTACGGCTGAAGAGCACCAGATCCAAGGCGGAATGGGCTCGGCTATATCCGAGGTGCTTTGCGAAAACTATCCGGTACCTATGAAATATGTGGGGATCGATGATCGTTTCGGTGAAAGCGGCACTCCGGATTCATTGCTTGACAAATTTTGCCTTCGGGGCAAGGATATTGCGATGAAAGCAAGGGAAGTTCTAAAAATGAGGAAATAGGCGAGCTGCTTAAGTTGGTATCTGCCTGCCGCGGTTTACATATTATTTTCCTCCTTCCCCCAATGCCCGCTTTTACTGCAAATAACGAACTTTCCCCCATTCGGAAAAGGTAATAAATGCATCCCGCGCCAATTGTGAAATCTTTTCATGGTGATCAAGATGACAAAACCCAAGGTTTATGTTACAAGGCCGCTTCCTGGGAATGCTCTAGCGGAGCTATCAAAGCATTGCGATGTAGAATTGCAGGAAGAGGAACGGGTTGCAACCAGGGAGGAGATACGAGAAGGCATCAAAGGAAAGGATGCGCTCCTATGCCTCCTCACCGACAAGATAGATGCCGAGCTCATGGATGAGAACAAGCACCTTAAGGTGATTTCAAATTATGCTGTGGGCTTTGACAATATCGACATTCCAGCGGCAACGCAAAGGAAAATATTGGTTACCAATACTCCCGGCGTCCTAACCGAAACAACTGCGGACCTTGCAATGGGGCTAATGATTTCCGCTGCCCGCCGGATAGTCGAAGGCGATAAGTTCACGCGCGAATGCCGCTATGAGGGCTGGGGGCCTTCCATGATGCTTGGGCATGATGTTTATGGCAAGACTTTGGGAATCATCGGCCTTGGGAGGATCGGGCATGCGGTTGCAAAAAGGGCATTCAACGGCTTTGGGATGAAAATAATCTATAACGACCCGCAGGAGGATTTCGAATTCAACAAGGAGTTCGATGCCAAGTTCTGCGACCTTGAGGAGCTTCTTAAGCAGTCAGATTTTGTCACCATCCATGTGCCCCTAACTCCGAAAACCAAGTATATGCTCGGCGAAAAGCAGTTCCATATGATGAAAAGGACGGCAGTCCTTGTGAACACTTCTCGGGGCGCCATAATAAACCAGGCGGCGCTAGCAAAAGCCCTCAAGGAAAAGCGCATCTTTTCGGCCGCGCTTGATGTCTATGAGGACGAGCCGCGCTGCCCAACCGAGCTAATACCTCTTCCAAATGTCCTCATTGTCCCGCATATCGGAAGCGCCTCAGTTGATACGCGCGCAAGGATGGCCCAGATGGCCTGCCAGTCGATAATGGATTTCTTCAAGGGTACGGTTCCACAAAATGTCGTTAATAAGGACGTGCTAAAGAAATAGAGAAAATTACCCCCCTTTTATTTTTTCTTGAGGAATCCCATTTTGGCATCCCCCTGTTCTTGCTTTCGTATTAGTTGTTGGGCCTCCAATGCTGCTCTAACGAGTTTTCCTCTATTTGTTGGTATTTCATGGTGCTCTTTACTGCCAGGCTTTCTCGAAATCAATCCCCATTTGACCAGCGTTTTAAAATGCGTCCTTTCGCCTTCTTTTAGCTTCCTTGGATCAATGCCTTCCCTATGCGCACGTCTCATGATATTCAGCAAACCATCATCCATGCGCCTTCTTGTGAGCCTTTCCCGGATATCCATTTCCCTAACTGTTGCGGTGAGTGTATCTCTTGGTCCTTCCCGGCTAAAAAGATGTGGATTTGGCATATCGACAAAATAATCTTGCAAACAAAATATTAAACCCTCCCATTGGCAATATTTCCCGAACTTTATGTGGAATGGCCCGAATTTATGGGAGGAAGGACTGAAATAAACGCATTCTGTTGCATTGGCGGTTGTTCTTTCCTTTGATTTTTTTTGGAATGCCGTTTTTCTTCAGGTTAATTATTCGGCTAAACAAACCCCAATCCTTAAATATTACCTTCAATTAATTTTTTGAGGTGATATTGATGAGGCCGCTTTTTGCAATTTTGCTTCTATCTCTTCTTTTGTTTACATCGCTTTCATCCGCAATGCTCGATGTTGTCAATAAGCAGATTGCCGAGCCAATGCCTTATGTTGCAACCGCTCCCCAGGCAACCGATAGCTATTACCAGGCTATATTTGACGAACGCGGCCAGGCCCTCGTATTGGCAAGGCTCGAGCTATCCAATTACCAGCGCGAGCCCGTCACCGAAATCACTTTGGAAATTCCGGGGAATTCTGTTTCCCTCAAGTATGCGCTGCAGGCATCGCCATCCTGCACTCAGCAATGCGCCAAATTTGACAAGGTATGCACGCAATCCCGCAAGGTTTGCGATGTTTGGGATTACTCTCAGGATTCCTGCACCACCTGGCGGGACGAGTGCCAAAGCTACCAGAGCCAATGCGTGCAATATACGCAAAAATGCTCGGGAAGCATTGATTCTAATTCCGCAACCTACAAGCTCGTGGACGTGCAGAAAATAGGGGGAAACACCTTTCGCATAATGCTTGATTCTCCAATTGGCAGCGGTGAAAAGAGCGCATTGCTGCTTTCCTACCGCGTCTTTGGCTATGTGACTGATGGTTTCACAAAGGATTTCGATTTCCAGACGATCAAGGCGCAATTCGATATTGATTACTCGCGCGTTTCCATTTCGGTTGACAAGGACCTGGAGCTCAAGGGAGGCCAGAGCCGCACGGATTACGTGACTGGATTCAATACTTTCGAAAGCCAGATGGCTTCTGCCCCGAAAGCGGATGCGATATCAGGTTCCAGCCTAGGAATTGCCAACAGCATCCGTTATGCGACGGGATACGTAAAAGAAAAGCGCAACCTCCTTCCTAACGAATCCTTCCACGTGACCGGAAGCTTTGCGGATGCCGGCTGGAAACTCTATATTCTCGATTGGCTCTTCTGGCTTGCAGTCGTGCTCTTAATACTCTACGGCTGCTGGAAGTTTTGCATCCCCAAAATAATTTCACTTTTTGAATCTTTCGCGCCCCAAGCTTCCAAGAAACCTCAGAAAAATGCCGGGTTTGACGCTTCGAGGGCAATTGTTGCGGCATTCATATCGGCAACCGCATATGCGATCCTCTCCCTTGTTTTCATGGCAATATTCTTGATAGCAAGTTCCATGCGAATAATCGCAAGCAACACCTCTGCGATTTTCCTGGTATTTATAATCCTTGCAGGCATTGTTGGCGTTGTGCTGCTCTTCCTTTACGCAAATTCGCGTTTTGGAACCCTCGAGGCGATAGTAACATCGATATCCTTCATCGGCATATCTGTAGTGATGGTGCCGGTTGCGATATTCCTCCTTTACATCGTTTCGATGGTGTTATTCGGGCAATATTTCTGAATGATTGCTTAGTTGATTGATATGGCAAAAGGAACCATCGATTACAGCCGTGCGCTTTCGATAGCAGTGGTCGCTTCCCTTGCGTATTCGATATTGGCATCAGCAATCGTGCTCCTGATAGAATTCATCAAGCGGCCAATAGATTTCATTTACAGATCCTCCGCGGCAATCGAATTTTCCGCAGCATTGATTCTAGGGGTGATTTCAATTATCGCGGTTTATTTATTCGTGAGCAAGAAATATGGCCCAATAGAAGGTTTGGTGACATCTGTAGTTTTCACGGGTTTTTCCATCGTCCTAGCAACTTTCTTTATCCTTTTGACCTTATTTGTGCTCCTTGGCATTTTCAATTACCATTAGTTGTGTTTTTTACTCGCAATTTCACCTATAAAACTTACTCCTTCAGTTAGCTATAAATACCCCTTCCCTCAGAATACCTGAACCCATTGTTTAGGTGATCCGCATGACCGTTATTGGCGATGAGCTTGTCAAGAACTGCCGCCACTGCTATTCCAATTTCGGATTTGGCGTGCGCCTCATAAACGATGGCGGCAATTTCCAGTGCCCGAACTGCAAAAGCAAATACGTGTTGGAGCGCGGCTTTACAAGGAAGGTATAGCCCAACTCCTGATCTTGCTCCTTTCCCCCATTCGCACTTTTGCATCCGTTTTCCGCTTCTCCTTTGTTTATAATAGTTTTCCAACGTAACCCTACTGGCAGCTTCGCATCCGTTATTTGTGATAAACATGCCCGATGAACCAAAGCAGGAATTTACCGAAAAGGACCTAGCAGAGCTGTTCGAGAAGGCAGGCAAGCTTGGGGCAGTCCTTGCGCTCCTACATTTCGATTCCTACGGCAAGGACAAGGAAAACGTGCGCGCATCCCTTGTCGAACTTGTTAGCCGGATCAATGCGGAAAAGGGCGTAATCTATTGCCGTGGGGAAGTCGAGGAAGTTCTCGAGACCGAAGATGAGGCGGGCAAGAGCTACACCACCTATACCGAAATCAAGGTCATGTTCTCCAATTTCGACATCGCAATTGGCACCTGCCTCAAGTACGGCCCCCTTGCGGTTGAAATCATCGAGCCAAACGAGTTGAGGATGAACCAGGAGCAGATGCAAAACACCCTCCTTAATGCGAGCAGCATCTCGCAGCAGTTCACGAACTATTTCATGTCAAAGCTCCTGAAAAAAGAGGACCTGGAGGAGTTCCAAAAGAACCTGGAAAAGCGCGTCGAGCACGGCAAGGAACTGATGAAGAAGAGGGATGGTGATGCAAGCGCCCAAGCGCCGCCTGCTAACGCTACTGGAAAAGAATCGTAAATTTTTTATGTTGGTGGTCTATTCGTGCCCGAACTGAATTTTAAAATAATTCTCCAGGGGTTGTGGTATCTTTACCTATTAAGCCTCATTGTGGGTTTGGTTTCGGGTATTATTTTAGGACTGGTTGGTTACCATCCAATATCCGCCTTCCGTATTTTTGGCTTTTTCACAATTCAGCACTTAGCGGCGCTTGTAGTTAGTATAATTGCTCTATTTCTTACTGCTTTCTACCTGCCATATACTTATTTCAAAGCAAATAGTCTCAATCGGAATGATGCATACGCGATAATGGCTAGCTTTCTTGTATTTCCTCTTCTTGTCTTATCTTTGTATAATTCGTATGTAGCGATTCCTATAGCTCTATGGCTTATGCCAAATAGCTCTGAACTCGCATTTGCAGTGTCTGCTTTTTTTAGCGTTCTGTTGGCCATGACTCCTGCATCAATTTTAGCAAGCTTGAATTATGTTTTATGCCCGGGTCTGATGAACGATCTATTATTGCCAAGGTGCATTAATTTGGATTTGATTACAGAAGGTCTGGTTGCAGTTGCCGCAGGATTTGCCTCCATGTACTTCGCATATAAGCTCTCGGCATCAAAAAAGTGACCCTTGAAAAGGAATAAATACTACCTCCCCCCATTTAATCTCCCAACCCACTTGATTGAAATGCAACAACAGTTAGAGCTAGCAGAATTCGTGAAGGAGCCCTCCTGGAGGGAAGTGCTACTTGAGGCCATATCGACCCAGCAGATGAACCCCTGGGAAATCGATCTCGTGCAGGTTGCCGATGCATACCTTAGGAAGGTTCGGGAGATGCATTCCATGGATTTGCGCATCCCCGCAAACGTAATTCTTGCATCTGCCCTGCTACTAAATTACAAGGCGCAAGCCCTACAGCTAGAAGAGCCCGAGCCGCAGCCCGAACCCTTCGTTAGGCCCTTTGAAAACGAATCCATACCCGAACTCGTCTTCAACCCCAACCTTCCGCGCTCCAGGACCATCACCCTAATCGAGCTAATCGAGGCCGTCGAGGAAGTTATGCATTATGAGCGCAGGGAGATAATCCCAAGGCAGAAAGCGGATCCGCTGCAAATAGATATGCCAAAAGAGAGCATAAACGAGCTTATGGGCTCTGTCCATGCGCGTGCAACAAAGCTTCGCGACAAGGAGAACATGGTCCTCTTTTCCGAATTGGTGAAATCATTCAACGGCCACGGCGAGGAAAAGGCATCCCTTTATGCGCGCCACCTTCCGCCTGTTCTGCATCTCATCCAGGAAGAAAAGCTCTTCGCCTGGCAGGATAGGCTTTTTGGGGAGATTTTCCTCAAAGTGCTAAGTAATTAGTGCTTTGGGGTTATTGTTTCTTTACGCCCCTAGGGCTGCGGGGAGCCGGATTTGCATCCTTACCCTTCTCAGCAAAACCCGTCTTGTATGCAGTTACCATGGCGGTAATTATGAGTGTTCTTTGGGTCTGTGTCAGTTCCCTCTGCCTTCTTTTAACTGCAATCCAGTTACGTTTAAACACAGGCTTCATCGTATCGTGGCCAAGAAGAGATTTGGCTAGCGCATCGATTTTCGTAGAACCGGCTCCCAACGGTTCGAATTCACCCTGATTTTTCCTTTGTTCGCGACCTGTTCTCCGGTCTGTACTTAATGCCGTCAGGTCTCCACTCACAAAAAATTGCTCGCCATCACCTCCGGTTTTTTTTTCTCTGCCTTCCCTGCGCTCCGTTCCTCTCCTAGTAAAGTCCTGAAGGCCATGCAGGCCCGCATGATATGCCCTTCCTAGGATCTCATGGAATACTCGGTTATTTCTCGTTTTGCCAATAAGTGACGTTCTCAGCCAGCCTGGATTATATGACTTTAACATTTTCTGGGCCATGCCTCTTAATTCGGTTTCCTGGGGTATTTCAGCCATAATCTCACCTTTGGTAACGTTAATTTGGATTTGGTGAATTTGAGGGGCCGCACCGTTTTCCCCATCAAACGTGCCAGATCGCAGAATATACTTATAGCCAACCCAACTTATTTAAATCCCCTGCGGTTAATGGTTGCATTCCGTTGATAAGGGTGTTTTTATGAAAATAAAGGACGAAGTTTTGAAGACAATAGACGCATTGAAGAAGGCGGGGTTCAATCCCGTTGATGCGGTATTTGAGGGCGCGGTTGGCGTCAAGGAGGATACGACGCTCGCATTCATGGATAAGCTCAACGACAACCAGATGGTCTCGGGGGTTATCCGCGTGATCTATACCCTCAATGATGACAGCATCCGGTTCGTCGAGATCCCCGTAGGCCAAGCGCCTGAGGGCGAACCGCCAGGGAAGAAGTAGCCTTTCTTTTATT
>JBDRDM010000117.1:0-2115 GCA_043820675.1 Microcaldota archaeon
TTTTCAATTCGCGGGCCATTTCCGCTGGGTATTTGGGCTCCTTCGCAAGCGATTTGAGTATGCGGATGCGCTCCTCTGATAGGATCGAGAGCGAGGAATCTTCAACTATTGCACTCTCGAGGCTCTTATTTTCCAAAACAAGCTTAGCATTCATTGAATCATATCATCCTTCATGGCTTGGTTGCGATCTCCATTCAGTCCATCCCTGCCTAGCTAACTATCAACTGCTTTGCGTATCTTCATGTAATAATGAATTATAACTATTATGAAAAAATTAATAAATATATGCATAATCTTTATATATATTGCCCGCCTATACCTGCTTCCTGTGAATCATATGTGCGGAATAGTCGGATTTGTTTCCATGGAAGATGAGAATGCCGGAAGGCTCCTTTTAGACGGCCTTCGCAAAGTCGAATACAGGGGGTATGATTCGGCGGGAATGGCAATCCAAAGCGGGCCCTGCCTGCTCGTCGAAAAGGTGGTTGGAAAACTCGATGTTTTCGAAAAGGCCATTGATGTCGATGAGATTTTTGGATCGTGCGGCATCTCCCACACCAGATGGGCAACCCATGGGGGAGTCACAAGGCAAAATGCGCACCCGCACCTTTCATGTGATGGCAAAATCGCAATCGTTCATAACGGGATAATCGAGAATTACCAGGAGCTGAAAATTGAGCTTGCCAGCAAAAAGCACAAATTCATCTCCGAAACAGATACCGAAGTTATCGTGCACCTGATTGAGGAAAAAATGAAGGCCGGCCAGGGCTTTAGGGAAGCATTCCATTCCGCGCTAAAAATGCTCCAGGGCTCATATGGCATTCTTGCAATCTCGAGCGCGGAAAAGGACCTTGTTTTGGCGGCAAAAAACGAATCGCCCCTTATATTGGGGAAGGGAAATGGGAAAATGTTTGCAGCAAGCGATCCCGTCCCCCTTCTCAAGCACACGAATGAAGTTATTTACCTGGATGATGGGGAATACGCGATGATCACCGGCAAATCCTATCAAGTTTACGATATAGCAACCGGCAAAGCCAAGGAAAAGCAGGTCTCCAAGATAGGCTGGAGCGTTCAAAGCTCCGACAAGGGGATGTTCGACCATTACATGCTAAAGGAAATCTTCGAGCAGCCCGCTGCGATGAAAAAATCACTTGAGCAGCCATACGGTGCCGTGGAAGAGTTTGCGAAGGCAATCCGAACTGCAAATGGCGTAATCCTCATAGGATGCGGTACCGCCCTCCATGCGGCAATGGCCGGCCAATACCTTTTCGACAAGATTGCAGGAAAGCATGTGAACGTGATCAATGCCTCCGAATTCCCCTATCTTAGGACCAGCGTCGATAGGGGCTCGCTTGTTATTGCTATTTCCCAAAGCGGCGAAACCGCGGATGTGCTTAATGCCATGCGGGCAATAAAGCTCAAGGGAATTGCTGTTTATTCCATTGTCAATGCTGTTGGCAGCTCGATTGCAAGGCTGAGTGATAAAACAATTTACATCAATGTGGGCCCGGAGATTGCAGTCGCAAGCACGAAGGCCTTTGTTGGGCAGCTAACGGTTCTCTACCAGATTGCCTACGCGCTTAGCGGAAACCTTGCGCAGGGAAGGAAAAAGCTCTCTGAAATCACGGCCCTCTCTAAGGCGTGCCTTGACATGAATGCGGAGCGAGCAAGGAAACTGGCGCAAAATCTTTTGGGGAAGGAGCACGTATATTTTATCGGTAGGGGGGCCAACTATCCACTTGCGCTCGAAGGCGCGCTCAAGATGAAGGAGATTTCATACATCCATGCGGAAGGAATGGCCGCCGGAGAGCTCAAGCACGGCACCCTTGCCCTGATCGAAAAGGGAACGCCAATAATAACCCTAAACCCCCGAGATGACATGTTCGATGCGACCTTGAGCAATGCGATGGAAACAAAGGCAAGAGGCGCGCGTATCATCGCCATAAGCAATGCGAAAAACGAAATATACGACGAACTCCTCCAAATTCCCGAGGCGGAAGGGATTTTCTATCCGCTGCTATTGGCGATACCGATGCAGCTGCTTGCCTATCATCTGGCGGTCCTTAGGGGGCACGATCCGGACAAGCCCCGCAATTTGGCAAAGAGCGTGACGGT
>JBDRDM010000118.1:0-3893 GCA_043820675.1 Microcaldota archaeon
GCCCACTTCCTTATCATCCAGAGTGCCTCCGGTTGCGGAAGTCCCGAGCTTGTCGGTGTTCAATATCTGCACTGCTTGTGTCTTATACGCAAGGTTTCCAAGTACGGCCGCGAGGTTTGCTCCAACCACGACGTCCTCAGGCTTTGCCTTGCTTCCGAGCACGATCTTGACGTTGGGCTCGCCCGCCGAAAAGAACGGGAAAGACTGTACGCCTGTCGTGTCGAAGTTCACTGCCGCGCCCACAAACGCCGCGCCTAACATGGCTGCGCCGCTTGCAATTGCAGCAATTCTCTTCACATTCAGACTTTTCATTTATTTCACCTGTTTTTTATACGGATGCTCAAATTAAACAAATCAAGCGCATCCGCCTAACTCACTTACTTTATACGCAGCTGCTGGAAGCAGCCGCGCCGTTAGCAGAAACCGTTTACTACCAAAGGCCTTGCCCTTCTCATCTACGCATGAAGACCATATCGCGAATGAAATAATATCGCGCTCAAAGGTCTTGGCCGATTGCATCTCCAAAAAAAGGAAGATGCAGGTAGCAGATGCTCTCTGCTGAACTTCTATCGTTAGACTTTCAAGGGTATTTAAAGCTTTCTTTCAGTCGAGGGCAATTGACGAACAAAGCTTTCCAAAGAGACGAATTTTGGCCCTTTTTTGCATTTTTTTCAGTAATTTTTACGAGGTAAAACCGGGTTAAATTCGGAATTTAGACAGATAACGAACATTGTGGTAAATAATGCCAGAAATCACTACAGATTGTGGTTGAAAAAAAGCTTTAAAATCTTTCCCGTTTAAACCGTTGCAACACCTGATGCACTTAGATATTTTGCCTTATTTCACCTGCTTTTTCGAAGACTGACAACATCACTTTAATATCACGTAAAAGAGAAGTGGATCTGGCCCTTAAGGGAGAGAAGGAACGGGCTTCTATTATATATTGGACAGATGACGAACCCTTCTTATGCAACACGTGCAGCGTGGCATTCCTGGATGCCTGGGGCAGAATGACTTTTAAGGCATTTTCCGCCTCCTTTGAATCGTTGAATTGAATATTGAACCGTGCATTCATAACCAATACACCCCATTCCCTCGAAAATAGGCTAGAAGATCGGCAGTGGAATAAATTTTAACCTCTTTTTGCTTCTTCAACCCCCTATCGTTGCTCCAAAGCGGGCAACGCGCCGAAATGGCAGCGGCAATGTATGGCCAATCATCGTGGTCCAAAACCAATTCCACGGCTCGGCTCTTCTTGGATATAAAATCATCAGTAGGCATAAGGGATATACATTCAAGCACTAGGGCCGAAAGCTGTAAGAATTCATTTTTTCCAACATTTGCTTGTTTTATGAATTCAGTTTCGTGGGCGGATATTTCCGAAATAAGGTAATCAGGCGAATATAATTCAAGCCCACTGCTAAATAGCAGATTCCGGCTCAATCCGGACCTGATAATGGCGGCAGCCACTATATTGGCATCCACAATGAGTTTCATGCTTTTGCCTTGCTTAATTCTTTAGCCCGCCGATCATGCGCCAGAGCCATTCCATGCTTTATTTTTTTTGATAGTTCCTCAATTTCAGCATCAGAAGCAGTGCTGTTTATGGTAAGCCTATCGAGCAATTCCAGTTTGTCAAGTTTTTCCTTCCAGGCCTTCCTGGCTACCTCAGACCAATTAATCTCCGAGTATTGGTCAAGCTTATCCTTCAAATCCGATGGTACGGATATTGTCACATTTGTCATGCTCTCACCTCTAGTAAATATATGTGCAAAACCTTATTATAAGTGTTTGCACGAAGGTAACTGGTAAAATACAAGGATAAGGAGATTGTGCCTTCAATTCGAACTTCCCATTCCCATCAGCCCCTGCCCTCCGGTTTGCCCTTCCGGCGACTTTTTCCGTATATCCACATCCTCCTTGCATTTGGGGCAGGTATAAACAAACCCCCCTTCTTTGATTTTAATGCTAGGTGAGCAGTTCGCGCACATCCCCGAACCGCAATACGGGCAAAAGATGATTTTGGTGTTCTTGCTATGGCACGTAGGGCAGCCCATGCCTTTTTCCGCCTCGATTTTCACAAACGATATGGAAGATTTTGGACCGGTTTGTTCAGTTGGTTTGGTGCCACCGGGTTGTAATCTGGACGCTCCAGTTGCCTTATCCGTTGCGCCAACGGTTAAACCAGATAGTTTTGCCATGATATCCGAGCTACCCGCAGTATCCTCTTTGTCTTTGGGTTTTTCACCAATTAGATCCTCAAAAGATAGCTCCTCCTTCTGGGGTGTTTTCGAAGAAGTTCCTTTAGGGGGTGCCACCTTCAGTCCCTTGGCAATCCCCTCGGATTTCGTGCTCTTCAGTTGCGTGTAAACATCATTTACCATAGAATCAAAATTTTCATTTTTGGCAATTCCGGCTGCAGCTACAACTGAAACGCCCTTTGCCTCGCCCGCTTGTGCGGTCTTGACCATATACCGTCTATGAACCATAGCACCAGGAGGAAGCTCTTTTGCAACCGCAATTGCCTCTTTGCGCTGCTTATCCTGAACGGCCTCATAAAGCCGGCGATGACCCTCGGCAATTGGTTCCGAAACCTCCTGCACCAACACTTCCTTTGGTAAAATATCCTGCAGCACCGCTTCGGTTTGTGCCTCTTCAACCTTCTTGAGTGTTTCTGCCTTGAGTTTTGGGTCGGTTTCAAATTTTTCCTTTATGAAACCCTTTGGCACCCCTGCCTTTTCATCCTGCTCTGATTTTGCAGCCAAATACAGCCGCTCATGTCCGCCCGCATCAAGTTGTTTGCTTTGAGGTGCGTTTTTTCCTTCCTTATCCGCAGCTTTTTCCTCATCCATCGACTTTGCTTTTCCGCCATCCTCTCCAGATTTTTCCTTATCAATTATTCCGCCAACTATTGCCATATAACCCTGCGTCCTTGCAGGCTCTTTTGCACCCTCAGTTTCGGTATTTCCCCCTGAAACTTCTCCTTGCATTGCAAAATCAGCTTTTTCAGGTTGCTCATCAGATGATTTGCCAAAACTTCCCTCAATTGATTCGCCATTCGATTTTTGCTTTTCGAGTATGGATTCCCTGATTTTTGCAGCATCCACATGCGATTGCCCAGCAATAGCTCCGCTTTTTTCAAAAGGCTCGCTTGCCAAAGTCGCATTCGTCTTCACTTCGGGTTTGTTTTTCATCACCGGAACCATTCTTGATTTGCTCATATCATCAAGCGGCACTTTCTGCGGGCTCTTTTTAGGCGAGAACACATGCACGATTTTTGAGAGGAAATCCTCCTTTTTTTGCAGCTCCACGTGCTCTTCCGCAACCATCTTCAAATCGTCCTTGCGCAGCTTTTCAATAACTTCCTTCTTGCGGCCCTCCCCGCGGTCCCGCATATCGGCGCCCTGCCGCTTGCCAATTATCGTTTCCTGCACCTCTGGCTCGACTTTGCGTTCAATGCGCTCTATTTGGATGGTGATTGTCGGCTGGCCATCTATTGGCATTCCAACCGTCAGGAATTCAGGCCGGGAAAACATGAAATACATCTTCAAGGCAACGAATGAAAGCAAAAACATCACGAACATGATTATGGGGTAAACGCCATTCCCCTCAAGGACGGCAAGGCTGCCGTCGTACGCGTAATCTATTGCAAGGGATGCAACCGCAAGCAAAGCGCCAGATATGCCCGCAACCCCAAGCTTCAACTCGTGCGAAAGCGTGCGCACCTCCGGGTATGTAAGCCGCATTAGGAGATAGCCTAGTGACACGGATCCGGATATGAAATAAATGTAGAAAACATACGCAAGATAATCCATGGATAACCGACGGCGGGGATATTTAAATATTTGACACCAACCCCTCTAGGGGGCTAACCACCCAACCCACAGGGGAAA
>JBDRDM010000119.1:0-4196 GCA_043820675.1 Microcaldota archaeon
TTTTCACCTGAAAGGCCTCGTATTCCTCCTAAGTTTGAAGATGCTTGAGCTCATCCCCACCGAATTGAATATCCGGTCGTAGACTATTTCGAGCTCCTTTGGGTCGAGCGCTGCCCGCAAATCCGCCTCTATTAGTATCGCGGGATAGGCGTATTGCCGGTTTTGCCTGCTTAGGGCGTAGACTAGGGAAGCGACCTGCTCGATGCGGCCGCCGTCGTTTTCAGGAAGGAGGAAGTCTATCCTAAGTGGCCTATCGTACTTAACGGCCTTGAGATAGAATGATGAAATCCGCCCGGAATGCTCCCCAAGGTCCCGGAGGATCGGGTGCTCGGAAATGCTTGCATATTTGAATGCAAATGTGCGCTCCCCTTCCTTCAATAAATTGAAGAGGAAGGATGAGTCGTTGGTCTTCTTGAGTACCTCAATATCGGAGGGCGCAAGTCCCATGTGCTTTTCAGCAAGGTTCAGGAAATGTTTCCCCCGCGAATCCTTGATTATGCCCACGAGGAGGCAATTGCTTTTTTCGGATAGGGAAAACAGTTTACGGTAATCCTCTGCAAGTTTCTCGTAGAGCGCATGCACGGCCGATTCCTTTGCGGGCTTATCGGAAACCTGGGGGACGATCGAGCCATCCATGAAGAGCGCAAGAGGCGAATACTTCTCTATGGTCTCAGTTGCCGCATTCACCTCCATTTCGAGCCTTGCGATGTTCCGGTACCAGATTGCCTCGTGCGCTTCAAGTGCCGACGGTGTATGGACTTCGTAATCGGGGAAAGACGAGGGATAGTAGTGGTGTTTTTTGAGCTTCGAACCTTCGTATTCGAAAATTGCCGCGGCAGCCCTTACGAGCACGATGTCGATGGAGTGGAGCTCTTCTGAAAGAAGCCCGCCGTCAACTGCTGCAATTTTTCCGTTGACTTCCGTTTCCGGGATTTCAAAAAGAAGGTGTTCTTCCAATGATTCCCGAAAGGATATTGACGAGGCATCCTTCCTAATCGCTTCTGCGATCCTTTGCTGCAAGCTTTCGCTGCGCCGGATCTGCTCGGCCGCATTCCTGATTGCCGTTTCGTTTATCATCTGAGTTCATCCTTAAAGGGATTTTGGGCTTGGTGTTTTGGGAATGATGCCGAACTTATCCGCACTTATGCCTGCATTGCCGTTTGTAATCCCTCTCAGCTTTTTTTCGGTATGTATGTGAAAATGAATTTATGGGTTTTGGGGTTAGGAGGCTTGCGCTCCTTAACTTTCCTCTCATTTACTGCTATTATCCTGGGTTTTTTTGTAATATTCGATCACACTCACTTGCCGCAACGATCTTGGGTTTTTTCATATATGCCACTTATCTGCATTTGTCCGCTTGCTGGCCAGATATGCCGGCGGTTTCAATATCAAATTACTGGCCCCATTCGGTATTCACCTTTGCCTGAGGATTTTTGGCCCCCTTGCATTCTCCAAATTCTCGAACCTGTTTTCAATGAGTTCGGGATGGAAATAGAAGTATTCGCCGGCCTCCACGTCGAGGGGGCTTTTCACGTTCGGATGCGTGAGCATGTGTGCAATTCCCTTGATGAGCGAGGCAAGCGTTTGTGAGGCTGCCCAATTGTTCAAAAGGTGTATGCACACCTTCCCGGTCTTGGGATCGATGTTTGGATGGAATATCGGGGTCAGCCAGTGTACATCGAACCCTCCGGCATAAGGATAGGCGCGCTTTATTTCTATCCTGAATTTGTGGTCCGTTCTGACGGATATGTTGCTCCCTACCTTTTGCAAGGCCTTGCCTGAAAGGGAGATCTCGAAGTTCATCATCGAAGGATCCGCTGAAAACCGTAGGCCCTCTTTTTTCAGTCCCTCGTATTCAGCCTGCAATCTCCTCTGAAAGACTGCATCCGGAAGCTGGGGCATCTTGTTCACTCAGGAAGGATTGGCGGAAAAGGATTAAAAATGGGCTCGAAGGGGTAGGGTGCGGGTGTTGATCAGGGGCTATGTATTGGAAGGGGATGCAATTACCTGGCGGTTTTGGAATGGAAAAATCATTTTTTGCCGCCGGTGGGATCCGGCATCAGGAGAAGTGTGTCGTTTTCCTTTATTCCCGCATCTATTAGGGTCATTTCCGGGTTGAGGATCTTGTTGTCCTTTGTTGCAAGGACGAATCTGTCCTTCAGCTGCAAGGATTCCGTTAGAACCTCCAATACGGAGGATACCGTGAATTCGGGCTCAACTGCGAGCACCGTCTCCTTTCCGGAGGTCGTGTGGGAAACTGTTATGTTGAATTCGGCCATGGCGTTCGCCCCTTGTTCATGTGATACTTTTATGACGCGGGAAAGCATATTAATCCCTTCGCATCTATCCTTGATTGGGGGATGCGCATGGGAAGGCCCAGGGTCGTGGAAGTGCGGGAGAAGAAATCGGATGATGCAAAGCCCCATAAGAAACCCAAGGTGGTGGAGGAGAAGGATTACTCGCTTCTGATCGAAAAACGTGGGGCGGGCAACGTGCTTATTGGGAAGGAGGCTGAAAGGCAAATTGATGTGCCCGTGGATGCCGCAAGGGACCGCCTGCGTGAGGATGCGCTTGCCGATATTATTCCGGTGTCCCCCCCGCTTGCGGACGATGAGCTCAAAAAGCGCATAGAGCAGGATCGCAAGTCGCGCGAAGGAATAGGTAAGAAATTGAAGAAAATCATGGGTTTTGATTGAGTGGTTTTATGGATGGGGCTTTTGATGCGTACATAAGCAATTCCGCACTTGCCAAGGCTGAAAAGGCAGTAGTAAGGGCTGCGAACGAGGGCAAGGAGGCGATGGGCCTCCTTGTTGGCGATGTGCTCAAATGGAAGGGCTTCGAATATGTCCTCGTTGAGAATTTCATTACCGCAAAAAACGATTCATCGGCGGTTTCCGTTCGGTTTTCCAGGGATGCGTTCACTGAACTTTCGAGAGCATATTCGGGGCATTTCAGGGATGGGAAGATGATTGTTGGCTGGCTTCATTCGCACCCGTCCTACGGGTGCTGGCTTTCGGCAACGGATGTTGGCACGCAGAACCGGTTCTTCACTGAGCCTCACAGCATTGCGATGGTGCTGGATCCGATGAGGGAGGAGGGGAGGCGAATGCAGGGGCGCGTTTTCAGGGTCGCGGGAAATGCGTATTATGAGATAAGCTTTGCTGTGATTGATAAAAAGTAATTGGTGGGGACGATAAAAAGAAATAAGATCCGGTTGGGGTTTGGGCAAAGACGCCTTCGGTCCTGGCCTTAAGTGTATGTTTCAGATTATTATTCTTAATGGAAAAGGAAATTCGTATGGACGAAATCCAGGAGAGGATCGAAGTTGAAATGGAAGCTCCCTCTGAACCGGCATTGGAAGCAGCGCCTGCCATGCCCGAAAAGCCCGTTCGGCGCAGGCGAAGGTTAAGCGTCCCCCGCAAGGAGGGCTCGAAGCTTAAGCTCGAGCGGTTTGATTTCATTTTGCTGCAGCTCCTAAAGGAGGGCAAGAGCGATGCCACGGAGCTTAGGGCGATTTTCAATGTCGATGAGAAGGAGTTTGCGGACAGGCTAAAATCACTCGCGGAAGGCAGCTATGTTTCAATTTCCTCTGATTCCAAATCGATTTTCCTCAGCTTGCGGGGTGTTAACGGCTACTTGCTGAAATGGAAAAGGGCCGCGGACGAGTGGCTGGGAAGGAAGGAGCGTAGGCCACATATTATGAAGGAAATCAAGGTGGCGGAGGAAGGCGGACCGCAAAAGGTGCAGGAAACAAAACCCCTCGATTTAACGCACACCATCCAGGCAAAGCTGCCTGTGGAAGTATTATGGAAGGAAATCGAGCAGCGGCATTCGCAGATCCAGGAGCTGCCCGAGGAAAAAAGGAGGGAGGAGACGATCGACATCATGGAACTCATGAGGAAATTCGGCCCGACGGAAGAGCAAAAGCACCTGCTGAAGAGGACTTCGCCATTTGTTGAAAGGCACATGCCAAGAAAGGAACAAAAAAAAACCGTGGGAGATAGGCCCGAATTTCCGGGAGGGGAACAAACTCCCCAGTCCAAATCCGCAAATACCCCCAAGCCATATTACAGCCGTGCGGTTTCCGAGATGGCCAAAAAAACTGAAGAATCGTCCGATCCCGGCGAGAATTGCGAACTTTGCAAAACGGGCTTCATCATTTCCGTGAAGAAAGAGGAGCACAACCCCAAATACGG
>JBDRDM010000120.1:0-10947 GCA_043820675.1 Microcaldota archaeon
GCCGGGCTCCTTTACGAACTCGAATGCTTTGACTATTTCCGAATATTTGGAGCGCAGCCAGAAAAGCCGCTGGCCGGAGGTAGTCATCGGAAGGATGAGCTCGAATAGTGGCGGGGTGTGAAGCTGCATCTCCTCCATGAAGTCGTTTGCAGCAATGAGGTTTGCAAACGCGCGTGCAACCCTGTAGCCCTTTTCCATCCAGATGTTTGGGATGCGGAAAGTCAGGAAAATATCCTTACCTAGCTGGTGCTGCTTGAAATACTCGAAATGGCCCTCAATGAGCTTATCCGTCACGCCCTCGTCAACATGCTTTCCCTCCCAGTCCCACATGAACTCCTCGCAGGATAGTTCCGAGAATGCAAAGAAGCATTCCTCCACCTCCTCTTGCGTATTCACGAACGCTTTTTTTGAGAAATGGTGCGGCATGGCATTATCCGGATGCTGCGTTGCCATCGTCTTGGGTATTTTTCTCATATAAACACGTAAATGCGAACGAAAAGACAAATCAATCATATGCCCGAAAGCTGTGATGCAAAATGTGCTCTAATCGCCAAACCAATTCAGCCTTGGTTTTTCCTAAGGCCCTCGCAGTTGATGATGCGCTTCTCGGTAAAAACTATATCCGTGAACACATCGTGGAGCTCTTTTGGGAAGTGAGAAACGATCTGGAAATCGTATGCGAGGCCGATTTTTTTTGCCTTTGGAATTTTTTTTAGGAACGCATCATAATAACCCTTTCCGTACCCGATGCGCCCGCCATGCAAATCAAAGGCAATCCCAGGAACAACTACCAGGTCAATATTTTCAAGGGGGATAATCGATGTCCCAAAGGGCTCAAGAACTCCAAATGGCCCAACCTTAAGCTTATCCAATTGCAGCTTCCTTGGCACCAGCGCCCCATTCTCAACCACGGGGGCTGCAAGGATTTTTCCTTTTGAAATAGCTATTTCAATTGCCTCGCTTGTTTGGACTTCTCCTCGTATTGGCAAATAAAAGAGGATGGTTTTGGCCTCCTCGAACGATTTTGAGGCGGTGAACTTCGAGCAAATCTGCCGGCTTTTTTCCATGGCCTCCTCTGGGGGAAGGGATTCCCTTAGAGTTTTCATGGATTTCCTTAAATGATGCTTCAAATCAAACTACCTCGATGCGCGCCGCATCCATGTAAAGGTCGAAGCGGTACTTGCATTCAAAAGATTCATCGGAATCCAATAGCGAATCACAGGCGCTTCGCTCTCCCCGCCAATACGCCACTTCCGCATAACACGAAACCTTGGTTGGGAAAACCAGTGTGCCATTTGAATCAAAAATCGGCCTGATCCGGTCGCAAGGCGCAGCATCCTTGGTATCAATTGCAAGCTGCTCTAGGCACTTGTTCTCGGAGGGCTGCTTTTTCGCAAGGCAGGTTACGGCCTTAAGGTCGCGCTTGGCCGAGCAGCCTGAAAGCGCGAGTGTTGTAAAAATCACAATGGAAATCAAGATGCGCCTATCCATGAATAGTCTTTTGAAGCGGGTGTATAAAAAAACACCTACTGCCGCTTGCTCTTGGATGTTCGCACGAATCCGGACTTTGGCCGGTAAATTTCGGTTTGGCGGTGGAGATCCTCTACAATGCGCCGGACTGTGGGCTCGTCGATTCCGGCCTTCTCGGCCTCCTTGACGACGTCTTCAACAGACACCATGTCTACATCCTTTTCCTTCTCTTCGATAATGGATAGGATCGTGCGCGCGCGGTCCGTGCGGCTTTTTGCCTGGCCGATATTTATGATGTCGGAATCGATCCGACCGGTCTCGCGGTCCATGAACACGGTCTGCAAGACGAACTCGGTGAGGTTGATTGCGCGCTCAGCGTCCTGCAACTCAACGACACCTCCCAGCCGGGCCTTGGCGCTAGCCTCGGAAAGACGGATAAGGCCCTCTATTTGCCTTGCGGTAACGGGGTAATTGTTCTGCTTTTCCCCAAGGCGCCTAAGCATTAGGTAGAATTCTTTGATCTTTTCGGAAGCTTCGGATGAAAGAGTAGGCGCGAAGTTCTTTCGGGAATATGCGATGTATTTGCGCAGGAGGTCAATTGGAATGGGTGGAACGATAGCCTCATCCGGGGCAACCGAGGAATCGGAAGCGTACTTGTGGCCCTTGATTATATGCTCGGCCATTTTGCGGTCGCGGATCTCGTCAAGCACGTCCTTTATTGGGAATATGAGATCGAACCGGCTTTGCAGGGTGGGTCCAAGATCGAATTGGGATGCGGGCGGCTCGTTTGGGTTGAACCTGCCAAGCTTGGGATTTGCAGCTGCCAGCACGGCCGTGCGTGCCTTGAAAGTCGTGACTATTCCCGCCTTTGCAATGGAAATCTGGCCGGATTCAAGGGCCTCGTGCATGGCAACCCGGTCATTCTCATCCATTTTGTCCACTTCATCGATATTGACCTGCCCGCCTGAGGCAAGCACCATCGCGCCGGCTTTCAAAACCCAGCCCTCTCCGAACTCCGCCTTTTCCGCGGAGGCCGTAAGGCCAACTCCTGAAGTGCCCTTCCCGGAAACGTAGATGCATTTAGGGGCAAGGTTCTTGACGTACAGGAGCATTGTCGTTTTGGAAGTGTTGTGGGAGATTATCCCGTTTGCGATGAACCTATGCGAAAGGGGTATCTCGACATCAAAGACGTCCGCGACACCCGCTTTCCTTATGCTGACGATCTTTTCGCTAAGCTGCTTTCCGAGCCGATGATGAAGATTGGAAGTGTCCTTTACAAGCTGCACCAGCCTGGTTTTCTTTTTATTGGAGCAAAAGCCGATATGCTTGGAAAATTTCAAAATCGAATTCGCGCGCCGTATCGCCAAAGTCTCATTGTTAAGTATCCTGGAATGAACCCCGAACCTTAAGAGGAGAATTTGGACATCCCGAAGGAATTCCACCCTTGCCTTAGATGTGCGAAGCTGCACCGCCCGCCTGCCCCGGCCTTTTGAAAAAACGGTCCCGTCCGCTTCAAAGAGCCATGCAAGGTATTGGGCGGCAACTTGGTTTCTGGATTGGAGGATTGGCGCCGGAACGCGCTTTTCTTTCAGGAATGACAAATTTGCGGCGATGTCGGTGCTGGAAATGATAACGATGTTCATTGGCTTTTTCCCTGCGGCATGGCGCACCATTATCTTTGGCCTAATTCCGAAATTGGAGGTTATGATTTTCACCAATTTTGGGATCAGGTCGGCTTCATCGGGAATTACGTCCATTGCGGCCAGGGTCCGGGTCACCCAACCATCGCCCTGGATGTAACCAAGCAGGCCCGCAAGACTAGGGTTTAGGCGGCTAGGCAGCTTTCCCTTGAATTTGGGGCCGTATTTCCTGCTGGTTTTTTTCCAATCCAATGGCAGGTCGCTTTTTATCGTGCATGGGATCCAGGGGACGCACGCAAGCCTATCTCCAAGTACCAGTTCGTCAAGACGTTTCCATTTCCGTTCCATTTTATCCACTGTGAGGAGCGGATGGTTGTAAGTGCCCTTGATGCATTTTCCGCTCTCGGTTATGATTTCCAGGATGGGCTGCTGCCTATAGGTGTGGAAAACTTTTGCGCGGTCAACGTTATGGCCCTGGCCGGTTAGGAGCGGAACGTTGATTTTTTGCAAATGCCCCTCCCCCATGCTCCCAAGCTGCACTATGGCGCCGTTCCCAAGGACCACGCGCTCATCAAAAATCAGGCAGCCGGGATCGCCGATGAGCAAAATATGGGTCTCCCCCCGGATCTTCTTGCCGTCCGGAAGGACCTTGTTGAAATTGCCCCCGAAAAGCTGAAGCGCTATTGCCAATTTCACTTCGTCATGGCCGTAGATGGAAGGCGCAATGCTCCTTGTTATCAGCTCGAAGAGGTCGGGCCGCTTCGAAAGCTCAATGAGCTCGCGCTTTTCGTCTTCGGAAATTTCGAGCGCCTCGAATTCCTTGTCGAGGCGGTCCAGATGCACTACCTCAAGGAGCTTTTCATACACTGCCGAAACCTTCCCATCCTTCCGGACGGGCCTTTTGCGCAGGACGCCAGTCACGGCAAACTTCTCTCCGGGCGTCACCGTATTGACGAGGTCATCTTCCATCCAAAGGGTGATGTGGGTTGTTGGCGCATTTCCCCGCAATTTCTCGACAAGGTCTTGCATCTGGGCGCTTTGCATGTTTATGAAAACGTCGTCCTTTTCCATGTGCTTGAAATCGCGCCTGCCGCATTTGCAAAAATCGGGCGTCTTTAGCAGGTTCTTGTCGGGGTAGGTCCTTGTGGTTTCCCCGCAATGCATGCACTCCCAGCTAGCGGTCTTGACAACGGGCTTGATTTCGGCTGCAAGCGAAATTATTCCCTCGACTTTGATCAGGCGCTCGAGATGGTCGGCGCCAAGGTCCTGCACCATGGTGTTGCGGCTTTCGGGAAGCTTATTGAAACGGCAGTGCGCTGAGAGGTGCTTGCCGCTCGCAACTGGGATCCCGAGGTTTTCAATTGCCGCCTTTGCGGCCTTGATGATATCGTCGGGATGCAAAAGCAGCTCATCGGCAAGTTCGGGATTGAATTGCTCGAGCTTGCGGTAATCAATGGAAATGGAACGCACCTCCGGGTAATTTGCGGCAATTTCCTCGAGCTCGGGGCGCATGGCTTCCCTGAAGAATTCCTCAAAAGCTGAAATTTCCTCCATGCAAATCACTTGCGCCTAATGACATCCATCCACCAATCGGACGGGCGGCTTTTTTTCATCGCTAAAAGCAGACTCTTTGAGCTTTCCAGTTGGAGATTTGCTTGTGCGCCGTCAAGCAAATGCACCGCGACTGCATGGCCAGCAGCCATATATTCCCTTGCGGTAAATGCCATCTCAAGCAAATCGGCATCTTTTACGATTACCAGCTCATTGGATGAGGGCAAAGGAAAATCGAATCCTAGGAGGCGCTGCTGATCGGCCTTTATGCGCCTTTCGATTTTCGCCTTATCCCGGACGTAGCTCGCGGAAATCTTGTGGAGATCCAAAAGCCGGCTCTCGGGAAGGTCATGGATGAGCGCAATGAAGGCGAGCCTTTCCGGATTTCGATGGTTTTCAAGCTGCCCCAGGACGTATGCTATAAGGCCTGCCCTGAAGGAATGCTCAGCAACGCTTTCGGGATCCTTGATTTTCGCATGCCACCAGCCGCTGCGCTTAACATACTTAAGGTCTCCCATTTCAAAAAGGAATTTTGCCAAATTTGCATAAACGGGTTTGCGGCCGGGCATGATAATCACTTTAAAAAAAGGGAAGGCAATTCAAAGCGGGTGGCTTTTTTAATCAACCTTTAGGGCTTAAGCCCCGCTTAACCCAATGCAACACCTCTTGCATTATAGCATTATTATGCCTAAGCAGGGGTGGCTTCGGGTGTGTTTTGGCGGATGGTGAAAAAACCAGATATGAATGAAAATGCGTTCGGTATTGCAGTATGTGGCAAACATGGCACTCGCCAACATCCATAGGCCCAAAACGCCGTCATCAATCGGGATCATTTTTTCAAATGGCCAAACGAGCTTAGGGTGTTTGCATTGCTGATAGCCAACGCAAAGCGCATCCTATCCTTTTTTCAATAACATTATAAATCGTCATCCGCTAATCCAAGCATGGACGCTGCTGAAATCGTAAGGGAGATGAGGAGAAACGGCCAGGGCAAGGACGAGATAGTGTCAAATCTTAGGGATCTTGGAATTTCGGAGCCGGAAAAATATTACGAGCGCGTCATTTCCGAGGAAGGGAAGGGAATCCTTGGAACCGATGAAAAACCGCCGGAGGGAATTTCGGAGCCGGAAATCGAAAGTATTATGGGTGAAGGCAGGGGAAGCGGGGGCAATGGAGATTCCGACAGGGAGGCAAAGGATATACTCGATACGGAAACCCATTCGCTCTTTGAAAGCAGCAAGGATCGGCACGATGCAAAGGAAAATGAGGAGATGACGGCCGAAAAGGCAGTTGAGGATATCCCGAAATTGGAAATCACTTCGGTAAGGGACGGGAAGGAGGAAACTAGAGAGATTGGGGGCCGTAAAAAAATTGGGGATGAACGGCCCGAAATAATGAAGTCCATGCCGAAAACGAGCCTCCAAAATCTCGACGAGGTGGAACGCAAGCTGGACGATCTGATTTCCATAACTAGGGCGGTTTACGACATAGATAGGAAGATATTGGATGCCAACAGGGATCTGCTGTTGAAACTGAAAAGCGGGAAATAAAATCATTTGCTAAGTTTTTTGTCGATGCTATCGAGCTTCTTAAGCATCTGCTCGGTATAGTCGTGCTTAAGGCCCTGATGGTATGACCCTACCTTCCCTGCATGATCAAACATGTTCTGGCGCATCTTCATGCCGCGCGAAAGGAACTTGGTCTGCGGCGCCTGGTCCCTTTGCTCATAGGCATCCATCGCCATAAAGTTGCCCATCATCGTTGCAATGACGCTATCGGAAATCGTGGCGGCGGTGCCTCCCCCGGAGGATACCACAATAATTGGTTGTGGCGCGGATGGACCGCCCTGCCCTGTTCCTTCGGGATGCAAAATTTCCTGCGGCACGTGCCTTGGGGCCGAGAATTCCGAGTAATATTTGGAGAAGATCAGCGCAAAAAATAAGAATATGGAGGCGAGCATCAGCCAATCAATCTTCAAAAGGAGGCTTGTGCCCGCAAGCACAAGCAACAGCACATAAACCGAATCCATAAACCTTCACGCTCAATGATGCGACTCGGATTTTGGTGTGGATGAGCCGAATATCTTCTTGATCATCCGCCCAAAAAGAACAATCCACATGCCGAGCTTTCCGGAAATCCACTCGTCGCCGTCCGGATCGCCTGGGAAGTTTGGCCGGAATTCGAACTTACGGGGGAATGATGCCACGGGCTGCTGGTTGCCTATTACGATAGGCTGCACTCCCGGCGGGTAATAGCCGGCAGGAGCGCCATGGCCTGCGCCGGCACCTTCTGTTTTGGGGGAAGATAGCGCGAAGATTATAGCAACGGTAATGCTGAGGAATGCTAGGAAAGTTGAGCCTATGGAATAGAAGAAGTATGCGAAAAATGCCAATAAAATCAAAGTCAGGGGGTTCATATAGATCCCTTTTCAATAATAGCCGCCACCCATGTAAGGGGCGGGGGTCGCGGGCTCGCTTTTTGCGACCAGGATAAGCACGAAGAATAGGCCTATGAGAATAAATAAGGATTTGTTTTCAAGGTCGAGCACTGCTATGCCGGAAAGCACGAGCCCAACAAATGCAGCCAGCACCAAAATCTTGTTCTTTGCAAGCACTAAAAGAAGCGCAAAAAGCGCGAGCACTATTGGAGTGTTTCCGCTGGAGGCCGCAAGCAGCATGAACACGACTATTATAAGGAAGCTGAAATCCATGCTCTCACTCGTTGAACAGGCCCTCCACAAGGACGTTTGGAAGCTCAAGCATAAAGACTATTGCGAACACCACCCATGTGAACCACGTGACCGGGATTAGGACAAGGTAGGTTATTGCAATTGTCACCACCAGGGCCACAAGCTTGTTTTCGATGAAGTTGAGCGTCATCATCTTGTAGATGGAAAAGAATGAAAGTATCAGTACGACTATGTTAAGACCGTCCATCAAACTTAGAAGGGGCAATTCCATGATAGAGGTTTGCGGACAGTAGAATTTAAAGATATCTCCTCTGCATGACCAGCTTGCATGGAATCGACAAGGGTGCTGAGCGAATCAATTACCATCAAGAGTTTTTTGCAGTTCCTGCGCATCCACGCGCAGCCTGTGCGTTCGCATGATTTCCGCGAACTTCTTTTCATTGCTGCCGGATATTTGGGAAACCAGTTTGGAAAGTTCGGCACCGGAGATCCTAAGTATATTCTTGCTGGAGGCCAAATCGGATAATGCTTCCGTTCCGGAAAGGCACTTTATTTTCAATAGTTCGGGAATGGCGGATTTGGTGATTTTGGAATCCGCAAGCAAGGAAAGCGCAGAAAGCAAATCCTCATCAGTTAACTTTGCAATATCACCGCCAGATCGCTTAAGTGAGATGAGGGTTTCAAGAAGCGTTAATGCCACGATCTGCGGCGGCGCTTTGCTTTTTTCCACTAGGGCTTCGAAGCGCACCCACTCAGGGGAGCGGAGCATGTTTTGCGCAAGCTGCAAATTAAGCCCCCATTTGAGATATTTGGCTTTTTTTGCCTCGGGGCTTTCGGGCTGGGCATCCGTTGCCTCCTTTAGCATCGCCTCCGTAACCTGGATTGGCAGGAGGTCTGTTTCGGGGTACATCCGTGCGCTTCCGGGAAGGGGACGCATGAAAATGCTTATTTCGCCTTCTGCCCGCCGTGTTTCCTCGGGGATGCCTACTTGCAATTGAAGGCACCTATTGAATGCTGCCCTTAGCGCCTTTTTGCATATCTCCTCGCTCCCGATACATAAAATGAGAAGGTCGTTTTGGGAAAGGCCCATGAAGGATCCGAGGGCATCGATTTGGGAATTTCCAAGCGAATATTTCTCCACCAAATTCTCATCCGAATGGATTATGCCTTTTGCTTGAGAGTGGGCACGGACGTAGCTTGCAATTTCGGAACCTAGGGGGTGGGAAGGCATGAGCTGGGTCTTGAAAAGCCCGGAAAACGACTGGATCTTTAGGGCAAAAACCTTTTCCTTGCGCAATAGGGCATCTTTAATCAGTTTGCTTCCTGTGCTCGAAAACAGGTCCGTCACTTCCTTTGTTGAAAAATGCTCCTCGCCAAGAAGGATGTGGCGCGAGCGGATTTCCTCCCGGATTTTGAGAAGCCCAATTTGCCGGTTTACCTCATTGTCAACTAGAGTTGGAATCAGCTTCAAATCCTGAACGCCCTTTATTTCTATGCGCGCACCTTTGGAGATGCTAACATTCAAGTCCTGCCGGATGCTGCCAAGCCCGCGCTGTACCTTACCGGTGGAGCGCAAAATCATGCCGATTTTTTCCGCAACTTCCATTGCATGGGCGCCGTCCTTAATGGACGGATCGGTTGCAATTTCAATCAGGGGGATTCCAAGGCGGTCTAATCGATAGATCGTCTCCCCGCCTTTTTTTTCGATTATGCCGCTGGATTCCTCCTCCAGGGCAAGGGTTGGGATTTGAACTTCGCCCTTTGATGTCGAAAGCTTGCCATTAAGGGAAAGGAGGGCGGTTCGTTGGAAGCCGCTAACTGCCGACCCATCGATTACGGTCTTGCGCATGATAAAAACATCATCAACAGGGCGGCTTCCAAGGCTTTGGGAAACAACAAGCCCAAGGAGGAGTGCTTCTTGATTCATTTTGTGTGGAGGCTCCTCGTCCAGCTCGACATAGCAAGAATAGGCATCATCGAACAGGTAGGTGAATTTTTTGGCTTTGGTTGCCTCGAAAGCGGCAGCGGGATCGATTTTGCCAAGTTCGCCGATGACGGCCCTTAGCTTGCGGTGGATCAGCACTTCTTTTTGAGGCATCTCCGCTTGCTTGTTTGGATCGCAATAGCAATCGCAAAAGAGCTTTTTGGTGCTTAGGCGCTGGTGTATCTCAATGCCGCATTTGAAGCCCAAATCTGAATAATCCATAAGAATACGCTCGTTTAATGCAAATTACAACTGAACTCTGTAAAAATATAAATTTATTGCAAAAATTCCTCATCCGTAAGGCGCGAATTAATTTCCCCCCGGAGGTTTGAGAGCATCAATTTTTTCGTTTCTTCCACTGTTTTCGAATGCGCCAATGCCCAGCCCAGTTTTGTATATGCGGTTTCCGGCAGCATATCTTCAAGGTGGATGCCCCCAGCATCGCGAAGGAGGCGCAAATTGCGATAAACTGTCGAAGATGTCCGGCCGTAGAGGGCCTGGGAAGTAATTCCCACAAACATCCCTTTTTGAATTGCCTTTTTGATAGCTGGAAGCCAACTCATATTAGGGTCAAAAAAGCCGGAATTTGTCCCGCTTTCACCAGTTGGCACATGCCCAAGGGCGGTAGCTTCCAAAATAACCCCCCGGTAGCCCTTTTCGGTTAGGAAATCCAGAAGCTCTGGATTGGCATTTGGGTGGATTTTGAGCATTGCGATTTTTTTCTCAAAGGAAGTATCGGCAATCACAGCCGCATTGGTGATTGCACTCGTTGAAACTCCTGTGGGTTTGGATCCGGGAAATTGCACCCCGTTTGATGCCTCCGAACTTTCTTTTCTTTTGGGGTAAATCGCATTTATGATCTCGATTTTTCCATCCGGGAAAATTTTTGCAAGAGGTTTTACGTTGACCGAACGGAAGGCGTCCCGCCGCGTGGTGTGCATCTTTCGGACCTTGGTCCCGATGTGGGCATAGCAGAAATCGTCCGAGGATGAGCCGTGCATTACAACGCAAACCTGTGCAATATCTGATTTTGAAACGAAATGGGCGGCGCATAGCAGGTTCATGGTGCCATCAAAGCTTCCGCGGTCTGGGGAGCGCTGGGCGCCAACCAATGCAACGGGCTTGCTTAGGTTTTGGAGCATGAACGAGAGCGCGCTCGAAGTGTAATGGAGGACATCGGTTCCATGGGTGATGATCACCCCTCGGATTTGCGGATCATCAAGTATTTCGGCGGTTTCCTTTGCAAGCGCCTGCCAATTTTCAACTGAAAAGTCCTCGCTTGCGGTCTGGAAGGGGGTTGTGAGTGATTTGATGTTAACAATCTCTAGAAGTTCCGGAACGGTTGAGAGCATTTCTTGCGCCGTCCTTGACATGAATACTCCCCCGGTCTTGTAATCGACATGGGTTCCGATTGTCCCGCCGGTGGAAATGATGGCAATCGAAGGGAGCGATGGATTTGATGCCGCATCAAGGGTTGGGATTTGCGAGAGCTTTGCCGCATCGCCCAATTTGGAGATTTTCATCCCAGGCCCCCATTTAAGCCCGATGTTGTAGCCGTTGCTAAGCTTTAACGTAAGCGTATCCTCGGGGACTTCGGATGAGCGCGGCAGGAG
>JBDRDM010000121.1:0-4456 GCA_043820675.1 Microcaldota archaeon
TTTTTGGTGTTCTTGTATTTCTCCCAGGCAAGGTACTTGAGGTTTATCAGCTCGTCCACCGCCTCATAGATATCGCCCTTGAAATAATACTTGAGTTCGGATTGGAGGAGCTCTTTTTTCTTTGCAATGAGAGCGAGTATCTTTTGGGCCTTCCTGCTGAATTCGATTTCCTTTGAGAGGTGCGATACCGCAGCGAGGTACTCATCCCTAAGTTCCAGCCTCACCTGGGATCCCGCAAGCTTTGAGGGATCCTCAAAAAGGCTAACCTTGAATGGGGAATTTGAGTCATTGAGGTCGGCTTGCAACTCTGCAACCAGTCCTTCGGCATCATCGACCTTCGCTTTGATGGCAGCAGCGACCTCCTCGAGGCTAAGCACTCGGTTTGCCAGGAATAGCGCCGCCAAAATCGTATTCTTCTTCGTGATTTCAATGTTTTCGCCTTCAACCATAAAATTAACACCAAAACACGGGCATTCAGGGGCAAAAAAGGAAAAAGCCGGCAGCAACACAAGGCGCCAGCCAATAATGTAGCGTATTCGCCTCTTTAAACCCTCTTTTTAAAGCTAATTATCTATATTTGTGTAAGGATTTTAAACCTGATTATGGTTAACTATTTCCCTTTGTTAGCTGGTCTTATTGCTGCTAATTTTGAAGGCGATCCTTAACCTATGCTCAGGATTGCGAAAAATCGCAGGCACCGGCCTAACAGGAATCAAGTGATGACAACATGGAATTGCTAGTACCGCAGGAAAAATATCTGGGCGCCGGAGTTCACATTGGCACGCGCAACAAATCCGGAGGGATGCGCGAATACATATACAAGGTAAGGGAAGATGGCCTCCATGTTCTCGATTTGAAAAAGATGGACGGCAGGATACGCGCGGCCGCGAAGCTTTTGGCAAAATACCCCGAAGAGAAGGTATTCCTTGCAAGCAACAAGGACAATGCGAAAATGCCGCTTGCGAAGATGGCCGAACTAACGGGCTTTACGCCGCTCATCGGAAGGTTCACGCCCGGAAGGTTCACGAACCCCCGCAGGACCGATTTTGTCGAACCATCCCTCTTGCTGGTAATCGACCCTAATGCCGACAAGCAGGCGGTAAGGGAAGCTCAGGATATCAACGTGCCCGTAATTTCGCTTTGCGACACAAACAATATGACCAAATACGTGGACCTCGTGGTGCCAACGAACAACAAGGGAAGGAAGGCAATCATGCTCATCATCTGGCTGTTGACAAGGGAAGTGTTGAAACTGAAGGGCAAGTTTTCAAGTGATGAGGAATTCGGCGTGAATCCGGAAGATTTCGAGGCGCAATAGGCAATGGCAAGGAATAAGAGCGAAGTAAGGAAGAGGAAACTAGTGAAGGCGGCCAGGCTCAATAGGCGCATTCCCGTATTTGCAATCGCAAAGACCAACAGACGCCTTACGTTCAACAGGTTCATGCGGAACTGGCGGACAAAGAAACTCAAGATGAAGGAGAGAAATTATGGCGGAAGAGCATAGCGCAAAGGAAGCGAAATTCGTAGTGCTGCAGGAAAAGAAGGCCGAGGAAGCAAAGGAAAAGATAGCGGAAGCTAAGGAAGAAAAAGCCGAAATAAAAGACGCGCCGGCAAAGAAATCCGGGGAAGCGCCAGGGGAAAAAGCCGAAAAGACAGCTGAAACGCCTGCAAAAGGCGCAGAGGCCAAGAAGGAAGCTAGCGAAACGAAAAAACCTGCTGAAGTGAAGAAGGAAGAGCCCAAGGAGGAGAAAAAGAAGCGAGAGATCGTCCTTGAAAGGATTTACACCGTCCCCATGATCGAAGCATATTCCAAGCCCGCGATGGCGCGTGCCAACAATGCCATAAAGCTGCTAAGACGCTTTCTTGCAAGGCATATGAAGGCAGAAGATGGGAAAATCAAGATTGCCGAGAAAGTCAACAATCTCATCAGGAGCCGCGGCAGCGGACGGCCCATGAAGAGCATCAAGGTCAAGGCGACCAAGGACAAGGAAGGGATTGTCCTTGCGGAAATCGCCGCCTAGGAAATATTGTGGTTAGGAAATGCCAATTCTCAAAACTACTTTTTACAAGAACCCCCACATCGGGCTTTTCATAAGGGCAAGCGAAAAGATTGTGCTTGTGCCAAAGAACATCCACTCCAAGCTGTTGCCGCAGGTGGGGAAGGCATTGGATGCGGAAATCGTTGAGATCTTCCTTTGCCAATCGCCGATCCTTGGCGTCTTTTCGGCATTGAACTCGAATGGCTGCGTCGTATCCGCGCTTACCGAAAGGCACGAGATAAAGCCCCTGAAGGATCTTGGCCTGAATGTTTATTTCCTAAGCGAGCAGTTCGCTCCCGGGAACAATATCCTCGTAAACGACAAGGCGGCGCTCTTAAACCACAATATCCCAAGGTCCGAGCACAAAAAAATTGGGGACTGCTTAGGAGTAGAGGTGTTTTCCCAGCCGGTTGCTAACCGGAATACTGTAGGGTCCGGCAATGCGGTAACCAATAAGGGCCTTCTTGCCTACCATGAGCTAACGGACGTGGAATTGAAAATGTTCGAGAAGATCTTCGGGGTTCGGGGAACTCGGGGGACGGTGAATTTGGGATCATCGGCAAACAGTTACGGCGTAGTTGCAAATTCCCGAGGCGCGCTTGTCGGTGAGACGACCTCCGGATCGGAGATGCAGAATTTGTATGAGGGATTGTTCGGCTAGGATTGTTTGCCCAGATTTTCCCAAAGTGTTTTTATTGCCCCATAGAGGTTTTCAGCAGTTTCAGAAGCTGTGCCATAAAATGAATCCGCAATTTGAAGGCCGGCTTGCGTTTTTGGAGCATTTATCTTTTTATTACGAATGAAATTTGCCAATCTTTTCCTGAAACCGGGCTCCATTCTGATTGTCAAGAACGCTATATCCGGAACCGGATGGCTCTCCACCAACACCACCAGTTCTCTAACCGCTTCGGGCTTATTTTGTCTTACCCGTTTAACGATGTCCAATTCAGCTCCAAGCCTCTGCTTGCTTGGAAGGCCTTCCGGAAGCGGATGCTTTTCAACTATTTCAAGCAGATCGTTTAAATGCGCAGGCGAACTTCCAAGGAAGGTCAAAAGACGCGTTGCAAAAGGGGATTGATATTTCGAATTTTCAGCTATTGAGGCAAAAAAGCGGCGAGTATCCTCAATGCGCCTTGGAATTCGAGGCACTCTTGGCCTTACTGCTGCAAGGGAATCAAGCAGATAGGAAACCTTGTAATTCGGATGCATCCCCCGGCCCAAATAAAAAATGGCCCTCGCAATATCGGAAGTCACCTTCGGCTTAACTTTTAATAGCATCGCCCCTGCATCGAATTCTCCTTTCGTTCGAATGCCAGCAAAGGTAAAATCAGATCGGAAACGCCCATCCTCCAAGACCGACCCCGAATGGATTTCACCACTAACCACTTGCTTTAAGAGATGGCCAGGGATAGGGGAACCAGGTCGCATCAATTTTATTCGCTCAAGGGCGCGTACTTTCGCTAATTGGCGATAGTAAGGCGAAACTAACCTATCGACTCTTCCAATAAATCTGTCCGCTTGGCTTAATTGATAGGTCGCCACGCCTAAATGTCCATTGGAGGGAATTCCGAGCATTAAGCGATGTGAATCCCTGCCATTTTCGAATCGGATATCGCGCAAATGTTTTGCAACATTTTGCGCAAAACCCATGATGGAATTTATCTCTCCCGGCGCAAGCCCACCTACACGCCTAGATATCCTGCGAATTACCCGCGATTCTTCACGCCCCAAATCCTTCACTCCGGATAAAGCAGGACGACCCCGCAATATCAGCGGATTCTCGTCAATCGATTTACGGAATATTTCATCCACTTTTCCGGAGGCTTGGGCATGACCTTTGGCAATCCTTCTAATTTCCGGATTCATATGCAGCATCATGTAGACCTAAAGGATTTTCCAATCGAAACTTATAAAACAGCTCCTTGGGAAATTCATAACCATTAATAACCATTATTCCCCAAATTATCCGCTGATCTGGCATGTCAAACGAAGAAGAGCTACAAAAGCTCGCATACGAGGCACAGTATTTGCAGCAGCAGGCGCAGGAGATGCAGCGGCAGCTTCAGCAGGCGGTACTCCTGATCAATAATATCGATTCAACGGATAAGACAATAGACGGCCTTTCCGGCATGAAGGAGGAAACGTATTTCCAGATCGGCTCGGATGCATTCGTAAAGGCAAGGCCATCCGAAAATGGAAGGGTGCTAATTGACGTTGGCGCAAGCGCCCTTATGGAAAAGGAGCCGCATGACGCAAAGGATATTCTTAAGAAAAGAAAGGCACAGCTTGAGAAGGCCCTCGAGACTCTAAGGCGCAACCTCGATAAGATCAACAAGCGTTTGATGGAAATCGACGGCAAGGCTGAGGAATTGCAGGCAGGGCAGCAATAGGCTCTTTGCGGCAAATCCCCATTTCCG
>JBDRDM010000122.1:0-7694 GCA_043820675.1 Microcaldota archaeon
CTATTGCTGCGATGGGTTCTTTTTCCCGGGGAGCTGCCCAATCCAATTCGAAATCATTAGCTCATCGGTAGCGGAAACTCATACGCAAACAAACGCCATAATAACTTGGGCAACCACAATGGCCTCGGTAAATAATATTATTGAGTATGGAACCGATCCGGGCTATGGATCCTTGGCCTCAACTATCGATGGAGGAACCCTGCACGGCCTGCAGCTTCTTGGGCTCACGCCCGGAACCACCTACTATTTCAAGATCACATCCTGCGATGCGGCGGATACGCAGAATTGTGCGGAGTATTCCTCATCATTTATAACAACCCAGGCAACGCCATCACCAACCCCCTCAACAATACCATCGCCAAGCATACCCGCATGCACGCCCGGGGATTCCTGCTCAAGCGACACGTATTGCTGCGATTACACAGGAAGCACTCCCTTCGCTACTTGCAATCGCTGGGTTTGGAATTCAGATTGCTCGGAATGCGTACAACTCGAAAACCCGACCAGTTGCGGTACAACGGCCTGCCCTGCAGGGTATACGGGCACACCCTGCAACAATCAATGCAACATAGGCACCAACAATTGCGGCACCTGCACACCGACCTGCACGCCCATCCCAAGCCCAACCCCTTCACCTTCATCGCCTCCAAATCCCTGCAGCTTCTGCAGCCCCAAACAATGCTGCTATGATCCTGATCATGGCACTCCAGACAGCTGTTCGCGGCCGAAATGCATCCTAAGAGTTGGAAATGAAGAAATGTGCCAATACACCTGCGATAGGACATAGATCTTCTTATCAAAACAATTTATTACCAAAGGCTTTGAACTAATATTTTTCGAATCATATGGCCCGACATTCGGTCACGAATCCTTTTTTATTCCTTTACCGCTTAGCTATGAGAAGGGGGGAATTGTGGAGAAGTCCGAATACACCAAGCTTATAGAGAATTTCGCAAACCCGCAGGTGCAGCAGAAGGTTTCCGTGCCCAAAGTGCTGGAAATACTTCGCGACCAGCTAACGGATGTCAGCAAGAAGAACCGCTCATTGCATCTTGCCCGCCTTAACATGAAGCTCCACTTCGACCTCTTTGAGCTCTTCAATTACAACAAGAAGGAGGCAATTAAGCTCGCCGAGAGGATTGTTAAGCGCAAAGCTCTCCGATTGGTCAAGGTAATAACCCCAAAAGAGGACGAGATGGCCGCAAGCTACAGGCTAACCCACCTGCAACGGGAAGCTGATTTCATAGAAAAGGAAACGGGCAATTACGACGTATATGTCGGTTACCCGTTCGTGGAGGGCAAGTTCGGCGATGGCACCCACTTCAAATGTCCGCTTGTGCTTTTCCCAATTTCCATAGAAAAGGACTACAAGCGCTTAGAGTTCACCGCAAAGCCCGATTTCGATCGGGAGCCAGTTCTCAACAAGACGTTCATAATCGCCTACCAGAAATTCAACCGCGTTAAGTTCGATCCGGAATACGATTACGAGATCCAGGAAGGGCAGGAGGGCTATATAGATTCCGCCATGGAAAAATGCGAAGCTCTGGGGATACGGTTCGATGGTAAAAGTGAACTTAAGGAAGGAATAATGCAATACGAAACCACCAAGGGCAGGATGGATCCCGGCTCCAAAACTAGGCTTAGGAATTTTGCGATACTAGGCCTTTTCCCGCAAACCTCCTCGACGCTCCTTTCGGATTACGAGTCCCTCATAAGGGAATCACCCAATGCAGGCCTTCTTTTCGATTTCTTCAATGGTGAGGCCCCGGACAAGGGAGAGTGGCTTAGGCCCGAGGACCATTTGCGGCGAACATATGGTGTTACAGCCCTTGACGGCTCGCAGGAGCGCGCGCTCCTCTCTCTTGAAAAACTTGGCGGCATTGCAGTGCACGGCCCTCCCGGCACGGGCAAATCCCAGCTCATTGTAAACGTCATCGCAGACAATGTCGTAAAGGGAAGGCGCGTCCTTTTGGTTTGCGAAAAACGCGCAGCGCTCGATGTGGTCTACAATCGCCTTTCGGCAATCGGGCTTGGGGACATGGTCGCGCTCGTGCATGATGTTGGCAAGGACCGCCGCTCGATTTACAGCAAGGCATCGCGCGTGATCGAGGATTTCAACTCCGAAGATGAACTGCCCCAGATTTCCATTGACGATAAGGGTGAGCGGCCCGAAGAGCTCCTTGGCCAGATCGTTTCCTATCATCAGGCGATGAATGCGGCTCTTCCTGCAGGAACAACCCTAAAGGAGCTATATTCCCTCGACCAGGATCCTTTGCTTGCCAACATTGATTTGGATGGGCTTGAGGGAAAATTCACATTGCAGCAGCTGCATGATACGCTTGAAAAATTCTCGGAAATACTTCCGATGATGAAGGTCGCCCAAAAGACCGCATTCAAATCCATTCCATCGGAGAAGATTTCCTCCCTTGGTGAGGAAAGGCTAAGGGAAGCGGAAATACACCTGCGCGAGCTTTCACGCATCCACGAATCCCTCTCCGAATTATTCTCCTCCCCGGCATGGGAAGCACTCTCACTTGCAAATGGGAAAAATGCCTACCCCAAATCCCTCGAGATCGAATCACAATTGCTCTCGCTCCCTAAAAAATCAAAAGCGCTGCTCAAATTCGCGGATTCCTCCTGGCGGGAATCAAAATCCTTTGTGGAATCCGTCAAATCCTCGCTTGGGGAAGGAAAATTCCCCTTTGAGCTAGTGCTCCGCGAGCTCTCGGGGGAAACGCTCAAATTCCAGACAAAAACATACGGCACAATCCTAAGGCTTGGCGAATACAACAAGCTCATGCAAAGGTTCGAATCCGAATCAAGGCAATTAGAGACCGTTCTGGGCATCGATTTCGCATCCGACCTCATAAGGCATGAAGCGCAAGCCTCGGAAACGGCGCAAGCGATCATGCAGCAGCTTGAAATGAACGTGAAGAATAAGGAAAAGAGCAAAATAGTCCAATCCCAGCTCGATGACCTCTCGCCCAATGAGGCAAGGCTGCTTGAGATAGCGCTTTTGGCATGCGATACGCAAAAGGGCATTCCCTCCGCCCTTTCCGCCATCCGCCATACCTTCTATTACAAATGGATATTCTCGGCGGAAAACGAGTTCCCAATCCTGAAAAGGCTCGATAGGAAAACATACGATCGCTACAGGCGCGAGGCGCAGGCCCTTTTGGAAAAACGAATGCACAAATCAAGGCAGGAGGTTCGGCGCTCTTGGCATGAGGGCATTTCAAAGCAGAAATATTCAAACCTCAAGGAGATGAAATTCCAATGCGACAAGGATAAGCATCCCTGGTCCATACGCAAGTTCCTTCGCGAATTCCAAGAAAGGGGCGCACTTGACATCTTTCCTGTTTGGCTGGCTTCTCCGGAAACGGTCTCGTCCATTTTCCCGCTAAAGCAGGGGCTTTTCGATACTGTGATTTTCGATGAAGCCTCGCAGTGCCCGCTGGAGCACGCGATCCCTTCGCTCTTCCGGGGCAAATCAGTGCTTGTTGCCGGGGATGAAAAGCAATTGCCGCCCTTTGATCTCTTCGAATCCTACCTCGACCCGGAGGAAGGGGATGAGGATGATTCCAAGAGTGCATCCGAACTGCGGGAGGTAATGGGAATCAAGAGCTTCCTGCAGCTTTCAAAAAGGCGCTACCCAGAATTGCTCCTAAATTGGCATTACCGCTCCCGAAGGGAAGAGCTCATTTCGTTTTCAAATTTCGCCTTCTACGGCGGGAAAATCCATACGATCGCATCCGCAGAGCACCCCTCCAAGTCTCCGGCAATCGAATGGATCAAGGTGGACGGGGTTTGGGAGAAGCGCCGCAACCGGATTGAAGCGGAAAGGATTGTGGAAATCGTCGCAAAGGAGATTGCGAAATCGAACCCACCATCAATTGGGATAGTCACATTCAATTCCAGCCAGCGCGACCTCATTGAGAATCTATTCGAAAAAAAGGCGATGGCTGATTACAAGTTCTACATCAATTACAAGCGCGAAAAGGAGCGCGTCCAGAACGAGGAGATCCAATCGCTCTTCGTGAAGAACATTGAAAATGTCCAGGGAGACGAGAGGGACATGATCATCTTCTCAATAGGTTACGCTCCAGCAATTGAGGATGGGAAGGTGCTAACGCAATTTGGAACGCTTTCCATGGAAGGGGGCGAGAACCGGCTGAACGTTGCCGTAACTCGAGCACGTGAAACGATTCGAGTCGTTTCTTCCATAGAGCCCCAGCAGCTTAAAATCACCGAAGAATCCAACATCGGAGGCCAGTTCCTTCGGAAATACCTCGAATACGCCAAATTTGTTTCAGAGGGGAATACGGAACAGGTCTCAAGCCTCCTTAGGACCCTTGACCCGCTGCTGTATGAAAAATCTCTTAAAAGGCAGCACGCAATAGCAGATTCCCTATCACTTGCAATATCCGAAAGCCTTAAGAAAATCGGCCTCGAAGTTACGGAAGGGATCGGCCTTTCGAATTATTCGCTCGACCTTGCGCTAATAGACAAGGACGATAAGCACAAATACTCGCTTGGGATTGAAATTGATAAGCAACCATATTCCGGCCTGCTTGATGCCAAGGAGCGCGACGTCTACCGCCAGAATTTGCTTGAGAGCAAGGGCTGGAAAATCTACCGGATCTCGCCGCGCGATTGGTGGAGCGATTCCGAAGGGATCATACGGGAAATTAAGAGCGGGCTTAAGAATTGAAGAGGACAGGGTAAAAACGGCATATTAAATCCCGTTTGGAGCACTCCGAATCCCGGGCGGAGCATCGAACTTTCATTTCTACTAGAGCTGATTTTCATTAAATTAATTGATAAAAAAACAAACAATTGACGTTAAAAACCTTTTCAACAACGATATAATCATGAAGAGGTTTGAAAGAGTAGTCTCAAGAATAACTCAAAAAAACGGAGAAGTGATTGGATTCGGCTATGCTGGATTCGTGAAAGATGAGGGCGCATTAGGTGGCCGCCACTTTGTTGCAATACGTTTTTATCCCCCCGAATTTGGCAATATCAATACGGCATTAAGGGATTTCAATTCACAAATAGGAATCAGAAAAACACCAGTAAAAACTGAGAATCTAGATTTATCTGAAACGCACATAATTGAAGTTCCTCCCCACTTAGGTCAGAGTTTTCGCGATAAAGTCGAAAGCGCAATATTGGGTAAAGGGTTGAAGCGCTTAAATGAGAGCGAAATCGAAATTGCTCTTAAGGAGAATATTCGTAAAAAGGATGAGAAAAGGCCACTACAACCATCGGGCAGTAATAGACCATGGTTGGATAAAGAATTGGATATTATTCGAGATAAAGATATTCATCTTCCAGGTGACCTAATTGTTCACATCGAAACTGCCCCTGATTCATTGACAGCAGCAAGAAGAATTGCGGCATTGGCAGTAAGGGAATCTAGATTTAGAGGACCACGGCTATATGGTACAGACGCGATTGTTAGTTCTTTGGGACGCCACCTAAATAAAAATCCAACCCCGAAAGGGGAGGACCATATAAGTGCATTAAGACGAGCAAAAGAAGCTATTCTTAGTATTGACCGGAAAATGGGTTGGGGAGGCACGATTAGAGGTTTTCACAGAATTATAGAGAGAATTCCGAAATAAGGGCATATGTTTGGAAATCAGGCAATCGCGAATATGCTTACAACTCGCGACCGAGTCTCAACATAAATAGCCATGTTCGCTTGATAATTAGGGGTATCTTATATTCCAGCCGCCTTCCAGTTCGGAGGCAAGCTGATCCCCTACAAATCAAATACGCCTAATTGAATTCCCGCAATATATCCGGAAAATAATAAAACAGAACCTTGCCCGCCATTCCGGATCAACGAGTTCCAAAATCAGTCCTTTCCATTCACTGCGGCAGCCGGCTAGGCCTTGCCTGGAATTGGAATTCGCATTGGAGTGAGGAATTGAGCAATTGGCAAGAGCCATCCATTGAACGGTTCTGGAATTGAATGGAGCAGGCCTCTCCCGGGGATTTTCCGATGCATGCATCCTCTGCTTGTTTCATGCGCTCCTCCGAAAATTGCCTGCCGGCCGGATCGCCGCTAAAATTGCCAAGCCCCCGCCCGGTAAAATTTCCCCGGGGCCCGGTACGAAGATTGCCTTGATCCGAAGAGGTGCAGCCCATGAGAATGAATGAGGAAAGGATGAGGACGATTAGCAAGCCGGAGGGTAAAAACCGTATTTCCATGACTGTTTCAACCTCATTCATACCTTAATGCTTCTACTGGCTCGAGCCTGGATGCGTTCCTTGCAGGTGCCACGCCGGCAACTATGCCAATGATCGAGGAGAATACGAGGGATCCTACCATTAGCTCGGGAGTGATGAGGCTTGGCACCGAGAAATAGCGCAAAACCTCGGAAATGGCAAGGCTGAGTGCGATCCCAAGGGCCCCGCCGGCAAAGCCTATTGAAGCCGCCTCTATAAGGAAAAGGGCGGTTACCTCCGAATCCCGCATACCAAGCGCCTTGAGGATGCCTATTTCCTTGATTCGTTCCAGAACGCTCATGAACATCGTATTGGCTACCCCGATTGCACCAACAAGCAGGGAGATGGCGGCGATCCCCCCAAGGAAAAGCGAGAGCATATTTGTGATGTCGGAAACAGCCGACTGGAAGAATGAGGCGGTGGTGATCGTAAAATCCGCCTTGTCGGGTGTTAGGCGGTGCAAATCCAAGAGCTTGCTTTCAAGCGCCGCTGCCATCACATCCGCATCCCGGCCGGATGCTATTTTCACGAAAATCTGGCTTACATCCGAAGACTCATTGAGGACCACCTTGGCAACTTCAATAGGCATGTAAACAACCGAATCCGAAGTGATTGAGGAGCCCGCGCTCTGGTTCAAAAGCCCAACAACGCGGAAGGAATAATCGCCCATCTTTATCTGGCGGTTCAGCAATTCCTCGCCTTCGTAAGTGGAGGAATGGATGCGGTAGCCCAATACGACCGAATACCGGTCGCTCGGATTGAGCAGCTTGCCATCGATCAGTTCAACGGTGTTCATTTCCTTGAATGCCGCAGGATCCACGCCCACAATCTGCAGGGACGCGTTCTTCCCCTTGAATGTGGTCCTTAAAGTACCCTGGATGCGGGCATCAACACTGGATACACCATCCACAAGCATCAATGCATCCGCATCATCGAATGTGAGTGAGCTCAATGTACGGCCAAAGCCGCCCCCGCCAAAATCGCGCGAAAAACCGCCACCTCCCCCTCCTCCGACAGCGCCGGGCATAGCAATGCCAGCTCCGCCCGTCCTTACGGCACGGCTAGCCCCAGGTGTTATCTGGATGACATCATTCCCCAGCTGATTGAGCCGCGAGCTAACAGAGGCACTGACCCCATTCGCAAGCGATATGAGCACAATGATTGCTGCCACCGCGATAACGATGCCAAGCACCGTAAGCCAGGAGCGCATCTTCCTGCTCCTCATATTGCTTATGGAAAGCGAAGCAATGTCAAATAATTTCATTTTCCTGCACCACAAATTGCATCATTCTTTTAACATGTTGAGGGATTTGGCCAACCAACCCTTTTTTATCAATCAATTAAAATATTCCAATTGGCAACGAAGGCGCCTAATTTCCCCCCCTCACCATTCAAAATGGAATCTCATCGAATTCTCATTTTTTCTTATCGCGCCGGCGGTACCATTTGTAGCCAAA
>JBDRDM010000123.1:0-2492 GCA_043820675.1 Microcaldota archaeon
GAACGCGACAAACTGCTCGAAATAAGGTCGTCCACCCTGCGCATGTCCTACATAATCACCGACAAGGGGTACATGCCAGATTCCAGCTTCCTGGCAAGATGCGAAGCGGAACTTAAGCCTTTTGCTGCGGGAAACAACTTCGATTTTGCAGTCATACTTAAGAAATATTGCGGACCGCTCAATTACAGGAATGAGGAGAATCTCAAACTGATTGAAAAAAGCGCCGAAGTGTTCGATCGCATCTGCTCATCGGATAAGGCCCTTAGCGAAATCACCCCTCAGGAAAGCGAAAGCGCGGAACCGATAAAAATCACCCAGAAAAATTCGGTAATCCTCACCTATCCTGTTGCGGTTGACTGCGAAGGAGGTACCAGGGGGCTTGGGATGATGGTAGTCGCGGGCTGGGAAGCGAAAAGGAAAGTGGTTTGATTGGGAAGAAAAATAAAAGACGAGCAAAGGAAACGTGCGCAGGCATCCTTCTTTGACGGGGTGCTGTTCATGCTCACGGTAGTGTTTTCCGTATCCCTCATTTTCATCACCCTCAACACCTACGGTGTTGCGCAAGACAAGGTGCTTCGGACAGCATACCTTGCAAATTTCCTCCAAAGCACCTCAAAAGCCGTATACTACATCGACGTTTCCACCCTCAAGGACGTGAAGAGCTACTGCAAGGATCCGGATGCGAACCCGGGCGCAGCGAACGGGCTTTATTCAGGGTATTATTGCAACAACGGCAACACCGGCCAGAAGTTCGATCTTGATTGTTCCGAACTTGCAAACTACCACGGCAGGGTGACCGTAGCCGACCTCGTGAAAAAGGACGTCGACGATAGCGATACAAACGGCCAGTTCGATGACAAATTCGGGAATTCGGAGCAGCTGGGTAGGACCGCTCTTCGCTGCGCCATGAAGGAAATAATGAAGCCATTCACGTTCTCAGGATACAGGTACCTTACGGAAATAGGGGATACCACCTCAGCAACAGACCCCGGTGACAATCCGATTTATGCGGCGGAGGAAAAGTATGCCAGCGATTTCATGTTTTCGGCAGCCTATACCCAAAGAGCCTCGTCGGACCCGAATTTCAAGCTGGATTGCGGCAAGGTTGCAAGCAATCAGTTGCTCGTCATCAGGACTCCCTTCAAAATACTGACGCTAGGCACCCCAGGGGGGGGGCCGGAAAAATTCGATTCGAAAAATTACGTCCTGCGCACCTGCCTTTGGCCTTCCGAGGATGCAAGGGCGCCGCCCTCATAGGAGAAGTGCAGTTGCTTCCGGAAGCGTTAATTCTTTTTCAGCTCCATTCTCAAGGTCCTTCAAGTTCACTTTCCCGAGCTTGCGTTCCTTTTCGCCGATTATTGCCGCGAACCTGAAGCCCTTCTTCGAGGCGAATTCAAGCCCCTTCGCAAGGTTCCTTCCTGTAAGGTCCAAATAGGCGGGAACCTTCGCCTTGCGGAATTCCGTGGAGGCTTTTATCGCAAAGATGCTTTCGGGGGAGTCCCGATCCTTTGAAACCGCAAGGACATATACTCCCGGCTTTTCCAATCCCGCCTGAAAACCCGTTTCCAAGAGCGCCTCGCAGATGACATCCAGCCCAAATGAAATCCCAACAGCAGGGATGCGCTCCCTTGAGCCCGCAAACCTCCCAATCAGGTCGTCGTACCTTCCGCCGGCTGCAATTGAGGAGGCAATTTTCCCTTTTGAAAGGTAGGCTTCAAAAATGGTCGAGGTATAATAATTCAGCCCCCTTGCAAGGGAGGGATCGAAAACTATCTTGGATGCGCAGCCGAAATTTTCCGCAAGTTTAAGCAGCTCCGAAATCTCCGAAATGCCCTCCATAGCAATCTTCGAATCAAGGAGCTTCGCAATTTTTTCCAATCTTGCAGTATTTGGGCCCTCATTGTAAATCGTTCCCAGGATCTTTTCGGATGATTCTTTGGTGATGCCAAATGCCCCAAGCGCCCTAGCCACCCCATCCCTTCCGATCTTTGGGAGCTTGTCGATGATGAGTATGGCCCCCTGCCATTTTCCCTCCGGGACGCCCGAATAGCAAAGTATCCCATCCAGGATTTTCCGGTTGTTCACCTTGATAACGTAGTTTCTCGGGAACAGAATATCGAATGCGTCGCATGCGAGCCTTAGTATTTCCGCATCCGCAATCATCCCATTTGCGCCCACGATATCCACATCGCATTGGTAGAATTCGCGGTACCTGCCGGCCTTAAGGGGGCCGTCACGCCAAACAGGCGCTACCGCATACCTCTTGAAGGGGAAGGGCATGCGCGTATTGGATGCAATGAATCGGCAAAGGGGCACAGTAAGGTCATACCTTAGGCCTAGTTCCCTTCCGCCCTGGTCGGAAACCTTGAATGTTTCCTTCAATATCTCCTCGCCCCCGGCGAATTTGGATGAGAGCACTTCCAAGCGCTCCATTGCGGGCGTTTCCAGGGGTTCGAAGCAGTAAACCTTGAATTTCGAGATGAGTTGTTCCA
>JBDRDM010000124.1:0-6324 GCA_043820675.1 Microcaldota archaeon
ACCGCGGTTATGGTGAGGGGGGCGGTTCCGTTTGTTAGGAAGCGCACGGTCCAGTTGCTTCCAACCACCGGATAGCTTTGCAGATTGAGGATGGTTATGTTCGCGCCGGCATAACCTGAGAAATGGGAAACTGTGAAAGTGATGGATTCGCCATTATCAGAGAACGGGATGTCTGAAACCGACCAGGAATTGCAGGAATCTGAAGAGGAATCGTAATCATTGCAAACGAGCAGGGTTTCCGTTTGGCCATTTACCGGAAGGGAAATTATTGCGCTCTCGAAATCAATGGAGGCAAAGCCGATGAAATCGGTGGTTGGGTAGGCGATGCCGTTGGAGGATTCGGTCTTGAATAATTCTATCTTGTCCGGAAGGGAATCGGGAATAAGGGGCGTAAGATCGTCGATATTTCGAAGGCCGATGATTTCAATGGAGGATTCCTCGAATTGGTCTTCGGGGCTTAAAAGCGCTTTTTGCAAATCCAAATCGCCGGGGAGGGATTTCTTTTTCCTATCAGTCAGTTTTGAAATGGATAAATCATAAAGCGTCACGTTGGTGCCATTGATGTCAACGATCCGTTTCTTTAGGGATTTGAACCTGAGCTTGGTTTTGAGCTTGAATTTTTCCTTTAGGAATGCGAGCATTTCGGGATCGTCGCTAGAATCGAGAATGGTTGCATTGGGAAGGGTTTGGTTTGTTGTGAGATTGAGGTTGGTTTGGTTGAATTCTGTTTCATTAAAGCCGGATTGATTTAGAGTTGAATTCAAGTCTGTTTGGTTCGATTGGGTTTCATTCAGAATAGTTTGATTAATGGTTGAATTGAGATCAGTTTGGTTTATTTCAGTTGAATTTATTTGCGGCGAGGGGGAAATTGAAGCGATGGGCGTAGGGGAGATGCTGGCTTTGGGGGAAGGTGAGATGGAAGGAGAGGCATTTACCGAGGGAGAGGGAGTTATTTCAATTGATGGCGATGGGGTAATTGAAATTGTTGGGGAGGGATCGGAAGAGGGGGTTACCGATATCGAAGGCGTCGGAACAAAGGTCGGTGAGGGTGAAATATCGAAAGTTGGCGAAGGTGAAATTGAAATTATTGGCGAGGGATATGCGGTTGCACTAGGGGAAATTTGAGGGGTCGGGGATGGTTCGGAACTTGGCGAGGGTGAAAAAATTATTACCGGGGAAGGTTCGAATGATGGCGAAACAGATACTGAAGGAATTGGTGCAAAGGTAGGGGAGGGGGAAAATTCAATTGGCGGAAGTGGTGAAATCGGGGGGGAAGGTTCATATGAGGGAGTGGGTGCAACTGATGGCAGCCCGGATGGGGAGGGGGAAATTTCAGGTGAGGGAATAACCGCTCCTGTATCAAATCCAAAGCCGGAAATTGGGGATTGCGGCAAAGTGGAGGCAAGCGGGGAAGTTGGGGGAGTAGGTGTTTGCAATAAACCATCGGTTGGGGAAAGGGACAAAACGGGATTTTTGAAACCATCCGCCGGGGGGGTTGGGGAAAAGACCGGGGTTAGGTTAATCGAACCGTTGGAAAGGGCTTCATTGGTCAGGATGAATAGGCCCGTTGATCTGATGGTCGAAGTGTTATTTTCAAGCGGGAGAAGGGAGGCAAATAAGAGCAATGCTAATGCAAAGGGGGCGATTAGGTAAACCTTGCCTTGCATAATTACCAATGCTGCAAATTTCCTTCAAAATACTGCTAAAAATGGGTGAAAAAGTAACTCAATTCGGCTTTATAACGGTGTATGAAGGAACCCATATGTTTTTATTGATAATAGTTATTAATAGTTGATAATGTTTTAGAGGTGAAATTATGGTCTCAAGCTATAGTTTGCCGAGATTGATGGAAGAGGAAATTTCGGCCCTAGTTAGATCCGGGCATTATTCGAGCAAATCGGATGTGGTAAAGGATGCAATCAGGCTTCTAATGAAGAGCCGGCCGAATATGAGGAATGCGGCTGCAATCGAGCTCATGAAAGAAGGGAAAGTGAGCGTTGGGAAGGCAGCAGAAATTGCCCAAACAACCGTTGAGGAATTGCATAAAATGATGGAACACCATAAGGTATACAAGGAAGTGCAGCCGGAAAAAGGGGATTTGGATAGGATAAGTGAAACAAAGGGATGAAATGGAATTTGCCGCAGATTTGGGGCTTTTGGAAAAGCTGGAGGTGGCCGGCCTTATGCCCGCCATGGATGAGCTTTTTGGTGATCCCCATTGGGTGGTTGCACCGTGCGCATACAGGGAATTGAATAAAAAAAAACGAGGGGCATTTGGGCACTTTGCGGCAAATAGCGCAAGGCACATCGCAACAAAAATGCTCTCCAAAAAGGAGCGAAAATTCATTTCAGGGGTACGGAAAAAATGGCCCGGCCTATCCAGGCAGGAAGCGGAGGCTATAGCGGTTGCAAAAGCGCATGGCCTCATTTACCTCACAAGCGAGCCGATTGCAAGGATGCTTTGCATCGAAACCAATGTGAGGTATATGACATTGCCGATGCTGCTCAAGGCGCTTTGGGCAAAGAAAATCAGGAGTAGGAAGCAGATTACAGAAGTGCTCGAGGAATTGGAAAGGGCCTACCCCATCAGGTTTTCAGGAAAGGAATCGATTTTGGGGATGCAGTGATTCAACCAAAAATTGAGCCTACTCCCGAGGCGGCATTGTCCTCCTCGCCTTCAATTGCCAAAACCACCTTATCCTTCTCATCGCCAACTAGTTCCTTTCCGGATTGCAGGGGTTTTAAGCGTTCTTTTAGTTTGGGAATGAGCGCCCCATCGGCGGTTTTCACGAACACCACATAGCTGCCGCCCTTAAGGCCAACTGTCTTGCTGTCCTTTAGGGAATAGCCCGCAACTGCAAAGGAATCCCTTGCATAGGGATCGGCGGCAAGTATCTTCTTAAGTTCGCCGTAGTCTTTCATCTCAACAATGTAAACAAGTTTTTCCATGAGCAATCACCGCTGATTCAAGCCCGTTCCAAATCACGGGGGATTATTACCCTCGCCAAGAATATTAAATCTTTGGGGCTTGAAGCTTATCGGATAGGAGCCTAGGGGAATGGATCGGAATGAAAATAACAAATAAGCAGATAATGGTCCACAATTTCACGCAGAAGGCCAAAATGAAGCTGGAGGAAACCGCCAAATACGATCACCTGTTTACTGCGGAAAAACTTTTTGGCAATCCAGGCAAGACCGGCGAGAGGGGCTGGATTTATGCGAACCTCACGAACAAGGATCTTTCGGCCTTTATCACCATCGGCTACGATGACATCCAGCGGGCGCTTTTCCATGAATTGCGCTATAAGGGGAAAACATACAAAATAGGCGATGGATTTGCAAACTCCTCCACGAAATTTGCAGACGGAAAGGTTACCATTAAGGAGGATGATAGGGAGCTTATATGGAGCGGGACACCTTCCGAATATACTGTCAGCGCAACATTCCGGAAAAAGGGTGCGGAAAGAGAGGGGGAGCTGAAATTCACATACAAGTTCGAAAAAATCTCGGATGAGCTAAGGAAGTTCAAGTGCGTATTCAAGGAATTCGACCAGCTTTTGGCATTTTGGATGATATCTCCCGCAAAGGGCTCACTTGATATCGAGGGAAAAGGAGATATCTCGTTATTCAAGCTGGGGGAAGCAGAAGAGCTCATAGGGAAGAATATACAGAGCAATTTCTGCTATAATGAGAACATCCACATGAAGATGCCAATGCTCTCCGAGGGCTGGCATTGGACGGTTCTTGATTGCTTCAAGGACGATGAGCAGAAGATCGAGAAGTTCGTGTCGTTCATGCACTTCTTTTTCCAGAGGGGGAACCTGTATGTGCCCATATTCATACAACTGATTGAATTCGACCCGGCTACAGGTGAAACCGAGGTATACGATGATGCGGATATCAAGCTGAAATGGGAATCCCCCAAAACACCGCTCCTTTCCGTGAAGAGCCGTGATGGGAAAATCGAGCTTAAAATCACACCCAAATACGAGATCGATGTGCATTCAATCAAGGGCGTGAAGCTCGCGAACCTGATATTGAAGACGGATATCGACTATGCGACCTATCCGTGCAATGCGGAAGTTGTCATCGAGGGAAAGAAGTACAACGCGATTGGGAGCTCGGAAATCACCGGCGGGGGCAAAACGGGGTACTGGATCTAGTTTCGCTTGGAAAGCCAAAATATTAACAAATCCCAATTTGCCAATATTTATAAATTTTGCCAATTATAAGATAAAAGTGGTAAAATATGCATGAAGTTGGGAACGCGGAGGTTAAAATGGACAAGGTCGGGAGGGTATTGATACCATCCGGACTTCGTAAGGGCATGGGAACCCAATTCAACATCGTAAGGATGGATGATAAACTGATTTTAAGGGAACGCAGGCATGGGACATTCAAAAAGTGCTTCGATAGCCTAAAGCTCACAAACGAGGATTTGGAGAACATGGAACAAATCATCGCAGAAGGCGGCGCCATGGGTAATTACGAATGATTGCAATCGATACAAATGCCCTGATTTACAGGGTAAGTGAAATGAGCGCAAATTTAACGCCGGAAAACAGGAGGCTTGCAAAGGAAGCTAAGACTAAATTTGCCCAGCTTTATGGCAAGCATGAACGGCTGGCAATTCCGATGCCCGTCCTGATAGAGTTTGCCAATTACCTGAAAAACAAGTTTGGAAGGCAAAAATCGATCGAGACGCTTGACATGCTTATTGCCGATGAGAACTTCAAAATAGTGGAGGCGAAGGAGGAGTTTGTGAACATGGCAATGGCAATCACTGACGAGTACGGCACTGATTTTTCGGATTCGCTAATCTATACGATCCTCTATGCCAACAACATCAAAAAAATATTCACATACGATAAGGATTTCGGGAAGTTTCCTGGGATTGAAATCATTAGGTAAATCACGCTATGCCCAAAAGAATAACAAGATTCGGAGCAACGCCCAAACCGCACTTGGGGGTAGAAAAGTTGAATATTGGCCCACGGGGGAATTAAATGACGAAAAGAGGAAGATCGAAAGGCAGGCTATCGGATTTTCACAGATCAAGGATGAATATTGGGATCGAAAGGGAGAATATATCGAGGAGGCACGTATTATTGAGGGCGCAATCGAATAATCGGTTAATTGGGACCATGCGCATTAAGAGAAATTTCAATTTTCCGGGAAGGAAGGAATTGAGGATTATGGCGCATATAATATCGCATCAATCCGGACGGCACATACCAAGGTTACTCCTTTCCCAGGCCGTTAAGGTTATGCAGGAAATGGCAAACAAAACTGAAAAACCAATAACTCACACAGCGAGTTTCATTAATATTGAGGCTAGCACCAAGATGCCGCGCCTATATCAAGAGCATGGCTACAAGCGATTTGACCCAAGAAGCCCAAGGTTTTACACCCGAACCTATTATCCCAAATAATCAATGGCAACTATAGCCCCTTTCCCATATACACTCCTTCCAGCGCATACCCCCTCTTCCGGTAGTATTCGCGAACGCCAACTCCGGAAATTATCAGCATCTTTTGCATCCCGAATTCCTCCTTTGCGATGCGCTCCGCCTCCAAAAGAAGTTTTGAGCCATAGCCCTCGTGCTGAATGGGATCGAACTTGTCCTCGAGGATGCGGCCAATTGGAAGCTGCACCCCATAGACATGAAGTTCGCGGATCCCCATAGTTGTGCTATCGATTTCCGGCCGGAACGCCTTATCCGAAAACTTCCGGAGCCTAAGGAAGCCCATGAGCGCATCGTTGGTCTTGTCCTCAAATGAGAGGAATATTTCCTTTCCTCCGGAGGCATCGTAATTGCGGCGCACCAACTCAACTGAATCGTAATCGACCTTGATTTTCTTCTTGAGCATCTTTATGCCAACTTCCCGGCAACGGATGCACCTGCAGGAGATGCCCCGCTCCTTGCATTCCACTTCCACTAGCTCGCGCAGATTGCTTTTCATCACACCATCGGCGATGAGGTTGGTTGGGATGTCACGGTTGATGCGCATGATTCGGCAGTATTCCGGCACATGCCTCTTTGCTTCCGAAATCACCCGGGCTGCGGTTGGCGCATCGTAGGGCTTGTATTCGCCCTTCTTCCACATTTCATGCAATTCGGTTCCCGGCATAACAAGAGTCGGGTAGATTTTGAGCATGTCGGGCTGGAAATCCGGATTGGAAAATAGCTTTTTGAAATAGGCGATGTCCTCTTCGGGAGTTGCAAAAAGGCCCGGCATCATATGGTAGCATATTTTCAGGAGCGAATCCTTGCACCTGCGGGTGGAATCGATCACGGCCTGCAAATCGTGGCCCCTTTTGGA
>JBDRDM010000125.1:0-14171 GCA_043820675.1 Microcaldota archaeon
GATAAATGTTTTTTGAAAAATATCAACAGTAAAAATCAGGGCGGAACCAGAAAAACCGAACGAAAAACCAGGGAGGGACCAGCTAAAGCTGTTACATGATTGCCAATCACTTTGCGAGTCTTGCCAACGCATTATGATAACCCACCGACCCTTTCCCGCCAAATCGGGAAAAAAAGCGTACTCTTTCAGGCACTAAAGATATTTAAACGTGTTGCTAACTACCTGGTGGTTACGAATAAGATTCCCAGTATGTGTAAGATACTTAATTTTCCCAAAATCTGCGAGGAAAAAAAGAAAAAGCCGGAAAAAACTGGGAATAAATTTAATATCGGCTAAATATATGTGGGGAAACAGGTTAAGGGAAAGCGCGCAATTAAAACCGGCAACCTGATGCTTAGGCAGAAAAAACTGCTGTTTTTAGTGGAAAGGGACGTGGCTCAAACCATTGGTCAAATCCTAAATATATCGATGTTCCAAATCCATTCCTTAGGTAGAATCAGTCTTCTTCCTCTTTATTTTCCAGGTCTCAACGACACCTCGGGGGCAACTCCGTTTCCCCCACTCGTGTCGCCTCTCCCCCTTCCTTAGGCAGAATCAGCCTTCTTCCTCTTTACTTTCCAGGTCTCAACAATGGAGGTCCATTCACCTCCGATGTGCTTAAGGGCCTCCCCGAACTTGGTGGAAACGCGAAGCACCATCTCATGGCGCTTGTCCTTTTCCGTCTGGCCGGTTGGGTTCTTGCGCTCGCGCGCAAGGAAGCCGCTTGCGATCATCCGCGGAATTACAAGGTTCCGAAGGGTGGATGTCGGGATGTTATTGCCCTCGGCCCATTGCGCAACATCGTCCCCGGTTGCCTCCTCCACGGAGGATAAGTAAGAGATGAGTTTGCCTGCAATCACAAATTGGGCCTTCTTGTATTGGGGAGGGAAAATCAGCTTGAGGATGTCATCGGATTCCCACCTAGCCTGCAGGGACATGGGAAGCTTGTGGTAATGGAACCAAAGGCTTTCCTTGGACGGAATGCCGCGCGAAGCCGGTTCACCGGGCTTTTTTGGCTCAAGTACCCTTTCCTGCATTTCCTCCATCAATACCACCTAAAAAAGAAACGATTGCAAACATGTTATTAATGGCTTTTAAAGAGGCGCCTTGTCCGGAAGGATTTATCTTCCAGCCTCATCCTTTTCCAAACCGTCCACGAACTTCTCACACTCGCCCACAACATCGCACCAGGCGAAAACCCCGAAGCTGAAGACATCCAAAAATTCCGAATACTCCGAATCCACCCCGAACAGGTCCCTGGATGCGTAATCGATATCCCCATACGATTTTGAAATGTAGCGCCGAACATTTGATATTGCGGATTTTAGCTCGCGTGCGTTGCCGATGCGGCTAAGCATCCCCATCTCATCGATTTCGCGATCGGAAAAAAGGGAATAATTGAATAGGAAGGAGGAGGGATCCATATCGGGTTCGCGGGAAAGGAGTTCGTCCATGAAAAGGATGTTCGAGAGCGTTTCACGGTACGGGGAGTTTTTGCATTTCAAGGCCAGTTTTTCTGAAAATGAGCGAGCCATATGCAAAGCACCAATCCTGCTATTCTCGGGCAAAATATATAAACATAGTGTTACGATGGAACGGGATAATTGGCGGCGAATCATCCTTTTTCCCGATCTTCCCTCGTGATTGGAGCCGACATTATGCACGCCACCAGATACCAGAAGGCCGCAGTCAATGCAAGGGGAAAATACTTCGGATCGGACCGGAACTCAAGAAACGGAACAAGCCATTCCGTACTCACATCTGCGGTTTTCAGCAAAAGACCCGAACTCTGGACAGTAATGTATGGGAACCAGAAGACCGGATTGAGATGGAGCTGGCGCTCATAAACGGCATTGCAATCCTTGATTAGCCGATCCTGGAGGCAGTTTGTATAACCCAATTCAGTATGGTATGTCCCAATGTAGGGGAAGTTTGCCGCAATCATGATGAGGAAGAAAAAGAAGGCCTTTTCGGCGCTGGGCCGGATGAGGGAAAAAAGCGTCATTTGCGCTCACAACCTTTTGAATTTCATCGTAAACTCGAAATGCTCCGTTCCCGATTTAAGGTAGCGCAGAAGCGTGAGGGTGAATTCAAGTGCAGCAAGCGCGAAGAGGGATTCGATTATGGCCTGGGCCAAATTGATAGTGAGCAAGTAGCCAAATGCATGCGCGAATTGGGCGCCGAAATATATCCCGCTGCCAACTGATAGGAAAACAATGGGCGTTCGCGAAAGCACAATCCGGAAACCCCTATCCTTTGAGACCAGGAGCTCAAGGCCGATCCAACATGCCGCAAAGCTTAGGAAAATGATTCCTATAGAAAGGAGGGCATTGCCTATTGCATGTATGAAAAAGGGAAAATCGGCGGTGCCACGGGAAACCATGGAAAGTACGTTGAAGAAATCGGGAATTGCCGTGAGGATCGAGCCCTTGACGAATGCATAGTATTGCAGAAGGCTAATTGATACCAGAATCAGGATCAATGCAGCGGCTTTCTTCATTCCCTCACCGGTAGCGATTACGGAAAGGGGTATAATAAGGTTTTTCTTGCGGCGGCTTTGCCCAGAAATTACTAGGGCTTGGGAATGGCTCGTCAGCAGGGCGCAATCGCCGTTTTCCGAAACCACTTCTTGGGCTGGCCCTCCTGCGGCGTTTCAATAGCAGATAGCGGATAATTTACTGCCAAAGCCGGCTTGCCTTCAAGGGCCTATCCGCCGACCAGGAGGTTCCGGGCGAAGAAGAAGGTTGCAAGTATTGCCAAATACGCAAGGATGAGGAATGCGCCGACGTAGAATGCGATCGGCCTTGAATGGCCCATCCGGATGCGTTTTATGAACGCGAACAACTGGAGGACGGCGGCAGAAATGGTTGTGAGCAGGAGGAGGTAGCCCGCGGGATTGAAAAGTCTTTCGGGATTCCTCTGGGTCATTATCAGCGCATGCATCACATAGAGCAGGAAAGAGACGTATATCAGGCGGTGCAGGTTCTTCCAGTTCTGCTGCCCGAGCTTCCTTGTGGCATAATCCGTCGAGGTTATGAACAGCAGGATCAGCGGCAAGTATGCAACGAAACCCATGAAGAGCCCGTTGGCAAAAGGGTTGAGGCTCCCGAACAGGAACTGTGTGCTGAGTTTCAGTTTGATATTGAAGACCAGCGCAAAGTGCACCCAGATGAGGAGGAATCCGGCGACTCCAACTGCACGCCGATACTTTATATAATTATATTTGGGGAAAAGCACCGCGAGAGACCCCAGCAGCATCGAAAGCCCCACAAGGGTCGCACCGCCCAGGGCGGCCGCGCGTATCAGCACGTCCGAATCAGCATTGTAGGGGATGAACGCGTACTGGTTCCCAACCTGGAGGAGCCCGAAAACCACCAGCACTACGAGCGCCTTAAGAATGAACCCCTTTTTTGCCCAGATTTCGGATAAAAGCGCCGGCTGCTTCCCGGATGCGGAGTTTTTCACGGTCATTTGTTCACCATCCATTTGCCAGCGCCACCCTTCCGCCATATTTCCCCTCCCCGCTATTAAAACATTTGCTTTTACCCGCTTTCCGGTAGCAATTATATTCCTTGCCCGGCTAATAACCTGACATGATGAAACTGTCCCAGCCTGAGCGCATGCGATGAAGAACGAGGTAGCTACTGACAAACTATTTCCCTCTGGAAAATGGTTTGCAAAGATCGGGACCCTTGGAGGAAAACGGCGGTGGAGAAGCCTAAGCACTAGTTTTAAATAGGGTCAACTTGCCCCGGCGGTAGGAAGGTTATAGGGAAATTGCGATAAACCGCTCATGTTTCTAATCTGCACGGGGGAGATTCCAGGGGCAGGGTTTTAATTTATTGCAGGGGGGAACCGTGGGCACGGCGCAATCAGCTGGACATACGCGATACGTCTCACCCGTTTCACATGCCCCATTCCCGCAAATGCCGGTCCGAGGAACCAATGGGAGATGATCCCCGTCAATTGCAATGCCGTTAGAGGAATTATAGGGCAAATAAGTGTCTCCGAGAAAGTCGCCATTGGTGTCCCTACCCAAATAATCGCTCCAGTAGTTGCCTCCGAGATACGGCCCCAAAATGATGTTTGTGCCCACCAGTTTGGATCGGTTCCAGGAATTGAAGCCGTAACTTAAAGCGGAAACTACATTGCCTGAAATGTTGTTGTTGAATATCAGGTTTCCAGAGGAGGTATTCTCGTAGAAACCATACATGTTGTTGAGAATATAGTTGTTCCGGATAGTTGAACTTGTTACATTGTTGAGGACAATTCCAACCTCCCCTTTCTCCAGCCTGTTCCCGAAGATGGTCACGTTCCTGCTGCCGTTAACTGCAATCCCCACCGTAAACCCGCTTGCGTTGTTGTTCGTCAGGTTCGTGAAAGATGAATTCATTATGTTGAAGCTGCCCACATTGTTTGTGATATTGTTGAAGGGTGAATTTTCCAAATAGACCTCTGCCAGGTAATTATTGGAGATTTTGAAACCTGAAGCGGAATTGAGGAAAATGCTGAAGAGCGAAGAGGTGGTCGCGTTCACAAACAAGATGATGCCGCCAGTTGAATTATATATATTCATTCCCACATCCAGATTTTTAAGCAGGCCGCCGGTTATTTTGACCCCTGGCGACGAGCTAATGGAGTACCCTCTCGGAATATCGTGGATGTAATTGTTCGTGAATGAATTGCCAGCGCCTTCCGCGTCAAAGCCAAGGAAATTACCCTCGAAAAGTTCATTGTTGGCGAAAATATTATTTATCGATCCGCCCCTGATTTTCACAATTGCAAGGCCGGTAGGGGAAGTGAGGGTATTTTCCGTCACATTGTTGTAGCCGCCGCCGGTTATTTCGATTCCGTTTGAAATCAGGTTATATTTTACCGTTTCAAAGCCACCGTTGTTTATAACAAGGCTCGTGTTGCCGCAATCGATGAACTCGTTGCCGATAATTTCATTGTTTGTTGATGCATTTATGTGTGCATCCCTGAAGGAATTGCCGATGAATCGGTTTTCAGTCAATTTGTTGGTGCCAAAGCTATGGACCAGGATTCCCAGATCGTTTTCGATCAGCCGGTTATCCACGGCCTCGCTGGCGATCGAACCCACAAATGCGATGCCCCTTGAATAGTTCCGGATTTCACAATCCCTGATTTTTAGGTCGGTTTGGAGGTACGTAGAAGAGACTCCGGAAGAAGAACGATCGCCAACCAGAGTCGCATGGTCGCATTTGATGCTTATTCCGGTTGCGCCGATGTGCAGGCCATCTGGCAGGTAGTGGGTGCCCGGGCATATCACCGTATTCGTGGATATGGTTTGGTTGTTCACCGGAGCTATGCAGGAATTGCAAATGAAAGTGCAGCCGGTTGAGCCCGCATCGTTCCAACCCAATGTTGTATCGCAGGTATTATCGTCCCCAATATATGCACCAGTATTTCTGACATCCATAACAGTATTTCCGCACACATTGTTATCGGTAAATTGGCCGCCGTTGCCGCTGATTGAAATACCGTCCTCAACATTGTTTACTGCAGTATTCCATTTCAGAATGTTGCTGTTTCCTTGCACATCAAAACCGATCGCATGATCCCATACGGAGCAATGCTGGACAGTAACGTTTGTGATTCCTGCCGGAATGAAAATGCCTGTGCTAGTCAGGTTTCCAACAATCTCATTGCCAAGGCAATCGAAAATGATATTGCTCTTGGTAATATGAACTTCACTGTAATCGGTCGAGATGAGGCACACAACATCGCCATCATTTGCAGTTGCTATCGCATTATTTACGTCTGCAAACCCAGGCACCTCCTTCGTGCACCAGCATTTGTCGCCAATGCCGTCATTGTCGATGTCCGCTTGATCCGGATTATATATATTTGGGCAATTGTCCTCATCATCGAAATAGAGGTCGCAATCCATGTCGCCAATGCAAATTGGCATTTCAGAATCCCTGACCGTAATCGTCGTATATGCTTCGATCGGATCAAAGCCAGCAACATCGCCGATTGATAGCTTGACAGTATATTTCCCGGGCACATAATACCCGGTCTCCAGAAGCGGGTATTTTGTAATCAGGTCGTGGTCGTTGTCAGGTATTTCATCACCGTCGGAATCCCTATAGATGTCAATGTCCCAGCCATGGTATGCTATGCCGTAATTGTCACTTGAATATGAGCCATCGAATTGGACCGGCTGACCTACAAGCACATCCTGCCGATTGCCGGCATCGGCAACTGGCATCTCCATATCGTATTCATCCTCGCCAACTACAGTCACGGTCAGAGTATCCGTACCTACATTTCCTGCCCGGTCGCGGACAGTCAGCATTACAGTGTATACGCCGATCTGGTCGTATTCGATTGAGGAATTGTAGACACTTATCAAATCTACGGAAGCGCCTCCCCCAACATCCGTATCCCATTCATAACTTGCAATCCGGTCATCGTCGTAGGATTTGCTGCCGTCAAAGAAAACCGGATCGTTAACCCTTGCCTTGATGTCCGGACCGGCATCAGCGACTGGCGGAACAACATCCCCTACAGCCAAGGGCTTTGAAGCGTCATTATTCAGATAGGTCTTTTCTTGGAATGGATTGAATGGGGAAGCGATCACACGGAATGTGTGGGTTCCATAGGTTGCGTTCCAATAAATACTTGCGGGGTAGAAGGATTCCGGAGTGACGTTAACCACGTCAGTACCAACAGTCTCGTTGTCGATTCTGAATTCAATCTCCGCGTTCATGGCAAAGCCTTTCCCGATGTTTTGGATAATTGCTCCAAGGAGGACAGACTCGCCGACATGGGGAGAGGGAGGCGAGAAGGAAATGTACGGAGTGCTCAAAAAGAGGTCAGGAAGCTGCTCGATAAAGAATATGGCGCTTGCAGTCCTGTTGACCAACTGGCCACCCGAATTGATAGTTGCTATGACATTTACGCGGTAGGTGTCTTCTAGGGAAGTATTTATGTAAGTATTCCCATATAGACCATCATTGGACTGATTATCGCCATGAGCGCCATCATCATATAAGATGAGCCTATCCGGAACAATTAAAGAGTCATTCAGTGTGTAGTTGGAAAGGCTAGTTATGTATGCAACGAGATTTGCACCCTTTACTGGCTCGCCATTATTCTGGACGTATGCCATTATTGGTACTGGTTTTCCGGGTTCGAAAGAATCGTTTACAGTTGTCACTCCTACGAATATTTTCGTCTTATACGCAACAAAAAGGCTGTATTCGGCCGAGGTACACATCATGTTAGCCCCTGTTGCATTAGAAGAGGATACATTCATGGTCCAGGTGCCGGGCACGGTGTTGTTGATTACATATATGCTAGAACCGTTTGATTCAAGATAAATAATTGTTAAATTGTTGTTGTTTTCAGGGCCGATTCTTGTTTGGTTTGGTAAAAGTAGACTGAGGGTCAGATTGTTTGAGCATTCGAAATAATCATCATATCCGGGATCCCAGTAAGCGTCAACAGGCCGGAATTCGAGCTTGAATTGCGTTTCCGATGTTGAATCGAGTGTAATGTTGTGAAGCTGGGCCTGGCTGAAATTGATTGCGCCGAAAATCGGTTCAACTGGTTCATATGCAGTATTGTTAAGGGTAGCATTAATATCGATTGGGTCATCCTCCATAAATCCGAAAACCATTTGCGAGCTAGATATTGTCCCGTCCGGAGACGCAAGGAAGTTCTCCACGTAATCGATCGTCTCCGGATCCTTCGCAAGCCACCAGTGGAGGCTATTGAACCCTTTAGATTTTACTTGCTGAACGTTGTTGACTTCGCTGCTTAAAGTACTCGTAAACAGGTCGCCCGTCCATAAGAATGGAACCGTTATTTTTGCATTGATGAGCGGTATAACCATATCTGCGTGGATGAGGGTTATGGGCAATGGCACGCCGATTTTGGGGCCTACGCCGGCAATCGTCAAATACTGTACATCGTTGCTGATCAGATCCGGTCCTCCGGTCCAGTGGTAGAGCGCCCACTCAGGGGCGACATCATGGTCGTTGAGGTTCAAATTCTGCAGGAACGTTGAATGGGGGACCATTTCCGGACCAGCTTCACCGATAACAATGTCGAGGAATGCTTTCGCAAATTCTCCGATAATTTTTCCGACAACGGGTATTTGAGCTGCAAGCGCATCTATTAGGATCTTGGCGATTTTTGGGCCATATTTCATCAGCTCGGCGCCGTGGTTGGCAGTGCCAATCAAGGCAACCCTCCTGACGTCGTCCCTGAAGCCGTAATTGGTATAATAACGGGCTGCTAATCCGCCCATGCCGGATGCAACTATATCGACCTTCTTTGCACCGGTCTTCTTCTTTATCTCATCGAGCTTGTCCTTGATGGCTCCGGCCGAAGAAGCAATGGGCTGATTGGCGAACTTTAATCCTATGAGATCGCTGCTCAGCTTGAAGCTTACTTTTATGTAGGGATAATCCGGCGGATCTGATGAACCCTCAGAGGAACTTGATTCGGACTCAGAGAAGGATTCGGTTTGTCCTTTATTTACTTTTTCAATTTTAATATAGCTTTTTTTCAGAGAATATGCCTTAATGCCTTCGAAAATCGCTTTAGCCGCAGCTTCTTGATAAGCATCAGATTGCATGAGTTTTCCTTGGTAAACATAATTTATTCCCTTGAAAGGCATAGGTGTAGGAGATGGCTTATAAGTCATATATTCGAGTTCAATTAGGCAGGCAGGCATCTTTGTGCGTTTTAGTACTCCAACTGCCCCTTCATCAGTATATGAATCATCTTTAACTTCCTTCTTCTTGCTAGGTATAATTTCAAATACAGGACCAATAAGGGTATCGCATAGCTCTTTATCCATTTCACGAGTACCCCATCCATTCGGTGCTGCATTATCCTTACCATAAAATGCGACAACTCCATTTGTGGCAGTATTCACAACAGTCTTATTTCCTTGTTTATATACCGATCCTTGAGCATGGATAGACACTAGAAATTCTCCATTAAATTGGTTTATTTCGTCAACTCGTTTATTAATATTCCAAGTAGGATCTGTGTAAAGAACATCATTGAAGCCCGCATCCTCCAACAATAACCTTAACCAAAAAGCAACGCCGTGAGTTAAATCTCCCTCATTAAATTTGCCTTTTGCAAAATTATTTTTATGGAGGGTATTATCTATGGAAGGAGGTGAAGCATCATATCCGACATTTCCTGAAGAAATTTTTTTACCATCCGCAGGATTTCCATGGCCTGCATCAATTATAATTTTTGGAAACCTCGCGGGTCCAGGATTTTGCAAATAATATTGGCCTTCGAGAATGCCACCTACTATTTTATCTTTGCCTAACTCATATGGCGGCCATAATTCAATCGGAGTCTGGGGGGCACCACCAGGAGGATCAAGATCGAAGGCAATCTGGGAGAGGTAGAGCGAGCCTTGGAGTTTCGAGGAACCGGCTTCAAGCACCGGTTTGATGTCCTTGAGGACAATCGACATGTCGGTCGAGATGGTGATGGGACTTTTTTCGTATTTAAATTCCTTGGAGATCAGCGTAACTTGTCCGGGTATGTGTATGACACCCCCTTGAATAAGCATTTGAATTATTGGCCGCGCTTTAGCCGGGATGGGGACAGGAACCGCGACATCCGTGATCTTGATCTCGTCGCTAAGGACATAGGTGAAATGGAATTTGTAGTTGTCGATGATGGTTTTCCATAAGTCCTCCCAGAAGTTGTCGGACTCGACAAGGTTGAGGATCTGGTCGACCTGGTCTAGCTCTAAATAGTCTGAAACTTTGTCGACTATCCCAATAAACCAATTAATTGCACTCGTCAGCTTAGGTTGGTCTTTTGTCTGATAGGAAATTAATTGCAAAGTGCTTTTCAATTCGATTAGGGTTTCCCGGAGCTGCGCCTTCTTTTCAACATAGCTGACGGAATTATTCTTTGCAATGCCGCGGAGCTCCTTGATCTGCGAATTCAGTTCCCTAACCTGTTGCAGAACGACATAGACATATCCGAGGGTTTGCATCGCCGGCGACTTGAGGGGAATGGTGCGCTCGATGCCAATTTCCGCAGGAGTCCTCAGATCTATTGTCGTGACATCGTAACCGGCTCCCCGAAGCGCATCCCCCATTTTTTCCATTTCATTTGGGCTCCGGAGATAATCGGGAACAAGCAAAACAGGATACTGCCTTACGGTCAACAATTTAGAAACGTTTTTGGACCATGTGGGTGCATTATCCTGCACATGGAAGGTAATGTTATGGGTCCCCACTTCGTTAGTGCTAAATTCGTATTTGAACACGGATTGGCTGCTGAAATGTTGCCCGTTTAGGAGCCATTCCTGATCATTGATGTATCCATCCGTGTCGAATCCCTGGCCGTTGAATTCCACAGGTTCTCCCACAAATGCAACGAGTTGGCCGGTATCATCAAGCGCGCCGTTTATGTACCTGATGAAAGCTGTCGGCGGCCTATTTACGATAATGTGGTGTAGAGAACTCAGGGAATCTGGCGACCACAAACCCATCTTGCTGTAAACATACAAACTTATATGGTGCGGATTGGCCGGGGGCAGGAAACTGTTAATGAAGCTTGGAGCCGAACCTATCAAACCGGCTATGTGTGATTTCCAATAATAGTCAACCGTATCATTAATCGGTTCCCCACGTCCAACAAAGGTTATATTCTCGCCTAACATGGCAACTCCAGACGGAGTAATCGATTCTATTATGCCAACGGGCGGGGTCATATTTATAGCCGTAAACAAGACATTTCCTACCGGGCCGGTTTCATTCTCGAAACCATCCATCCATGCATATAACTGCCCAGCTTCGATGATGCCATCGCCATTTGGATCGTCATATACAACAGGTTCAGTGCAGCCGGTACAATTTACATACAATACTGCATTGAAGCGCGTATCATTATTTGGGGCAGTCACATTATGCCTCGTTATATTCTTGACGCCTTCCGATTGGTTAATGCTGCCGGTGCCATTAGTGCCATTCATCCATGGTTCCGTATAAAATGTGATCCCAAAGAGATCATCCGAGTCATAATCCATTGTTAGCTCCACGTTCGGATTGCTCGACTTGGGATAATAAGTTACACCGGCCCTGAGATCCGAGGCATTTGTCAATACCTCAAGACCGCCAGACCCATATCCCCCATCATAATGATCAATAAGTAGGTTCTCCTGCCCGTTCACGACCACATAACTGTCATTTCCGGATTGAGTTCTCGACCATTCCCGCGTCAGATTTCCCTCCTCCTTAAGGGAATAGGAACCACTCACCCAACCTTTCAGCCAATAGCCACGGTTGTATACGGTTGCACGTACGATGAAGTTGTTTGGTTCCAGGGTTACGGAATCAACCTGCGAACCGCCCCCTTTTGTATCCAAATAGTTTATCGAGTATGAGCCAACATAATCGTAGTTAGTATCTGCGGGGCGATTCGGGGTTCTCTGCTCGGATTTCTTTTTCAGTGTACCGGGCATTTCCTCATAGAAAGAGTATACGATATCTTTTTTTGAAAGGTAAAGCTCGTTGCCCTTCGCGGTTATGGTATAATTGAAGTATTGAGGAGGGCTGTAGGTTCCCCTGGCTATAACATCGTAATCGAACGGATGGTCCAGTGCTTCAGCAGTTTTCTTGCTTGCGTGAAGTGCAAATCCGGGTGTGATCCAGGCATAGTAAAGCGCATCCTTGTCCGTAATGAATATGTCACTCTCGGGATTTCCGGAGTATTTCTGGCCTCCAAATGAAATGTACCATTCTTTGACTGAAACAACGTAGCCTTCGCAGGCCTCAGCCAAATTTGCGATGAGCTTGTCATAGTCCTTGTCCGCGACATCTCCATATCCCACAATAATGCATTCGGAAAGCTGATCAGGATCTGAATCCGGAGAAGTTCCGTTCAAAGCGGTGACATTGTAGAAGAAAGAATGATTGACAGACGGAAGCAGAGGCGCGTAATCGCCACCATTTATTATATTGCCTTCGGAGGCATATGGCAAGTCTGTGTCGCCGAGGAAGTCGTCGTCAGTGTCCAATCCACTATAGTCGCTCCAATAATTGCCGCCGAGATATGAACCGTTGATGATGTTGGTGCCGGGAGTTTTGGTAATGTTCCAGAAATTGGTCGAGTTATCGTATGCGTTCAAGGAATTATTGAGGAGGTTGTTGAAAATTATGTTGTTGGCGGAATTCCTTTCTATATGGATGCCGGTATTCGTGCTTGAAAGCAGGGTGTTAGATTTCAGGCTGTTGTTATTGGAATTATAGTCCAGAAAAATCCCGAACTGGTTTGAAGCGAGCAGGTTCGATTCTATGTCGTTTTTGCTCGCAGAATAGAGGCTGATGCCATCGCATATGTTACCGGAAAGGGTATTGTTATAAATCGTGTTATTGGCAGATCCGCTAATATAAATGCCTAAACAGAAATTTTTGATGACGCAATTTTTCACCACCACGCCATGCCTTCCATAAACACCCACACCTGCGCTCCAATATTCGCCTAGACCGGATATCACATGACCCTGGCAATCCAATGTCAAATTATCGGATACTATGTTCAAACCCAATTCGTTGCAATTTGTAAGATCAGAAGTAAGATTCGTGCTTGCGTTTATGCTTGCACCGCATTGGATCGGTGCCTTGCATTTGCCGGCACTGTCAGCACCATAGACGGCCGAAATTTCCTCCGGATTGAGAACGCGGTTGAATATCTCGAGCTCGTCCACTTGTCCGCCATAAAGCCCTGCAACTTCAAATGACCTGCTGCCTATCCGGAAAGGATTGTTGTTGCTCAGGGAGCCGTTCCTTAAGGTCGGATTGAAAACGTACCTCAAGGCGCCGTCCATGTAAATTTTTCCACCGCTAGTGCTATCCCTATCAACAGTAATAGCGATAAAATGCCAGGTGCCATCCCCAGCAGTGGCGTTGGATACGTAATTCGACCAACCGCCGTATGATCCATTATCCGCCAAGTGCAAGCCAACGTTTCCATTATACAGGAACATCGAATAGCCTTGGTAGGAGGATCCTACTTCTGCCCGCTTATCCAATATCGTTTTAGTGCCCGATACTGTTCCGCTGGTCTTGATCCAGGCATCAATCGAGAAATCGCCGCCTGGAGCACCGCCGAAGTCAAGGGAATCGTTATCCGGGATGTTGACATAATCATTGATTCCGTCAAGGCTGAATGAATAATCCACCTTCCCGGTCGCATACGTTGCACCATTTACCAATGTACCATGATTCCCGCCTTTGATATCGAGCGGAGAGCCATCACCAGGCCACCAGCTGATCAAACCTGAAGGCGGATTGACGCACGATTGATAATCGGCAACGAGGGGAGGAACAATAAGCGTCCCCGACTCATTTCCGACCGTGGAATTCAGATCCGGATTGGTTGCATTCGCAACTTCGGACGGAATGGGGGAAGCAACAATAGTTGGAAAACTCGTATCGGGGGTCGGGATTTCAATTTCTGGTTCAGGCGAAGTTGTAATGTTTAATTCCAGTGTTGAATTTTCGGAAGTTGAATTTTCCGGGATGCTTTCTGGGATCAGCAGGTCTTCGGAAACGTTGGTGCTGGCGTTCGTGAAACCGGCAAGAAAGGCATCATCAACTTCGTTTGGGATTTGGCCGCTGAAGAGGAAAATTGAAAAAATCATTACGGGTAAAACTATGGCAAACAGTTTCAGGCTCCAAACGGAATTATTTGGATCTTTCAACAAGAATCCCACACTTTAAATTTTAACCCACAAAATAACTTTTTACTAATAAACCCAATAATTTATAATTGGAGCATGCGGGTTTGGAGAATTTATTAAAGCAGGTGATCAAACCACAAACCCAACCGCATCCTCCAGGATTCCGGCGCCCTTCCCACGGCCCTTTCCGGCAACCGTAAGGTCTATTGCCTCCGCGAAGTATTCGAGGTATTTGAACCGGCCAAGCCCCTTGAACGTGAAGGGATGGGAGGAGTAGCTCTTTGCAAAAAGGGAATATTTTTTCCCGTAAACGTGCCAGTGGAGGCCGTCGGGAGTTTTTTCAATGTTCACGTCGGAATAATTATGTGTTTTGTTTGTGCGGAAATCGAAATAGTGGGCATGGGAAAAGAGCTTGAGCTTCCCCGGAAGAAGG
>JBDRDM010000126.1:0-15142 GCA_043820675.1 Microcaldota archaeon
GTGATTACCGAAAGCGCCGACAACATTTTCAATTTCATGGATACCTACGGGGTTGCGGTAAACATTTCGGGAATCCCAATCGCATGCAGGGCAAGGCTTGGGATATACAAACTTACTATCAAGACCAGCGATGGGCAGGAATGGAAATCCGGCAGTGACGATGCAATGCTCTCAACACTCCCAGTTTCAAAGACGACCAACGGTGCGGGCTGCACGGCAATAACCGCATGCAACCTGTTCGACTCGTATTACGGCTTGCCGGAAATATTCAAGTACTCCGGGAAGGAGCATTGTTTTGGGTTCGATTGGCCAATAGTTCCCTACGGAGATATGGAAATAAACGGCAAGCAGCTCGATTTGAGGAATGCAATCTACCTGGGAACTGGAGGCTTTTCGGCTGTCGATACATATAATGTTGAGCCAGGAGTTGATGCGCCAATGCCGCCAAACCGCACATCAATTGTAGATGCAGGGTACCCGGTCTTCTCCCTTTCAATATCAATGCCCCAAAACGGCACCTCACTTGAAAATGCACTAATATATTACAAGCTAAACATCAGCGAAATTCCAGGCGAGGGAACGCTAAGCGCTGGCACCTACGCTATAGGGCTTGCACCGGACTATTTTGGCAGCTGATTCGAAGATATGGCAAATGAATCCAATCCGCAAAATGAAGCCCAAAGGATACTGGAAAAGATCCGAAAAATAGGGCCGGATGTAAGCATCATGCATGTGAGTTTCGGAAAACCCTTATCCGGATTTGAGATAAATTCACCGGAACTGCAAGATCAAAAAGCGATTGAAAGGTTGATAAAAGACCTCCGGAACCATCGGGTACAAGTAACATTCAATATGCCGGGAAATAACCGGAGGGCATTCATAACACCCGGCATCGTATCCGATACCGAATATTCCAATCAGGTATTCCATGCGATAAGCGAACTGATCATGCCCAAAGGCGCAGCCCGGGTTAAGGAAGCGCCAACAGGAAGGGGGAAAAGGTTAATTTGGAGAATGCGTAAGTTCCTAAGGAAAAAGGGGAAACCCAATGAATAAGGAAACACTGATTGAGGATTTAAACGCGGAACTTGTTAGGCACGGAGTACGCAATCATTTATCGCATTCAGAAGATGAGGTGCTTTTTTCCCACGGAAGGACCTTCTCTTCAGCGGAAAATCTGAGGGTATGGAGAAATTCACTTGTCAATTCCCTAAAACAAAAAGGATTGAATGTAAAAATTCATTCAGATAGGGGGTCTAGGCTATTGACCCTGAGACCATCAACTACTATGGACAGAAAGATAATGTCCGAGCTGGTGGAACATATTAGAATGACAGCCTGAACAAAGTAGGGAATTGGGAGCCACCCTAAGACGGGAAGCTACTTCTTTTTCTTCTTGGCGGTGCTCGCGAACTTCTGGGTCCATTTCAGGTGGGCGGGATTGCGCCCGAGCTTCATTTGGTTCTTTTGACACTTGCGTGAGCAGAAATGGGTCGCCGAGCCGTTTCTTTTGAAGATTGTAAAGCCCGTGCCTACGCCTATTTCATTTCCGCAAAATGAGCAGATTGCCATAGTATTCACATCAGAATGAACGCCTTAGGTCCTTTTTGGGGCGCTTGTTTTTCAGGGGCTTTGCCTCGCGCTCGGTTTCGAGCAGCATCAGGTAATCGCCCACCTTGACCGAGCCCTTAACGTTCCTGCGGATTACCCGACCCTTGTCACGGCCGTCAAGCACTTTACATAGCACTTGCAGGATTTCACCAAAAACGCCCGTCTTCCCCACAACCTCGACGATCTCGGCGAGGTGGCCCTCGGATGGCCGGAACTCCTTCTCATCCTTGGTCTGCAATGCTACTTCCTTGAATCTCTTTTTTACTGCTCCCATGCATTATCACAACTGTTTATCAAAGGGCACCCCGAAAAAGAAAGGGCCTTATTCCTTCTTCTCTTCGGTTTTGGCTTCCTTTGGTGCCGCTGCCTCCTTGGGCTTTTCTTCCATCTTAACTGCCTTTGGGGCATCCGGCGCTTTTTCCTCGGGCTTCACATCCGCCTTCGCCTCTTCCTTCTTGGGCGTTTTCTTCTTCTTGGGCGCGGATGCGGCCTTCTCCTTCTGTTCCTCCTTTGCCTCGGGCTTCTTTTCCTCGCTCTTGATGTTCAGCTTGCCCGCCATCTTGGAGACAATGTCTTTAAGCACAGCTTCCGCTGAGGAATTGCCAGCTTTTTGGATGGCCATTGCAGCTGAGCCAACATTTAGGCCAGCTGCCTTCCCAAGCGCGGCCTTTTCCTTCACGTAAACGTAAGGAACCTTCTTTTCCGAGCAGATTTGCGGGAGGTGCATCACGATTTCAGCAGGGTCCACATCCTCTGCAATTATGACGAGCTTCGCCTCGCCCCGCTCGACCGCCTTTGTTGATTCGTTGGTGCCCTTGCGGATGATGCCGCCAGCTACCTTGACATCATTCAGGAGATCCAGCACTTTCTTCTGGATATCTGCCGGAGTCTCGAACTTAACATATTCCTTGGCCATGACAATCTCACCTTTTTCATCGATTGTTCTAATTGCATTTGCAATAGAAAATCAGCATCACCTTTATCGCCGGATAGGTTTAAATAGGTTCTTTTGGAGGCACCGGAATGGGAATATTTAGGGGGCATATGCAAAGGAGGAACGCACTGCTCACGAATAATTAATTGAATAAATTGAGACACCATCCTTGGAGTAAAGGGCTAAAAGGCGGCCACGCAATTCTGGAGAGATGCGCTTTTCAAGGTCGGAATCCGCAAAGACGTGGGTCACGCCATGTTGCCCTGCCAATGAAAGATCGCCGGAAAGGATTTTTGTTTGCAGCATGGCCTGCGCTGCATCATCAAAGCCATGGGTTCTTATCCAAAGGGGAACCGATACGAGCGCTTTCCTTCCCCCTGCCGCGTAAATGCAGGAGCTGCCCTCAAGGGAATCATCCGCGAGGAAAACCGAGGTTTTGGGGGTGTTTTGGGAGATCCATTCGCACGCGGAATAAATTTCCGGGGTCGAGAGCTTTACAGGGGTCTGCTCAAACACCGGGGTGAAGTAGATGAAAAACTGGTAGTATGATGAAGCAACCGCAAGGAGGAAAATTAAGAGGAAGAGGGCCTTCGTAAAAATGTTTTTCCTCCAAAGAAAGGCGAGCCCGGCGGCCGAGAGGATCGAAACCAGCATCAGAAAAGGTAAAAACAGCTTATTGCTGTCCCAAATATAGGGCGTCAGGATGATGAAATTGCCAATGAGGAAAATTATCGCGGCTCCAAGGAGGAAGATAAAGTAGGATTTGTTTTTTTCCCGGCTTAAGAAAAAGAGTCCCACAACCGCGAGGGCCAAATGGCCGCCCAAATTCAATAGCCAGAACAGACCAAGGTCCGTAAGAGATCGGGAATACGCGTAGAGTTCGGGCCTAAGGAAGGAACCCGCAATTGTAGTTTGGGCCTTATCCGATAGGAGTGTTAGGAATTGGAGGCCGCCAAGGCCCAGCGCAAGGGCGAAGCCCGCCAAATAGCTTTTTTCCCTTTTGATAATCAAGAACAGGAAATAAATTCCTAGCAAAAATAAGTAGAAGAAAGCATGGAACATTGGGAAGAGGCCTATTAGCAATCCCAAATAAAGCGCATGCTTGGAGGAATCCTTCCTTACGAAAGCCTGTAGAATGAAGGCTAGGAACAGGTAGGCAATTGCCAGAGGAAATTGGGAGAAGGGGAAGGAAAGTAGGGTTGGCGCATACGGAAATCCCTTGGGTCCACTAACCGCCATCTTGGCGAGATCGGGGGGGTTAAATGGCGAGAACCATGGCGCTCCTGCATGCTGGCAGCCGGTGCAGGGCGAAACAATGAACATCAGCAGGATTGCGGCAACTGCAAAAGCCTTGCTCCCAAGAATGTCGCGGGCCAAAACGTAAAAAGCAGAAGCAAAGGCAGCAACGAGAAGGGAGAGGATAAGTTGGAACGCCAGAATATGGCCCAATCCGCCCTTCACCAGGCTTGCTGTGAAAAGGTGGATGAAGTAATAATAAGTTAGGGGCTGGCTCGAAAAGTTGGGGTAAACGGGAGGGAAATTCCCATTCGCAATCGTGCTGATTATCCCCAGATGAAGGCCGAAGTCCTGCGTGGCAACTGACATGCCTTCTGAGAAGTTGATTGCCACTAGTGAGGCGTATCCGACCAGAAGAAGGGCGATGATAAAAACCGCAAGCGAATCCGGTGAGAAAAGGGACGTAACAAGCTTCCTTCCATCCGGTTTTTTCCCTAGGATGAAAAATGAGACTGCACCGGATATTACGACCGTTAGCAGAATCGAAATTTCACCAAAGCCAATAATCATGCTCAAGAGGAACAGCATCCAGGTGAATCCAAGTATGCCGAGTAGCAGCGCAGCGGAAAAGGTGTCCTTCTGGAAAAATTTCCGGGAAACCCCTAGGCCCAGTATGAAACTTGAGATCAGGACCAGGGCCGCAAGCAGCATAATTGCACCAAATCAGCCCTTCTTCTCGCTTAGGAGTTCCTTCACTTGGTCGAGGGTCGCAAAATCAAGCGGGTTAATGGAGTTGAGAACGTACCGGAGCTCACCGACTTCCTTGCGCAGGTCCTCGATTTCCTTTTTCAGCTTGGAAATATCAGCCGAATTGGCGGCCCCTCCCGCGGCCTCGGAGGAAATCCCGGAATTGGAAGAGCCCTTCTCATCAAGCTCCCTAAGTTTTTCATTGTGGGCAACGATCGTTCTTCCGATGATCTCTTCGTTCTGCTCTATCGTGCGCAGCTTTTGCGCCACCAGCGAGATCTTGGAATCGAGGGTATGGATATCCTGCCGGATGGAATCGAAAACCTTTGCCTGTGGTTGCGGGGGGGCCATGGAACTCCACTCTTAAACGCTCGGAAATATTAATAAAACGCCTTTATTAAAACTACCTAACGAAGTATATCAAAAGCGTAGGGGCTTGCGGCTGCCATTTGGCGGGCTTGCCTTGCCTCAAGAGCCAAAAAAGCCCCGATAGCGTTAAGGAGGTGCATAAGAAAATGTTTCCGAAAATAGACCCAAGGCAGATGGCGGGCCTTATGAGGCAGATGGGCATCAAGAGCACCGAGATCAAGGCGCACCGGGTGGTGATTGAAACCCTAACGGGCGGGAAGATAGTGATTGATTCCCCTAAAGTGCTAGAGATGGACATGCAGGGGGAGAAGAATTTCCAGATCTCGGGGACGGTAAGGGAGCTCGAATCCAAAATCGATAAGGAAGATCAGATCGAAATCGCGCCGGAACAGGATCAGGAGCCGGAAAAGCTTGCCGAACAGGACATAGGGATGGTTGCCGAACAGGCGAAAATCAGCAGGGAACACGCCAGGAAATTGCTCGAGGAGAGCAGCGGCGATATTGCGCAAGCGATCATGAAGTCGCAGGGCGCGCAGTACCTTGGGGAAAGGAAGGGAAGCGAGGAGCTTTTGAAAATGCTGGAGGCAACAAAATCCCATGACCTGAAGGAGAAATTGCCTTTGCTATTTGGGGGCAACGAAAGCGACATGCTAAAAGCGGTGGTTTACCTACATGGCTCGGGGAAGGAGTACGCGCACAAGATGGTGAAGGGGGAAGGAGATGCTGTACGGAAGGGAATATCCGAACAGCTGAAGAGCATTATCGCAAAATCGGCGAATGGAAAAACACTTGTTTTGCAAGAGCTTAACAAGAAGGCGACGGAATTGAATAGCTGGCTTGAGGGATAAACAATTATGGGCAGGGGAACACCAAGGGAATCGGAAACCGAGGGAAATCGGAAGGCGCGGTAAACCCAGCTGGATGACATCCAATGGCCTGCCGCAGAACGAAAGAGAAGAACTTCCACAGTCGATTCCTAACCGGGAACTTCTTCGGCGCGCATTGGAATCGAAAACAAGAAGGAAAAAATAGGGGGTTAACTAATGCTAAGTATCGATGGCAATTACCTCGAGGGTGGGGGGCAGATTCTCCGGACGAGCCTTGCCCTTTCCGCACTTCTTGGAACGGAATTCGAAATAACCAACATCCGTTCAAAAAGGAATAATCCCGGCCTGCAGCCGCAGCACTTGACTGCAGTTAGGGCGATGCAGAAAATATGTACCGCCAAAGTGGATGGAGCTGAACTGCACTCAACCCGGCTTGTTTTTTCCCCATCAAAAATCAATGGCGGAAAATACGTTTTCGATGTACGGGATGTGAAGGAAAGTGCGGGTTCGGTGGGCCTTATCTTTCAAACGGTTGCGCTCCCATTGGCATTTGCAAGCGCCAGCTCCCAATTGATCTTGCGAGGAGGAACGCACGTTAACTGGAGCCCATGTTTCGAGTATTTGAACGAGATATTCCTACCGAGAATCAAGAGGATGGGATTTGTTTGCGAAATGAAGATCAACAAATATGGCTACTACCCGATCGGAGGGGGGGAAATTGAGGCGAAAATAAACAAAATAAGCGTCCTAAAAGGGATTGAATTACAAAAACCGGGCCCACTAACAGCTATAACCGGCACATCCCTAGTATCCAACCTTCCGGAAGATATTGCAAAAAGGCAGAAAACTAGTGCTTTGAAGGAGCTTGTTGATTTTGCCGTCAATAAATCCATTTCAATAAATAACACCCCTTCACCTGGGAAAGGTACAATGCTTTTCCTCAAAGCCGTCCATGAAAATTCCGCTGCAGGCTTCTTTTCCCTCGGGGAAATAGGGAAGAAGGCGGAAACCGTCGGGAGGGAGGCGGCGGAAAAACTTGTTGAGTTTGAAAAGGGCGGCATGGCTTTGGATGAGCATTTGGCCGACCAACTATTACTCTATGCGGCACTTGCTGAGGGAAAAACTGAATTTTCCGCCAGCAGGGTTTCCAATCATCTGCTAACAAACGCCTACACGATAAAAAAATTCCTTCCGGATGTGAAAATAGGCATCGACGAGAAATCAAAATTAGTCGGAATTGAAGGATCGGGTTTCAGGCATATCGGATAGTTTGGATTTCGAATCCGCTTCACAACTAAATCCTAAAGCGCTCCAAGCATCCCATCCAACAGCTTTTCCGGATCCTTGCTTTTTACGAAAGCGCTTGCAAGTAGCACACCCTCCGCGCCTAATTCGATGGATTTTTTGACGTCCGCAGCATTGGAAACGCCAGCGCCAACAAGGACCTTGATGCTTTTGTCGATTTTCATTATTTCCCTAACTGAATCGCTAACAATTTCCGGTTTTGCCGTTGAAACCGAAATGCCGCTCCCGATCAATTCCGGAGGCTCTACTGCAATGCAGGGAGGATGCAATTTCGCAATCGCCACCGCCTCATGGACATCGTCAGCACAGACTATAAGGTCCAGCCCGATCTTTTTTGCATGGGGGATGAGGTTCATGAGCTCCGCGATATTGATCTTCTTTTCGGAATGGTTGAGAAGCGAACCATTGCAGCCAGATGCCAGCAGGGATTCGGCTGGATTTGACCCGGTGAATGCGCCCTGTGGGTTGCTGTCGAAATGCTGGGAGAATACGGAAAAATGGTCTGATTTGGGGTATTTTGAGGATATTAGGGAAAGGTCGCTAAATTGGGGCGCTACAATAACACTCTTTTTGTGCTTGCTCGCAAGTTTGTAGGCCAAATCCGATAAGCGCATCCCCTTTTCTCCGGCTGATTCGGCATACACTTTGTAATTAAGCGCAATCACAGGTGTTTTCATGAACAATCACCATTAGCCGAAAAAGAGCTTCAATATCGCGCCAACCGCGAGGGCGAAAAGCACTGCTACGAGGAAAAAGGTCATCATTATGGTGGACCGAATCTCGCGGGCCCCGCGCTCAAGGGAATCAAGTCTTTCCTGAATCCTTGCCAGTCTATCCTCGCGCATATTTTATCAGCCGTCAAGAATTATGCCGCAAAGGAATAAAACTGCATAGGGGGACTTTGGGCAGGCGGCAATTAAAACCAAGGGTGCAATATGGGGCTCGGGAAAAAATGGACCTGGAAATTTTAACTGGGAATAAATAGAATGGCACTATAGTTGAAACTAAGGAAAAAAAAATAAGAAAAAGAGGGAACCTTACTGGCAGGTCCCAACGAGCGATTTCGCGCCTGAGAATGCATACGAAGTGGTGTAAGTCGCATCGTCGTAGTCGATGGAAATCATCTTCGTGTACGTTGTTCCAGAGCATGCAGTCGTATCGATGCTTATAAGTCCGGTTGTCTCTCCGGGCTGGAGGGTTTGGTCAAGAACCACGCCGTTCGTTGAGCCGGCAATGTTGACGCCGGTGACGGTTATTGCAAAATTCTTGTTGTTCCGAAGGACCATCGACATGCCGGCGGCCGTCCAGACCTGCCGCACGATGCCCACATCAGTAGTTGTCCAATAGGCGGCACTTTCCTTTTCAGAAATGCCAGAAGCAAGGGTCGGAAATCCGCCCAGCACGCCCACAACGACTAGGGCGATAATTATGACTACCGCCAGAATCATCAGGTATTCAACCGCAGCTTGCGCTCTAAATTTCATCATACCACCTTTCTAAATTTTTATCCATTACTTTTGGGCAGTATTTAAAGCTTTCTACCAGCGATCCCCGTAGCTCGCTTTAAGTACCTTTTCAAGGCGGGCTTTGAAGGGCACGGGAGTATCAGCTAAAACAGATCGGGCTGTTCTGATCTTAGTCAATATCAGATGCAATCGCTCAGCCTGTAAATACATGTGCGTCAGGGGCAAAGTAAACATCAACCGGGTTGGCGGGACAGTACTCCGATGCATCTGATTATAACCCTGAAAGGCACTTCCGAGGGTAAATGCTGCACGCCTCAATTCATTCGCCCGTTCTTCGGCATGCGCAGGAGGGTACGCTTCAAGATAGCGCAATACTGATAGGTAAACTCCATCTTTGGGTTCATTTTTCCTTCTGGGTTTGAAAATTGCCCTCAATTTCACCCGCTCAGCATTGGGAATGTTTAATTCATGGAACATTAGATCATGAACTATCAGCCCCCCTAATGATTCGGGCCTGTCGGCAATTTGCCCACCAGTACGAGCGGTATGGACTCTTGTTGCAATTTCGGTCATTTTAGAGGGCGTTAGCGCAATCCTTCCGAACCGATAAGGGGATCCAATATTACCCTTAACGTTTTCAATATGAAAGGAGCCGACAACCCTTGAATCCGTCATTTGCCTTTGCTCTTCGGCAGTCATGGGCCGAGCAATGTCTTTCCTTTTCAATCCCAATGTTTTTTCCAACAATTCCCTTCTGATTACCATAACCACCAACAATATACAAATGCCAAGCAACTCTTTTAAGCAAGTAGAAATGCTATTTCAAGCAACGGGAAGGATGGCGCGTAGGCCGTAATCCTTAATCAGCACGAACAGCACAAGCGCTGCCCCGACAACAAAGGGGGAATACTTGAGCCCCGAGCTATAGGAGCCGTTGTTGATGACGCCCAGGAGGGCGGAGGCAAGGATGCCGGTAATCAGAATAACAACAACGGCAGAATTTAGCAGGAAGTCTGCGGAAAGGGGCGAACTTATCAGTGGGATGGAGGAAATCTCCGAGGCCACCCCCTCATAACTGGTCCGCTCCTGCAAACCCGCAACCATCCCGCTGAATTGGATGGAAACTGCCAGCAAAAGGGGCGTTCCGACAATTACCGTGAATAGGATGAACATCGCATAAAGGCGCGTATTCGTCGCAAGGTCGCGGCGAAGTTCCTGGGATTGCCGAATATCCGCGGCCGTATTCTCCAAAAGCTGCGCCAAATGCCCCCCGGACCTAAGGCTTGCATTGAAAAGTGCGACCACCCGCTGGAAGAGCTCGGAATTGGTGCGAAGAGCCATCTCCTGGAGTGCGTCCGTGAACGAATCCGTCCCTAACGATTTCGTTGTAGCTATCTTGATATCATCAGCAATAGGCCCAAATTCGGGTCTTGCGGATGCGCGCAGCGCAACAACAGGGGTCATTCCCGCGCGGATGTTTGCCGCAATCACCTGCATCGCATCGGGCAATACGGCCTCAAGCCTCCTGCGCCTATCCTCGATTAGGGAATTTACATGCACATATGCCCCAAAGAAGATGACAATCATCCCCAAGAGGGCATAAACGATCAGCGTGAAAACGTAAACCTCCCGAAATGCCACCCATGCTGCCATGAAAGCTAGGAGCCCCGAAAGGAGTGAAAGCATTATGATTTTGCCAGTCCAGGCATCCGGATCATCCCTAAGGCCGGAATAAGAGAGCGTTCTGGCAATTTTCCGCCTCTGCGATTTGGATGCGAGCCTACCCAGCATAAGATATAAAATCTCGCGCCAATGCCGCTTCCTTCGCAAAAAAAGGGCGGGGCGGGCCTCCGGCATGGGCTCATGGATTGGGGATTGGGGCAAAACCTTTTCCGTTTCCTCTTGGAGGGCCGCATTCAATTTTCCCGCGACGGCTCTTTTGTGCGCCTTTTTCAGCGCATGCAGGCCCAAACGAATTTTCTCCAGCTTTGAATTAGTACCCACCTGCCTCTTGCCACCCTTGCCTTTCCTGCGGTTGCCGGGGGTGGCGGTTAATGCGGCATTATGAGCCCCGCTACGCTTCCCGTAACGCGCGGGCCTTGCCGTTTTTTTCTTGCTTGCAGGCACCTCGGCCTTTTTTTCAAGCATGGAAATCTCCGATTCAACGCGGCGCATCTCCTCTTTTAGCCGATCGATATCGGTTGGGTCGTATTTTGCCATCATGCATGCACCAAAGGCCTCCTGTTCTTGATGAAGCCAATTATCACCATCTCGATGAAGAAGCATCCTGAAATCATCGATACGTAAAATAGCTCGCTTACCTCAATTCCCCCAAAGGAGGAGAGCACGATTAGGAGGGTGGAGCCAAGGCCCGGAATGGCAACCGCAAAGAGCATGAACATGAGCGTTAGGATGTTGAGTTCGCCCGCAAAGGATTTTATCTGCTGCCTTTGGTAGTTGTTCAGGGTTTCGATTGTGGAGCGAAGCGCGCCCTCGAGGCTGCTTCCCGCCCGGAGCGATGTGAGCATCTGCCATATGGTCTTGCGCATGAACTCCGATTCCGTCCTGCCGGCCATGCGCTCAAGGGCCTTATCCTCGGCGCCGCCTGAAGCGATCTCCCGCACCACAAGGTCGAATTCCTTGGAAACCCGGCCGTAATCAGCCCTAGCAACATTTGCCATCGCATCGTAAAGGGATACCCCCGAAGCGATTTGGAGTTCCATGTCCTTGAGTGCGTAAATCAAATCCCGATCCACGTTTTCCCCAATTTTCCTGGCCTCCACTTTGGGGTAAACAAGGAAGAACAGCATGAAAACGATGAAAACAACAAAGCCCGCAAGCCAGGCGGCCTTAAGAGAAATCAAGAAAAGAAAAATGTTCGCGGGGCTTTGATCACTTAAAAAAGCAATATTCAATGAACCCTGGAAGAGGAGCGATATGAAAAGCACGCAAAACAGGATCAAACCGTAATAGAAGGAATTCGCAAGGGCTGCTGCAACGTATTCCCCGGCCTCCACCGCATAGCCAGCTTCCCTTAAATCGTATTTGAGCCCCGGCACGAACCTGCCAATCTGGTTTCCTATGCCAACGAATCGGCGCAGATGGCCGTTGAGGACGCCCCCATATTTGAAAACGAAAAGGCCCATAAATTTCCACCGGCGGATATCCAAAATTCAAGGCGCATTATTTAGGACGCGCATGCCCTGCCCTCACGGCCATAAGCAACTTCATGCAAATCATACCAGATCATTCAGCTGCCTGTTCTTGGAAGCCGCCTCTGCTACCTGCTGCGGATCCTTGTAATAGAAGTTCATGAGGTCACCCACCTCGTCGGAGGAACTGATTCCCTGAAGGGCCATCCATTCGAGGATTTTGCGCTTTTGCAAAAGATCCTCCTGTATTTCGGGGACGGTTAGGCCCGTGTGCAAATTCAGCTCCGCAAAAACACGGGAGCTTTCATTCGCCTTATCGAAAGTGTCCGTGCGCGGCCTCCACTTGAAAAGGGTGTTGAGGCTCACGCCCGCACTCTCTGATGCCACCTGCGTAAGCTCCGAAATTTCATACGTTCTGCGTATGCCCTTCCTTCGGTCGCGGTATTGAACGACAATAAGATCAAGGGATTCGAGTTCAAGGCCGGGAATGGAAATGGGAGGTTCCGTAAGGCGCCGTATGACCTGGGAGGCCGAATCCGCATGGAGGGTCGCATATACCGCATGGCCGGTGTGCATTGCCTCGAACATGACTTCGGCCTCGCGCTTGCGGCGAACTTCCCCAACGATTATCCGATCAGGCCTCATGCGAAGGCTCTCTACCATGAGGTCCAGCATCGAAACACGGCCCTTCCCTTCGGGATTTTCGGCGCGCGTGAGAAGGGGCACCCAGTTCCAATGCAAATACGATGGAAGCGAGAGCTCGCGGGTGTCCTCGATGGAAACGATGCGATGGGCCGGAGGAATCAATGCCGTCAGGGTGTTTAAGGTGGAGGTCTTTCCGGATGCGGTACCTCCCGCGACAATGATATTCATCTCATACTGGATCGCAAGCCAAAGGAACGCAGCCATCTCTGCGGACATCGTGCGGGTTCCTTCATTTATCAGCCCCGTAATGGTCCAGGGATTGCGCGCAAACCTCCTAATAGTTATTGTGTTGCCGTTAGAGGAGATTGGGAAAAGGGTTGCGGAAACACGGTCTCCGGTGACCAAGGCCGCATCCAATATGGGGTTCAAAAGGGATATTTCCCGCCCGGATTTCCTGCCGATTTGGGCGGCGTAATTATAGATTTCCTCCTCATTTTCGAGTTTTAGGTTGGTCCTAAGCCAGCCGTATTTCCGGTGGTAAACGCCGATTGGTTCGGTTGCGCCGTTTACCCCGATTTCCTCCAGATGGTCATCCGCCATCAATAGCTCCATTACCCCAAGGCCATACATCCTATGCAAAAGCAGCCCTGCAAGAAGGGCCTTCCTTTTATCCTCCATCCCCGGAAGCTCCCGGTCCAACCCATCGAGCGCTCCTTCGTAGAACCGTTCCTTGAGGGCCTTGAATTTGACATGGTCGACGATTTCGTCGGTTTCAACGGGAAGGGATTTCGCAAGCGAATCACGCAAGTAATTGACGAATTTTTCGGTGTAGGCGCAGATTCGGGGATAATTCAACACATATAACGGCCTACTGGCATCCGGAAGTTGCCATATCTCCACTATTGCGGGCACGTTGTTGGAACGTATTTGGTAATTGTCAAGCAGTTTTTCCCCGGAAATTGCCTCCGTTCGGGGCTGGGGGAGCTTTTGAAGTAATCTCACCGAGGGCTTGCTTAGGATATTTACCGGGTAGTTCAGATCCATTAGGCCCTGCTCTTGCAGTATTTTGCTAATCCGCTCGATTTCATTTGTGGGGAGGTTTACAACCCTGGCAAGCTGCCCGAAATCCGCCTCCATGCCCTGCTTTCCCTCAAGGAATTCGCAGATCTCGGTAATCTTTGTGCGCACGAGGGGTTCGTCGAGAACAGCAGGGGAAAAGGGTTCCTTTAGCCTTGGTTGCTCCTTGTGCATAGCCTCACATAGCTGCTACTCTTAGCGAGTATAAAAAGGTAATGAATCGAATGCTTTGCCAATCCCCGCAAATAGCGGAAAGCATAAAAAAGTTAATTCAAAGGCCCGAAAATCCATAAGACCATGGCTTTCTCGTCATCTATTTAAACCGCTTCCCGTAATTCAATAATGGCGGACCTAAGGCCTCTTTTGAAGAAGGAATTGCAATCGCTCCCGCAGCACTACATCGTCATGCTGGTTGTCGATTCGGGACAATATATGGGCGCAAACCTTGCCGCCCTCAAATACCTCATGGAGCCCGCCGGAGCTGCTGGGATATATGTGACGTTCAATCGGCCATATGAAAGCCTTATTACAATCCTGAAAAAGGAAAGGCTTGATGTGGGGAGGCTGTATTTTCTTGATCTCATCACGAATACTACAGGAAAGCGCGGGGAGCGCACGGAAAATTGCATATTCCTGCCATCGCCAAAGAACCTAACGGAACTCTCGATTGCCCTCACCCAATTGATCGAGCGAATGGAGCAAAGGAATCGGTTTATATTCATGGATTCACTTAGCACAATGCTCATCTACAATTCGGCGGGAACGGTTGCGCAGTTCACCCATTTCCTTGTCAGCAAGATGAGGCTTTGGAAGGTCGGCATGGTGATCGTTTCACTCGAAAAGGAAACGGACCAGAAGCTGATAGATGATTTGAGCCAGTTCTGCGATAAAGTGATTACGATTGGCAAAAAATGAAAATGAGGAAGGGGAGAGGCAACCCGAGTGGGGAAACGTAGTTGCCCCAGAGGGGTTAGACAGTTCTTGCGATAAAGTGATTACGATTGGCAAAAAATGAAAATGAGGAAGGGGAGAAATACAGATTAGCATAAAATGATTGCAAAATGGGCGGGCAATAATAGGGAAAACGCACCATTTTTGGAACAATATAACTGACAAAAACAGGAGAATTCCAGATGGCAAACGAAAGCGTCATATTCTTCAACGCAATCACCATAATCGTCACTTTCTTCGCGGCGTATTTCGTGTTCAGGGCAAAGCAGCGCTTCGAGAAGGGCGAATTTAGAAGGATCGTCGAATGGTTCTACTACACTGCAACGCTCTTTTTCCTCTTCCAGCTAATATTCAACGGCCTCACTTACATTGAAAGCATCGACATTTTCGATCAGGTCGGCCCGAATTTCGTTGCCAACTACCGATCGCTTTACACAACGGTGATCGCCCTTTGCTTCATCAAGATCACCTACGAAATAATGAGATTTTCGAAAATCTACGGCTTTGCGAAAGTGGAAAGCGAATTCTTCGGGAAGCGGAAGAAATAGGCTAGTACAAATCAGTACCCGAGACGTAGCTGTTTGGTACAAATCACGTCTGAATTTATCCGAGGCGCAGTGCTTCAAGCCCCCCTGCTCGGCCAAGGTTCTGGCGGCCAGCGGTTGAGCCTTAAAAAGGAGAAGGATATAAATACCGGGAAAGAGTGTTGTTTTCATGAATCTGGACGTTCAGCTCTTCTGGAGCTGCGCATACTTCCTGGGGCTTTTCCTTCTTTGGCTCTCGTTCTATTTGATCTCCGAGCCGATAAAGAACTTGGAGCGC
>JBDRDM010000127.1:0-9257 GCA_043820675.1 Microcaldota archaeon
CGTTTCAATGGGGGGAACAATGCCGGGCATACTGTCAAGATAGGAAAGCGCGAATTCAAGCAGCACCTTCTTCCCTCGGCGGTTTTCCGCAGGGGCAAAACCAATTTCATCGCATCGGGCGTTGTCATCAATCCCAAGGTGCTCCTATCTGAAATGGAGACCTTGAGGAAAAACGGCATTTCCATTTCCCCCAAGAACCTGCGCATCGATTACCGTGCCCACCTGATAATGCCCTGGCACATCCTGCAGGAATCTAGCGGAAATTCCGCTAAGATCGGAACCACCCTTAGGGGAATAGGCCCATGCTATGAGGACAAGGCCTCCAGGACCGGCCTTCGCTTCGAGGATCTTCTTTCAACTGCTCAGCTAACGGATAAGATCAAAACGCAATACGAATTGAAAGTCAAGCTCCTGTCTGGAATGGGCGTTCGCCTGCCGCCGGATTTTAGTTTCGCATCAATCCTCTCCGAATATCTTGCTTATTCGCGCGTTCTCAAGGGATTTGCCGCGGATGTCTCCATGGAGCTGCATGCCCTTTGGGCCGCAAGGAAGAGCGTCCTTTTCGAGGGGGCGCAAGGGACTTTCCTTGACAACAATTTCGGCACCTATCCCTTCGTCACATCCTCCAATTGCATTTCCGCTGCGGCAGCCGTGAGCTGCGGCATACCTGCCTCGTTCATCACAAAATCCGAAGGGGTTGTAAAGGCGTACACTACCCGTGTTGGAAACGGCATTTTCCCAACAGAACTCGAATCCGATTTCGCTGAAAAAATCCGCCTTGCGGGCAGGGAATTTGGCACAACAACTGGCCGGCCGCGCAGGATTGGCTGGCTTGATTTGCCCATGCTCCGCTCCTCCATCATGCTAAATGGCTTTTCCGGCCTTCATTTGACCAAGCTCGATGTGCTTGCGGGCCTCAAGGAATTGAAAGTTGCGACCCATTATGATCTGAAGAAAAAAACCTATCTAACTTCGCCAGCTGATTCGCTCTCCCTTGAAAATTGCACGCCCGTTTACAAGAAATTCAAGGGCTTTGAGGCTGCCAATTGGAGGGCCGTTGCGAAAAAGGGCCGCAGGCAAAAACTTAGGGCCCTTCCTAAAAATGCCATCTCATTCGTTCGATACGTGGAAAGGGAGCTTGGCATACCCTTCGTTTCCGTTTCGGTTGGGCCGGAGCGTTCAGAGATAATTTTCCTGAGGTGATTTTGGCGTATGGAACTTGGTTCGAAGATAATTGAGGGCAAGACGAAAATAGTCCATCAGGACCCTGTTGATGCTGGCAATGCAATATTGTTCTTCAAGGATGACATAACCGCCGGTGATGGCGCAAAACACGACGTGCTTGCCGGGAAGGGAAAATACGACTGGCAGACAACAAAAAACTGCTTCGAATTGCTGAAAAATAACGGGATTGCATCTCATTATGTTTCCGCCCCAGAAGAAAACTACCTAATTGTTAAGAAAATGAAAATGATCCCCCTGGAGTGCGTAATTCGGCGCATCGCAACCGGATCCCTGTTAAAGCGCCTGCCCTTCAAGGAAGGCACGATTTTCGATCCGCTCCTTTTCGAGCTTTTCCTCAAGGACGATGCCCTCCACGACCCGTTCATAAACGACGACCATGCTATTGCCCTCAAAGTCGCAAGCCAAAAGGAACTTGATGAGATCCGGGAAATAACGCAGAGGGTTTTTCAGGTTCTCGAGGCCGCCTTCTCAAAACAGGAAATTTCCCTGGTTGACCTGAAGATAGAATTTGGCAGGGACGGAAACGGAAAGCTCCTTGTTGGCGATGACATCACCAACAACTCCTGGCGCATCTGGCCCGGTGGCAGCAAGGAAAAAATGCTCGATAAGCAGCTGTATAGGGAAGGCAAGGTGGGCCTGGAGGCGGTGCTGGAGGGCTTTAGGATCGCTTCGGAAATATCGGGCAAATTCATTTAACGAAATGCCCGTGCGGGGATTATTGGAAATTCAAAGAAGTGCAAAGACTCTGCCTCTTTTAGTAATTATCCAATGCCCGATACGAATTCACTGCCTTTTTTTAATAGCCCATCCAAGAATAAGTTTATTACTGCGCCCTCCCCCATTATTCCAGGTGCAAAAAATAATGCTTCCCATAGGAAAGTTCCTCGAGCCGAACTGGGGAAAGATTGTTGCATTCGTAGGCATCATGATAATTGTTTTCCAGCTCGCATACCCCGAATTCAAGGAGCCCTGCTATTATTCGGACATAAGGAAATGCGGATTTGGCGAAGTCTCCTGCATATCCTCTCCGTACGAATCGCTTTTCGTGTGCGAGCGCAACAAGGCGCTGTTTTCCGTAGGCTTCACGGTCGCCGCCTACCTGGTTTCGTGCCTTTTCTTCCTCGCATATAAATTATTGAACAACGAGGCTTATTCGTATTATTACGAGCAAACATGACCTTGCGGGCAAACCCCTCTTTGAATGCGGTAAACAATCCCGACATTTCGGTCAAACCTTGCTTTGAATGCGGAAATAATCGTTTTTTCTTATATGCGCGACATGAAAATCAGCCCACCTCTGGTTGGAAAAACGCTTATAAGCAGGCGGATCCTTCCTAATTACTGCAAGCAAGGCGCATCCCCATGAACTGGAAATCCTTCCTAAAACCCACTATTGGCAAGGTGCTGCTGACACTATTGTTCCTCGTTATTCCAATCCCCTTCCCTAGGGCGGTTGCCGAGCTCTTTTCTGCAAAGTACGCCCCGATTCTTTCCATCCCTTTCCTGCGCGCGCCAACGGCATATGCGTACGTGTTATTAATTCTGATCGCCATCTGCTTCTATATTCTTGCCGCGCTTGTTAGCAACCTCTACCATAGGTTCGTTATCGGCAAGGGAAGGTGAATCCCCATGAATGAACTTGTCCCGATCATTACCGGTTCGAAGGCCGATGAGGATTATGCAAAAAAAATCGAATCCCGCCTCAAGGATTTCGGGGTTGAAGCCCAAATAAAGGTGTGCAGCGCCCACAAGGCAACAAAATACCTCCTTGATCTCATCCATTATTATGACGGATCCGGCCGGCCCATTGTTTACATTGCCATTGCCGGAAGGAGCAATGCCCTTGGAGGGGTAATAGATGGCAATTCCCTAAATCCGGTCATCAACAGCCCCCCCCATTCCGAGAAATACGGCGGAATGGACCTGCTTTCCTCGCTGAGGATGCCCTCTGGCATCGTGCCGGCAACCGTGCTTGAGCCGGAAAACGCCGCAATCCTTGCAGTCAAGCTCTTTGCGATGGGCAATGCCGATCTTAGGAAGAAATTGGAGGATTATAAGAAGAAGCTAACGCAGGCTGCCGCGCCTAAATGATTGTTTTTCGCAGCTCAATTTATTTCTTTCGAATCACGCTTTTCCGGCCTGTGCAGCTCGGATGCGCTCGCCCGCCAGACGCTGCCGTACTTTTCCTTCAATTGCTCTTCGATATTGCGGTTGCGCTTTATTGCTTCCTTCACAAATTCCGGCTCTATGAGTTCCGCGCCTTCATGAATGGCAATATCGCCAGCTAGCCTGATTACCCCGCTAAGATCCCTAAGGCGCATGGTAAGGGCATTGGAAGCGTTGTCATTTAGGTTTGCCCGTCTCCTTCCCTCCTCGATAACGTCAACTGCAGCTTGCATCGAGGCATGCGGGATCTTTCCGTCCTTGCGTATTTCCTGTGCGATGAATTGCAGCATCTTTGCCCTGTTTTCCGGCGTATCGGGCATGTGAGTGTCCAAAAGCACCTCATAGCCGTTGCCGATAATCCTTGATCTCAATGGGGGCAATATGTATTGCAGGTCGTTGATGTTGCTTGCCGCAATCAGGATGAAATCGCACGGCACATCATCCACCCTAACGGAAGCGCCGGTGCTTTGGGGGTTGCGGCCAACAATCGGGTATTTCCTATCCTGGATTGCCGTGAAAAGGAATCGCTGGAGATAGCTTAGGGTGCTAAGTTCATCTATGAAAAGCACGCCCTCGTGCGCTTCGTGGATCGCGCCTACCATCACCCTCTCATATGGGTGCGATCCGATGAATCCGCCCGTTGGGGTCTGCGACCTTCCGCCATACGGCTCGTGCCTCACATCCCCGAGGAATTCGGTTTCCGAAGCGCCCGTGCCAATAACGAAATTCTTCCGGCCCATTGGAAGGAGGATCTTGCGGGGCTTTTGCTGCTTGATCATGTCTATTTTTTCCAGCATCTTCTGGTCGAGGACTTTTATGCGCTCCCCCAGCCTTTCATATACTATAATTTCTTCGCGGCCGCCTTCGCCCATCCTTGTGGTGTGCACCCTATCAGCTTTCTGGGCCGCAAAATAATCCGTCAGAAGATCCCCGAAAGGCGAATATTCGCGCCTGAATTTTTCGGTGCCGCAATTCGGGCAGCTGGGCTCGCTTGCCCTGCTTAGCCGGTTGCACTTCCGGCACCTGAAACCGAGCTTTTCAGCAACAAAAGAGGGGACTTCCTTTGGTTCCACCACTTTCCCCTGCAGCTCCTTTTCAAGGGATTTTTCCTTCTGCAAATCCATTGCCGTCTTCGTCTCGATTATCGGTCGTTCCGGATTTTCAGGGTTGTGCAGGACCGAAATCTCCTCCTTTGGCTTTGGGATATGGCATGCGATGCTTTGCGCAATCAGCGATTTGCCAATTCCGGGGGGGCCAACCAGCAAAAGGTGCCTTTTCTGCCTTGCCGCAAGCTTGGATATCCGAACAGCCTCATCCTGCCCAATCACCTGCTCGAGGGGATCTTTAGGGATTTCTATTTGCGAGGTATTCTCGAGGCTTTCCATTGCGGTTATGAGTTCGGATTTCATGAAAAATCAATACTACTATCCGGACAATGTTATTAAACGGTTCCGTTTAATTCGCAATTTGGAATTGTTTGGCGCCCTATTTGGGTGAGGCGCCTCCTCCCAACACTACTTTCCGCGGATTGCACCCAGCTATCGGCCTTATCTTTTTTTCGATCTCTTTTCCTCTTTTAATATCGTTTAAAAGGCCTGCTCCCTAAAACTTTCCGGTGCTTCCATGGGGCTTGAGGATTCCCTTAGCGAGTTCTACCAAAATCTTGAAGCGGGATATTATTCCATTTGCGACAATCTCAAGGATGCGGGCATACCGATTTACGATTATTTCATCAATCCGCTTGAGGGCAAGGGCATCCCTTCCATGCCCGTAGCACTGCTAATAATTCTCCTGATCATTTCAGGGGGCGCGTTCCTCCTTTTTGGCACGCAAAGCGCGTCCCTGAAATTGCTCGTCGTAAACGAGGACGGGGAGGGGATCGATGGCGCGCAGGTTATCCTTACCTATAATGGAATAAGCAAGGAGGCGCTTTCCGAGGATGGCTTGGTGCTGTTTGCGGGCCTTCCGAAAAACAAGGATGCCCTAGTTGCAGTCACAAAGGAGGGCTTTATTGGGGTCGAACGGGAAATCACCATTGGCGCTCTTCCCTCCATGAGGATCGTCCTGGATTCTGAGGGGGGCGTAATTTTTACGATTCAGGCAGTTGACTTCCAGGGAACCGCCCTTGAAAACGTGCAGCTCTCCTACACTTACGCTGGCAAGGCCGGCGAAGAAATTACTGGCTCTGCCCAAACTGATCCTTCCGGGAAGGCGCAACTCACGGTGCCAGAAGGGGCGGAAATAACGGTCATCGCAACTCTTTTCAATTACGAATCCAAGACCTCAACAGTCGTTGCTGAAAAGGGCGCCTTGAAAAGGATCGTCCTGACCAGGTTGCAAGCGACCCCGCAGCCCACTCCCGATGGCAGCCATGCGCAGCTTGAAATCCAGGTAAAGGACGATTCCGACGAATCCGCAGTTGATGCGGACCTTGCCATCTACGACCAGGATACGCAAGAGCTATTGAAGGAGGCGCGCACGAAGCTTGGCTCGTACAAGATATCGGATTTCAATGTGGGCTCCAAAATCAAGGTTGTTGCAACTGCTGAAGGTTATGAAGATGCCATCAAGGTGAAAACTCTTCTCCCCTCCACCCTCCTTCCAATCAGGATGGTTAAACTCAAGGAAAGTGCTTTGGTAACCCCTTCCAACAATTCCATCATTTCCATCCTTGATGAAACTGGAAAGCCGCTTTCCTCGGAAATCCGGATGTGGGAATACCTGCCGGAAAGCAATTACACCCTCTTGAAGAAGGTGACCGGAACCCAGCTTAGCATGCAGCTAAAAGCCGAACGCCTGCATTACGCAACCGCATGGAAGATTGATTATTTGCCTGGCAAGACGAGTGCATTCCTTGGATCCGAATCCCACAACATTACCCTCGTCAAGGGCAATGATGAAAATTCCATCAACTTCACAATAAACGTGCTGGACGAGGCCGGCGCCAAGGTGAGGGGTGCAACAATTGCCTTCTTCGACGATCTGGGCGACCAGGCCGCGCCGTTCGATATGAAGACGGATTCTTCCGGAAAACTTTCAATCCGGCACTTCCCAAAAGGGCAGTTTACGATCCTTGCTTCCAAATCGCCCCAAACCGGCACTATTTCCGTTGATACGAACACCGTTAACGAGATAACAATTGTTCTTTCCGCACCCCACGGAGTCCTCGAAGTAAGCGCATTCGAATGGGACAGCAATACCTCGATTGATGAGTTTTTAGTTGAGGTTACAATTCAAAACGACAAGACAGGCGCCTACTACGAAAGCTGCAGTGCCTCCGAGGGTGTTTGCAGCCTGGAAGTGCGCACCGATAAGGACCTTAAAGTCACCATGAGCGCTCCAACTTTTGAATCCTCCTCCCAAAACGTCAAGGCAATCCCCTTAGCAGTAAAGAAGCTAAAATTCAGGCTCGTTAAGGCTGATTCCTCATCCTTCACAAAAATCGCATTGGATAGGGTAGCCGACCTGAATTACAACGACTCCCAAACGCTAACAAGCGGAAGCTACTATGTCGCCTTACTCGATATCTACATAAGCAATTCCACCGATTACGGCGGATCATTCCTAAGGCTCGAGGACGAAAACGGGGAGGAGGTCGCGCACATCGTCAACTATTCCTGGGAAGGGGAAATTCCCGAGAAGGCAATTGGCGCTAAGGACCTGAAAAAGACCGACATCTGCATACCCTCATACGATTCAGAGCTGGGCTCCCGACTTGAACCCCTAAGCTGGCTGGATGCCCGCTATTCCTTCAAAGGGAGCAGCAAGGTTGCGTACCTCATCAAGATAGATTCTTCCATTTCTTCCAAATTACTAAAGTTGAATTTCCGATCCTATGCTGTTTCCGGCGATGAATATTTCCGCGACCCGGAAGATGAGGCGCTTGGCTCCGATGAGGAAAACCTTGCCCTTGGGAAGGAATGGTGCATGGCCGATACGAAGAATGCATCCTTTGAGCTTCAAACCTGCGGATCCCTTGGCGAGGCTTGCTGCTCTGATCGACCATTAAGTGAAGGCGGATCTTGCAATGATTATTTCCAATGCCAAAAAAGCGGCGAGGATACCATTGGGGTTTGCGCCAACCCCACCGCATGCGGCTCGAACGCCTATTTCTGCACCGACGATACGGAATGCTGCGCATATGGCGGAAAGAAGCTTTGCGTTGATTCGGACCTTTGCTCCATTGGCAATTTCCGCGAGTGCACGCCCTTTTGCACCGACGAGGAAGGATTTTGCGATTCATCGGGCCTTGTTAATGAGGCCGGCACATGCGAGCTTTTAGGCTCCCTTTGCGGAAAATCCGGGCTTTCTTGCTGCGAAGATAGCCCCAAATGCGGCCCAGGGCTGAAATGCTCCCTTGCAAACAAATGCTCGCCCTGCGGCGGCGCATATCAACAATGCTGCCCCTTCACCTCTGAAAATCCCAAAGACGCATGCTCCTCGAATCTGCAATGCGTCAACTATCAATGCGTGATGCCGCAGCTTTGCGGGCCTACGCAAGAAAAATGCACTGGCGGCACCATCTGCTGCAACGAGCCCTCAAAAAGGGGGCAGTGCACGCTTTCATCGGAATGCACCCGCCCCGTTAATTGCCCCATTTGCAAGGTCGGCCAGTTTTGCGATTCAACCAATCCGAATGCGCCCGTTTGCACGGATTGCATTGCCAATCCTTCCGCATGCAGCCTTTGCAGCCTTACTGATCCAACTCTTAAATGCCCCTCCGGGATTTGCAGCCTCTTTCCCGGAAGCAACCTTGGCTCGTGCGTTGCTTGCGGCAATCAATCACAAGCATGCTGCGCTGATAATGCTTGCAGTCCCGGCCTTGCGTGTTCCCCTTCGAATATTTGCACTTCCTGCGGATCGCCTGGAAGCCAGTGCTGCCCTGGCGAATCATGCAATGCTAACCTTACTTGTACTGCCGACAACATATGCGCGGCCTGCGGCCTTGCAAATCAGGTCTGCTGCGCAACTGATCCGGAGTGCATCCTTCCAAACACCATCTGCTCAAGTGAAGAGGGCAATAGCTGCCAATACGGCAACCGCGACTGCAACTCCGAAAGCTGCCTCTCATTTGATTTCGAGCAGGTGCAATGCAATCTGGAAGGCAAGAATTGCGCGAAGAAAACCGGCACCAATGCATTCGCGGTGCACTCCCTGAAAGGCTGCGGCGAGAATTGCAGCACAGGCAACTTAATTGTCGATTACGACATCGATAACCTTGCAAATAAGTATCCCTCGACCTTGGTTATCGAGATTTCGGATCTTACATCCCTAAAGCCCCTCACGCTCTTTTCCGGCGGCAATAAGCTCTTGCAGCTGGATCAAAATTCCAAACGCATCCGCATCCCTATACCGGATAGTTCATGGCTTTCCGGGAAACTGACCCTGCAGCCCCTGGAGCCTAAAGCTCGCGTCATCATTTCCATGGACTTCAACAACGGCAACTCCACGGTATCATTACGGCCGTTTGTTTCGGTGATTCCAAATGCTGCGGCAAAGCCGCCTATTAACATTCCCAATATTTTCAGCTGCGACAAGCTTACCCTCAAGTATAACTTATATCCGGGTAGCGTTCAACCCGTACTCGAAAGTTCCTGTGAAAAAATAGTTTTCCAAGTGGATCCGATTTTCCCGGCGGATGCAATTCCTCTGGATGATTCTGCCATGGGGGGATGTTTTGCAAGCAACCTAATCTTCGGGACGGAATCGGAGCCAGAAAAATACAACGATTGTTTTGATTACATATCCCCTTATGGCATCACACCGTCCGGTTCGCCAAAAGCACTCCGTTATTGGCCAACAAAAGATGCCAGATGCCCTCTTGCCCCAGTTGGCAATAGCGTTCC
>JBDRDM010000128.1:0-9269 GCA_043820675.1 Microcaldota archaeon
AGCCTTGTCTGAGGCTAATTTGCCCTATGAATTGGTATGAATCATTAGTTCGGAAAGGGGTGCTTATTTGAGTTCCTTTTTAAGCGCCTTCTCGAAATTCTCCAGGTCGCCGGCAACTCCCTTGAGGGCGGATTTAAGCTCCTTATGTGGATCCTTTGCCTTGATCTTGAGGATCGGGTTTCCCTTCAGCGGATGTTCGTATGAGGCTGCCGCGAACGTGACGGCCTTTGAGGAAAGGAGCCTATCGACAATGAGGTTGGCAAATCCGGCATCCTCGCCCGTGATCATTATTTCGAGGAATCCGTCTTCGTCCTTGAGGGTCTTAAGTTCCATGATTCCCACCTTTATTCCATCTGCCGGACTACCTGCAGGGGCAGTGCGTTCTTTTCGAGCTCAAAAAGCGCGAGCTTCACGGCGTTGAACATGCCCTTTGGCGCCTTGACGAGCACCGGCGCGCCCATTGCGAGCTGCAGGGCCCTTGCGCCTATCAGTCTTGCTTTTTCGTATTTCGTCAATTCAATATGCTGACGCTTTGCCATAATTGCCACACCTGCCGCAAGCACACGTAAAACTAGTAAAATTGCGTCATTACTTATTTGAAAGCTAATTTTTAAACCTTGCGAACGCTCCTCATTGCAAAAAAAGTGCGGTTGCCGGGATTTCCGTTGCCTTACCCCATGAAAGTGATTTATCCGCAAATCAAATTAAGGGGGTGGAGGCAACCCGAGTAGGGGGCCTTGCCCCCTATAGGGGTTATCGGACCCGGGTCTCCAGCTTTTTGCTGAACCTTTATCTAATGCCCCAAGACACACTCCCTTTTCTTTTTCCGGAGTGCTTTTTCTTTTCGGGAAAAGAAAAAGGTTCAATGGGAAGCTAGAATTCTGCCACTGAAACACAACCGCGTCGCTATACCTTTACCTTGAAGGTTAATAAAATTAGATGGAAGCATGGGGGCATGGCAATCGTGCGCAACCTGCATTTTTTTTTGCATCCGCCGCATTCCGTTCCTCGCAAGAATAGCTTTTTAAATATGTTATTGATAGAGATATCGTAATTACGCTTCACAGGTGGTTAAAATGACGGTAAAGCTCTCTCAACTGATCGGAATGGACATATACACCGATAATGCGCAATTTGTCGGAAAGGTGTACGACGTGATTTTGGATCTCCAGAAGGGGGAGGTCGTAAGGCTCACGCTCGAGCCCATCAAGGTTGCAAGCAAGGACGAGGCAAAGCGCGTGTTCCGCGAGAAAACCATAATGTACCGCTCCGTGAAGGCCGTTGAGAAGATCATAATTGTCACCCAGTCCGGTTCGGCGCAAACAACTACTGAACTGGAGGATGAAAAGCCCGCTGCACCAGATAAGCCTATGCCCTACTCTTATCGGTATAGGAAATAAGCTAGTTTTTATGTACGAGCATCGGAAGGGAGCTGATACGGTCCATGATTATTTAGCTTCCAGCCTATACGAGCACGCACGCAAAATGGGAGTTCCGGAAAAATACGCAAAGAAGGTCGATTTGCTCTTTCGCCATTCCCTGATAGTTCCCTCAGTTAAGCATCCTAAACAAATTATGGGGAGAATCCATAACTTGCTGAATAAACCTGGAAGGAAAAACAATCCAAGCGATTCTGGACTTTTGAGACTTGTGGACCTTCGCCTTAGCCATGATAAGCAATATTGGAATGCGATGAAGGTTTGGAGCACTCCGCGCATGCCTCACCAAAGGTCTGCGTTCAATAAGGATGAACGGGCGATAATATTGAGCAAGCTTTCGCAAATCAAATAATCAGACGACCCTCAGCTCCACCTTCTTGCGTATCTCATTCAAAATGTAGCTGTAGTCGCGGTAATGTGAAATCGCGTAGATCAACACCGGGTAGCTGCCTTTCTGGGAGCGCTGCCCCGAATAAATCTGGACCTTCAAATCCCGCGTCTCATGCGGCTGCAAGACACCCAAGCGGATCTCGCGCTGCTGCATGAAGCAGCTCTTATCGAGCCCAAGGGGCTTTGGCACCTGCACTACCACTGAAGTAAGGACGTCCTTGTCCAGGTTGTTTGTGAGCTTAATTTCCATATCGATGGAATCCGCATGGTGCGCCGTAAGCTTGAATGGATGGAACTCCGATGTGAGGGTGAACATGCTCTCCAAAGGGACCTCCTTGCCGCCGAAAAGATCGAAAATGCCCATAATATCACCCAATAGAAGCAGGAACTGCAACGGTAACTTAACGGAAATAAGCTATTTAAACGTATTCGAACCCGAGAAGTGCAATCGGGTTTCCATGCAGGCTTGTCAAGGCACTGCGAATGCATATGGCCATCCTTTAACTTCATGATGCAAAAAGCACTCTCCAATGGAAATCATTCTCGAGACGGCAATTTTTACTTGCATCGAAGGGACTTAGGGTCATGGTTTTAAACCCGGGAATGTTTTCATTAATAGCCGCCTTGCCGAGGGATTTTCATGGGTTTTACCGCAACGGTCACGACGCTTTTTATCGCCCTGATAATCCTTGGTTTTGCAAGCAACCGCGTAGTCAACCTGCTTACGGGGATTTCGACAAGGCTCAGGCTCCCAAAATTCCTCCTAAGTTTCGTTGTTCTGGGCCTTGGAACCTCGCTTCCGGACCTTTTCGTAAGCACAAGCGCTGCCTCGCAGCATCAGGCGGACCTGGTTCTCAGCACGCTGATTGGCGCAAACATAATCGTGATCTGCCTGGTTCTTGGGATCGTCACCATCATCAAGGGCAATTTCCTTGTAAGGGAAAAAACAGTCCTTGATAATTTCGGCTGGCTTTTCTTCGTGTTTGCGATTCCCTTCTTCCTTCTCTTCGATGGCAAGCTAAGCGCAGTGGAGGGCCTTTTGCTTCTTGTTGTTTACCTGATGTACATCTATAACATAAAGGAGCAGGAGGTGCTCATGAAACGCGAGGAGGAAGCGACCCACCAGGTCTTCATACAGGGATTGAAGGTAAAGAGCATATGGGCTGCTGTTGGCCAGATGGCGATTTTCCTTGGAATCGCGTATGTTTCCTCGAATTTTATCGTCGATTCCGCAATTGAGATCGTCAAGATTTTCAACATCAACCCCATTCTCATGGGCTTTACGGTCCTGTCCCTTGGGATTGCCATCCCCGAATTTGCCGTTGACCTAAGCGCCCTCAAGGCAAGGGAAGAGGAGGTGATATGGGGAGATCTAATCGGCAGTTTCGTGACTGAACTCACATTCATTTTGGGCGCGGCCGCAATTGTTGCCGGGAACCTCTCCTTCGATTTTAACAAGTTCATTGTGCCTTACGGTTTCATGGTCTTTGCCTTCCTGCTGGTATTCTTCTTCGCCTACCGCAAAAAGGAGCTCACCCGCCGAGAAGGGATTATGCTCGTGCTGCTCTATTTCATATTCCTCAGCGTCCAGTTTGATTTGATTTATTCCCCTTGATTCAACCCTCATTTCCCTGCCCGGTGGATTATGGGCCTGGTATTGGTTCGAGTTGCTTCGATGGGCGTTGCACTCCTGAAATACCTTTAAATACCGCCTCATTTTATTCTATTGGAGAAACATGGACCAGAAGGCTCAGACCTCGACCGAATACATCCTGCTGGTGGCGCTTGGGCTAGTCATCGTGCTCGCTGGCATTTCTATAGCAACGCAGATCAAGGAGGTTGCGGACGTGGTTTCGCAAAGAATCGAAGCCGACCGGAATGCCGTCATAGGCATGTTCCTCGAATGAGGCCTTGCGCTGATGGCCCTTTGCGCATGGGGTTTGATTGCCGGGCCCTTCAAAAAGACCCTTCCCAAGTGGTGAATAAACGAGGTTATGTGGGAAATTTTCATCCTCTTTTTCATAGCGCTGGTTTTCTATTTCGACCTGAAGGCGCGCATCATCCCTGATGTGGTCAACTTCTTTTTCATGTTCCTTGCGATTGCGCTTGCCATCCTCAAATATGAATTCGATGTTTCCATTCTCCTATATTCATACGCGCCGTTCTTCATTTTAAGTTTCGCATTCGCTTATGGCCTATATAGGCTGGGCGTTTGGGCCGGCGGCGATGTCAAGTTCTTTGCGGCCCTGATGGCCTTCATGCCCTCCTACCTGCCCGCGGGGGAGGCGCTGGATAATACCGCGCCGTTTTCGGTCTTCATTACATCCGCGCTTGTGCTAATCCCCATCACAATGGTCTATAACTTCAGCGACATCTTCGTTTTCCGGGGGGTTTTCCGCAGGCTATTTGTGGATTCCATAATCAACTCCGCAAAAGCTACCGCCCTTTCATTTTCTGCCCTTTTCATCCTCTCCCGGTTTGCCCAGGTATATGATTCGCCCCTCCTGATCCTTGCCTTCCTCATCCTTTCGTTAATGGTCCGCATTCCCCTAAAAATCGCCCTTCCCATTATGCTCGTGGGGTTCTTCTTCCTAAGGCTCGAGGATTACGTGTCGCTTGTCTTGGTGCTGTTTTTCGCCTCCCTTTTCCTGCAGTTCATCCGCGGCGCCTTTGGCGTCATTTCCAAAAGGGTATTGACAAAGGTTGTAGCGGTTTCAAACCTGCGGGAGGGGCTAATACCCGCGGAAACAATATACATTTCCAATGGGAAGCTCAGGCGCTGGTCTCCGGAGGATGCATTTAGGCAAATCAATAGGCTGCTTTCCGGAGGAGTGCATATACGCCCCTACCGCGTTTTTTCAGACATGAAGCCGAAGGGGAAAATAATCGCCGATTCCCTCAAGGCAAGGGGCCTTACGGCTGGTGAGATAAAACAGTTAAAAAGCCTCCGCGTTAAACAGATTCTTGTCAAGGAGAGCTTGCCGTTTGCGCCTGTGATCGCGGCAGCGTTCCTTATTTACCGCTATTGGGATGTGCTGGCATTTTTGGGGCTGTGATGATATGCAAAAACAACGACGAAGGGCGCAGGGCGCAATAGAATTCTTCCTGATAGCAGGCTTCATTCTTCTGGCAACATCCGTGCTGCTAACGCAAGCCGACCACCAAATCCAGGGCACTGCGGCGCTCAACAACGTCCTTGTCGCAAGGAGCGCTCTGGATGCGGAGTCATCCGCATTGAGGTATGTGTACCTTTCCGGTAATTTCACCGTCCTAACGAACAGGGTATTCATTCCTGTCGGCGGCCAGTGCTTTTATTGGCAAGATGCCAGTTCCCGATTTTACTGCATCATACCCGGTGCTGCAAAGGCGGTTGTGGGCGATGGGCTTGACATTCCCAAACCCTCCATCTCCCCTTCTTGCCATAATAGCGGCTGGGTCACCCTTACTACGATAAACAATGCGAGCTCCCTGCAGGTCGCGTGCACGTGATTGCCTATGCGTAGAGCGCAGTCCGCAGCCGAATATGTGACACTCCTGGCACTTGTTTTCGTCCTGGTAGCTTCGCTCATGCTTGTGTCCTTTCGCCAGCAGGAGGTGACGCTTGCAATTGCTTCGGCAAGGCTTGGCTGCATCGAGTTCAGCGAACTGAATTCATCGAACTCGTGCTATGAGATCAGGTATTTTTATGTCGGATCCGGGAACGTCACAATATCCCCCATAACGAATATTGCCAGCCCCGTGCAAAAAGCGGAGTTGCAAGCTCAGATCGTTTCAAACCTGGCATCGGTTTTCAACCCTGCAAAGCAGGTCTCCGGAAAGTGCTATTCGGCCCCGAATTATTCTTATTGCGTCGAATTCCCATGAATTGGATTTGGGATGAGGAACGTGGGAGTGGGCTCCTTATGGGCTCCATTTGATTTTTTTCCCTAGCGCCCCCTGGATTTTCTCCTTGCGGTTTTCGGCCGCCTTTCTCTCCTGGCTTGAATTGCTCTCCTTCCTTCCCCAGTTCCAGCCTTCCTTTTAACGAGGTAGGCGAATATTGCGCATGAGGCGGCTAGCCAGAACGCCAATGAAAGGATTGCCAGCCCGATTATTTTTGAAGTCACTGCCAATGCGATTATTCCAAGTGCAAGGGCTCCTCCGGCAGCACCGAATGGGGCGTAAGTGGGGATGCCCGGGCCGAGTGCATCGAAGAGCACTTTTAGGATGATGATGGAGATGGTGAGGTTGTTTAGCCCCGATGCGACCGCAGCAGATGCGAATAATTTGAAGTAATGGGATTTGATTGTGGAAAGATTGCCATGCGCAAGGAGGCTGTATGCCGCTGCAAGTATAAGCAGGGCAAGCGAATAGGCCAATGTGACGATAATGAACAGTGCCAATCCCAGGATTGCAAAATCCAAAACGATGCCCATGCAAAAAAAAGCGCGCGGATGTTAATTATCCTATTGGTGCTGGCGAAGGCGGGTTTTTTCCAATGCGGTTTTTCGTGGCGGATCCCATCCCGCAATAGCGCCCAACGTAGGGCGTGATATTTAATAACCGCTTTTGGCAAACTATTCCCATGCCGATATATTTCGCCGACCTCCACTTGCACTCCAAGTATTCGAGGGCGGTTTCCCCAAGGATGGATTTGGAGAATCTTGCAGCCGGCGCAGCAAAAAAGGGGCTGCACGTTCTTGGGACCGGGGATTTTTCCCATCCCTCCTGGAATAGGGAATTGAAATCAAAGCTAATCGAATCCCCCGAGGGCAGCGGGCTCTTTGCACTGAAGGCCAATGGTGGCGCCGGAACAAGGTTCATGCTGCAAAACGAGGTCGCGACGATAATCTCAACTCCAGCTGGAGTGAAAAAGGTGCATCATGTTCTGCTTGCGCCTGGCTTTGAGGCAGTCGATCAGCTTTCCGATCGCCTCTCAAAGCTTGGAAGCCTACATTCCGACGGCCGGCCCATTTTCGGGAGCACTTCGCCTGCGCAAATGGTGGAAATATGCAAGGAAACGGATCGCGGAATCGAGATCGTCCCGGCGCACGTATGGACTCCGTGGTTTGGCCTGCTTGGGAGCAAATCGGGTTTCAACAGCATCGAGGAAGGCTATGGGGACATGGCCAGGCACATTTTCGCGCTCGAAACAGGCATGAGCAGTAATCCCGCGATGAATTGGAGGCTCTCCGCACTTGACAAGTATGCTCTCATCTCAAATTCGGATTCGCATTCCCCCTACCCTTACCGCATTGGCAGGGAATGCAATGCATTCGAGTTCCCGGAAAAGGACTTGAGCTTTAAGGGCATCATGGGTGCAATCCGCAGTAGGGATCCCCAAAAATTCAAGTACACGGTTGAAGTAGACCCCAATTACGGGAAGTACCATTACGACGGCCATCGCAATTGCAATTTCAGCTGCGCACCGGAGGAATCCAAAAAGCTCGGGGGGATTTGCCCCAAATGCAAGGGCACTCTTACCATCGGGGTCCAGAGCCGAGTTGAGGAACTTGCGGATAGGCAATTTGGCTTCGTACCAAATGCAGCCATACCGTTTCGGACACTGCTGCCTTTGCAGGACCTTATCGCATCCTGCTTTGGATTGCCGGCGATGAGCAAGAGCGTGATTGCTAAAACCGAGGAGCTCATGGTCAGGTTCGGGAGCGAATTCGAAGTGCTGATCAATGCGCCTCCATCCAGGCTTGCCGGGGCTGTGCATGAGAAGCTGCTATTGGTGATACTTGCGAACCGGCAGGGAAAACTGAAGGTAAAAGCTGGCTTTGATGGGGAGTATGGCGTCCTCCAACTTCCAAAGGGGATGCTTGCAAGCGGAGGAAAAACCAAAACACCAGTTAGCACGGATGCCCAAACCGGATTGGGGGAATTCACATAAGGTGGAGGGGAGAATGCCCCATCAATATTCCGCGTAATCCTCGTCGTTGAATTCGTAGGCGCTTTTGATGTATTTGTTCGAATCATAGCCAAAGGAACCAACGGTTGATTCGAGGTCGCTGCCCGAAAAGCTCGTCAGCATGGCATCCTTTTGGCTTGGATCAAGGAGATAATATTTGCCCTCGAATTGCGCTAGCACTATTGGGTGGATGAGATTATTTTCCAGCTCCAGGACGCGTATTTTTGCAGGGGCATCGAATGATCTTAGCAATGAGCACAGCAATATTGCCCTATCGAACGGATCAGCTGCCTGCAGTTCCATGATCTCCTTCATGGAAAGCCAGAAGGAAACGGGCAGGTTTGAATGGATGTGCGAAAGCTGCTGGCAGTATTTGTAGACCTTGTCCGCAACGAACAAAAAATCCTCCGAGAAGACATAATCCGAAGAACTGCCGCCCCGTTTCATTTTATCGGTTAGGAGTTCATCCAGGAACCCTTTTTTCAGCTCTATTATGGCTGGGTCGTTCCTGTTGATCAGCGATTTTAGTTCCGGAACCGTCTTTTCCTCATACTCGTTTATCATCGCCGCATATTTTTCGATGATTTTCTTGAAAAACCGGTTTCGGGTTTCGAGCTGCGCGTTTTCCGCCTTGAGATTTTCGGATTCATTGTCGGAAGCAGGCCTAGGCGGATCTTCCTTTTTCTTGAAAAGTCCTTCGAGAACCATGTGTTTCAGCTGGGATGGCCTCAGATTTAATTATGATTTTAGGGTATTTATATGTAGGTTTTCCATTAATCGCATGGGAAAATGTATTTGCATCACGTGTTGCGCTATTTCATGTGAATTTCATCTGCTAACATCCGAAGTTCCTTTCTTGCCCTCCTTGCAAGCGGGGTTCTAAACGGCACAATTCCCCTTCTACTTGTCCTTACCCCTCTTAGAAACGGTTCTTTGAGAATGGCGGGCAGCAAGCCGAATCCTTCCTTTGCGAAATACCTGTGGAAGATGTTTTCGGGCCTTACCCCTCCCTGCTCGACTAGGAACCTGCTTATTTGTGATTCTGTACGCCCCGTTTTCCTAATATCGTCCAGAACAAGGAGCTTGATATCTGGTTTATACCGAATAGCCCGAATGATCCCGAGCCCCGCCCTCGTCTTACCTGAGGGAATGTTCCCAAACGGGTTTATGAAATAAATGCGCGGTGGCCTTTCTTCAGGATAGAGTCTTTTCCAAGCCTCTAGAAAAAGAATCCCTAGCGGTCTGCCTGCCACCTCTGTTGCAATAATGCCCCCGATTCCCTCCCTCCTGGCGTGCTCTATTGCTTCCCTTGTGAATTGGAGTAATTTTCTGCCCGTTTTCTGCGGTATGAATATCTTGAACTTTTGGGGCATGGTAGATATTGCTGGAATCGCAATTAAAAAATGCGAGAGCGTCCAATAAATAACCCAAAACGCTTTTTGCAAGCGTTCGGATATTGTGGGCTACCGCCCACAACAGGCACGCGCGGCGCCGCGTGCCGATCCTCTGCTCTGAAATTCTGGAACCATAACGGTTAGCAAAGCCGC
>JBDRDM010000129.1:0-4147 GCA_043820675.1 Microcaldota archaeon
TTTAAATATCTCACTTCTATTATTGCCGAATACCGTTAGCGAATTGAGGACGTTCAGAGGATAGACCTTTATTTGGATGACCGGAATGGGGTTTTCTTATGGCTGAAAATGGCGCTGTGCTTTCCAAGATTTCTGGGCCCGTAGTTCAGTGCACCGGAATTGCAGGTGCACAGATCAATGAACTTGTCAAAGTGGGCGAATCCGAGCTCCTTGGCGAGATCATTGCCCTGAAATACGACCGCGCATCCATACAGGTTTATGAGGATACTTCTGGCCTAAGACCCGGCGAAAAGGTCGTCCGGACCCAAGCGCCACTCTCATTGGAACTTGGCCCCGGCCTTCTTTCGAGCATTTTCGATGGCATCCAAAGGCCCCTGACGCTTATACGCGAAAAAGCGGGCGATTTCATTACCAGGGGGATATCCGTTCCCGCCCTTGACCGCAAGAAGAAGTGGAAATTCGAGGCAAAAGTAAAAAAGGGCGAGGATGTTGAAGCTGGCGATGTGCTTGGCGTTGTCCAGGAACTTGATTTTGAGCACCGCATAATGGTGCCGCATGGCATTTCCGGAAAGATCGGATCCATTTCAAGCGGCAGTTTTTCCGTTGACGAGGCGGTAGCTCAGATTTCGGGAAAGGATATAACCATGATCCAGAAATGGCCCGTGCGCATCCCCCGGCCCTACAAGGAAAAGATGCCCCTAAACATTCCACTAATAACCGGAAAGAGGATTGTTGATACATTCTTCCCAATCACGAAGGGGGGTACGGCTGCAATCCCTGGCCCGTTCGGTTCGGGAAAGACCGTCAACCAGCAGGACCTTGCCAAGTATGCGGATGCCGACATCATCATTTACGTAGGTTGCGGCGAGAGGGGCAACGAGATGACGGACGTGCTTTCGGAATTCCCCAAACTCATTGACCCAAAGACCAAAAAGCCCCTCATGAACCGTACGGTTTTGGTTGCGAACACTTCGAACATGCCCGTCGCGGCAAGGGAAGCTAGCATTTATACGGGCATCACGCTTGCGGAATACTACCGCGACATGGGTTATGATGTTGCGATGATGGCCGATAGCACTTCAAGATGGGCGGAGGCCATGAGGGAAATTTCGGGGAGGATGGAGGAGATGCCAGGAGAAGAAGGATATCCGGCATACCTCACAAAGCGGCTTGCCGAATTCTACGAGCGCGCTGGCCGAATTAGGACCCTTGGCAAAAAGGAGCGCGACGGCAGCGTCTCGCTTGTTGGCGCGGTATCGCCACCAGGAGGCGACCTTTCCGAGCCCGTCTCTCAGGCAACGCTCCGGGTTACGAAGGTATTTTGGGCATTGGATGCAAACCTTTCAAGGCGAAGGCATTACCCGGCGATCAATTGGCTCAAGAGCTACTCCCTTTACATGGATGATCTACGGCCGTGGTTTGGGAAAAACGTCGCAACCGATTTCATCGATATCAGGAACCGTGCAATGCTTCTTTTGCAAAAGGAGGCAGAACTGCAGGCGATCGTTCAACTCATAGGGTCAGATGCGCTCCCGGATAAGGAGCGGCTGGTGCTTGAAGTGACAAAAATGATCCGCGAGGATTTCCTGCAGCAGAATTCCTACGATGAGGTCGACGTATATACCCCGCTGAAGAAACAATACGGCATGCTGAAGGCGATCCTGCATTTCTATGATAGGGCGCAAGCTGCGCTCTTGCAGGAGGTCCAATATGAGAAAATAGCAAATGCCAAGGAGAAGGGAACGATATCCCTCATAAAGCGCATGAAGGAAGATGAGGCCATGAAGGCAATAGCCGATGTGATGAAGAGCATTGATTCGGCATTCGTGAAGTGAAGATTATGATCAAGGAATACCAGACCGTAAAGGAGGTTTTTGGGCCCATCGTTTTCGTCGAAGGTGTGGATGCCGCAGCTTACGGCGAAATGGTAGATATCATTGCCCCGAATGGGGAAAGGAAGAAGGGCCAGGTCCTTGAAACTTCAAAGGGGATTGCGGCCGTGCAGGTTTTTGGAACAACCCGAGGTCTTGACACCAAATTCACAAGGATCAGGTTCACCGGCGACATCATGCGGTTTCCAGTCTCCGATGAGATGTTCGGCAGAGTTTTCAACGGTTCGGGAGAGCCCATCGACAAGGGGGCGCCGATAATATCGAAGGAAAAGAAAGACATCATCGGGAATGCAATCAATCCATATGCCCGAAGCGAACCCAACGCCTTCATCCAAACCGGGATTTCAACCATCGATCTTACGAACACACTTGTAAGGGGCCAGAAGCTTCCGATTTTTTCCGCATCCGGCCTTCCCCACAATGACCTTGCAGTCCAAATTGCTAGGCAGGCTACGGTGCTTGGGGAAAAGGAGGATTTTACCGTGGTTTTCGCCGCAATGGGGATTACGCATACGGAAGCCAGTTTCTTCATGCAGGATTTCGAGAAAACGGGCGCCCTGGAAAAAGCCATTCTATTCTTGAACCTTGCAAATGACCCTTCAGTTGAAAGGCTACTTACGCCAAGACTTGCCCTCACAACCGCCGAATATCTTGCGTTTGAAAAAGGCTATCAGGTTCTGGTCATCTTGACGGATATGACTATGTATTGTGACACTCTAAGGGAACTTTCAGCTGCAAGGCAGGAGGTGCCAGGCAGGCGAGGCTATCCCGGATACATGTATACCGACCTTTCCTCGATCTACGAGCGCGCGGGCCGCATCAAGGGAAAGAAGGGCTCCATCACGCAATTCCCGATCCTATCCATGCCTGATGACGACATCACACACCCCATCCCGGACCTTACAGGTTACATCACCGAAGGCCAAATCGTGCTTTCAAGGGACATTCACCGCAAGGGAATTTATCCACCCGTCGATGTACTGCCCTCACTTAGCCGTCTTATGAACTCGGGGCTAGGGGCTGGTAAGACGCGTGAGGACCACGCGGGAATTGCCTCACAGGTTTATGCAAGCTATGCCGAAGGCCGCGATTTGCGCAACCTTGTAGCAGTCGTAGGAGAGGAGGCCCTTACGGAAAGGGACCGCAAGTTCCTGCGTTTTGCGGATGCGTTCGAGCAGCGTTTCGTAACTCAGGGGAAATATGAGAACCGCACAATCGAGCAGTCCCTTGAGCTTGCATGGGAATTGGTAGCTTTGCTTCCCGAAGAGGAATTAAAGCGGATCAAACCCGAGCACAAAGGCAAATACGGAAAGAAATACAGAAAATAGGGATTTTTCATTCCCGTTTGGACTTATCAAACCCAAATCAATTCAGCTAATTATGGCGATAGATGCTCGGCGCCCATTGGAAATAAGCGAAAAACTGGTTGGTTTGAATAAGTAGTTTAGGTTGGGATGAGATCAGAACTTGTTTGGTGAGCCGGAAAAAATATTTGTGGCGAACCCGAATTCTTTAGCCCTTCAACTTGAGCTTGCCCCGGTCAATGGGCATCCGGAAAGCGCGCTTAGCGTCTGGAAGTTCTGCTCCCCCTCATAAAATTGGCCATTGATCTCCCAGGTGGGATATCCCTTTATTCCTTTTTGCTGGCATAGCTGCGGATTTGCGTCCGCCCCGCTTGGATCGCATTCCACATAATCGACATATTTGAGCGAGTTCCCAAACTCCTTTTTCTGGCTTGCGCAATGCGTGCACCAATACGCCCCGTACATCTTTGCGCCCTTATCGGTTAGGCACTGCGCAAATTCGTCGTAGCTTCCCGGAAGGGTGGATGAGAACACCGCAACGCCGCCAATCACGATTATGATTACCAAACCCGCAATAACGTATTTGTTGACTCCCATAATTTTCCCCTTTCCAATTAACCAGAATAACCTTTTTTAAGCATGGGTTTAACTTCAAGGCTGGAAAAAGGCAAAAACCATATGGCAGATAAGGCGGGGTTATCGGATGGTTTGATTAATGCAAATGGCATAACCTCGATTTTAGGCATTCCCCGGCATTTTTTTTATCGGAAATCGGCCTTACACGATCTGCTTTTTAGCATAGCTATCAATCGAGAGCGTCCAATAAATAACCCAAAACGCTTTTTGCAAGCGTTCGGATATTGTGGGCTACCGCCCACAACAGGCACGCGCGGCGCCGCGTGCCGATCCTCTGCTCTGAAATTCTGGAACCATAACGGTTAGCAAAGCCGC
>JBDRDM010000130.1:0-3787 GCA_043820675.1 Microcaldota archaeon
TACGCCCGGTTTCACCAACCATTTGAAATTGAACGCCAAGGTCGGGTCCCAAATTAATGTCAGGGGGCCGATGGGAGTATTCACCGTAAAGCCGGATGCGAAACGGCTCGCTTACTTTTGCACGGGAACCGGGATTGCGCCGCTGATAAGCCACATCCGCACCTTGCTGAAGGCGGGATCAACAATTCCCATAACGCTTTTCTTTGGCTTTAAGAACCCGGATGTTTACCTTTTCAAGGAGGAGCTGGAAAAGATGGCAAAAGAGCACCCCAATTTCAAGCTGGAGCCAACCATAACCGATGAAGGCAGGGATGATTGGCAGGGAAGGAAGGGAATCTTCAACGATTTCCTGCCGGAATATGATTTCCAGGGGAAGGAAGAAATTGACGTTTACATCTGCGGGAACAAGGTCATGGTGGAAGCCGTCAAGGGGCTTTTGCCGCAACTTGGATTCAAAGCAGAAAATATACATATTGAACCTTGGTGAAAAAATGGGGAAAACGGGAATAGCAACTATTTATTTGATTCTTGCAGCTTTCACATTCGGCTGCATTTCATCGGGGGGGAATTTGCAGACATTTACTGCCGACAATGGAGGCAGGCTCGTTATTTCACCCATGAATGGGGAAGATGTTAGCGGCAAGGTTATGCTTGCTTACGAGATGAAAATATCTCCTCCGGCAACTGTAAATTTCATGCTAAGCGGGGGGAGCATCAGCCCGCCCGTCAATATGATCGTAAATGCCAATGAAGCCAAAGTGACCAAGGAATTGGATACGCGAAAATATCAAAACGGCATCTACCGGCTGGGCGTGAGTGTTGCCAATGATGCCGGCGAAACGGAGAACATACGCAACATACAATTATACATCAGGAATTAAGGTGAGCTAAATGAAGGAGAAAAAAGCAAAGAAGAAGGAAACCAAGGAGAAAACGAAGGGCTGCAGCCACTGCTCGTGCTGCTGAAAATGCGAAAATAATCCGAATTTCCCCAATGAAAATGGCGGGCTATTTTTTCCCTTTCCTGTTTTTCCCGGCCATAGCTGCCTTCAGCTGCCCAATCGTGAACTTGACCTTCCTTTTAATCCGCGGAACCCACGTATGCATAATGCACCAACTTTCCGGCAGCGAAGCTTAAATCGAAAATCCCCCGCACACCATCCCTGCGGGGCCATCGCCACATAAATCAATCAAAAACCAACCATCTTTTAGGATCGCACCCCTTAAATAATTGTCGGAACGAAATATTACTGCATTTGCAGGGGAAAACATAAATGGCGACAAGAATTCAGAAAATTTCAGATACCTTGACGCCATATACCGGCCTTCTGATAACCGCGCTTGCCATCCTGCTTTTCTTTTCGGTTTTAAGGGCAAGCCTTTTCACGGACGTTCCCGAGGAGAAGAAAATATGGTTCGAGCTCTCGTTCCTGCTCCTTGCGGCCGTGCTTGCCGAGCTTCTTGTAACATACCTAAAGCAGCCATCCGTCATGGTGCTCTTGCTGTTGGGAGTTGCAATATCCCCAAGCGCGCTTGAAATCGGGTATCCGCTCATTTCGGGCCTGCTTACGTGGCTTGTTTCAATAACGGGGGTCCAGTTCGCGCTTCCGGCAAAGATACCAAGCCTTGTTCCAACAGAAGGGATGGTGCGAATTTTCGCCCAGCTTGGGGCCATCATCCTTCTTTTCAAAATCGGCCTCCACTCAGAAATCAAGCAGATATTCAACATCAAGAATCTGATAGTGGGCTTCCTTGGGATCGTTATCCCGTTCATCGCAGGCTTCTACTACGGCTCCCTGACTGGCCATGGATTCAATTATTCCATGTTCCTTGGAGCTGCCTTGACTGCAACCAGCGTTGGCGTTACCGTTGCCGTGCTGGAGGAGCTCAAGGTTCTCGAGAAGGCATTTGCAAAGGTAATTCTTGGGGCGGCAGTAATCGATGACATACTAGCGCTATTGGTACTAAGCCTTCTGAATGATTTCCCCGAGCAGCTCACGGCTGAAACACTATCCCCCCTTGCCGCAATAGTTGCCACTGCCTTCATTTTCGTGGTTGGCGGCATTCTTGTCGGCAAATACGTGGTGAAAAGGTATTTTGACAAGGCCCTTGTCGACGATAAGGTCGCAAACACAACCTTCCTTGGGGTCCTCGCATACGTGCTTCTTTACGCATACATCGCCGAATTCATCGGGCTTTCCGCGATCGTGGGGGCATTCATTGCAGGAATTACGTTGAACTACAGCCGCTTGACGGAAAAGCTTTTCGAGCTATTCTACCCCCTCGAGGCTTTCTTCACGCCCGTATTCTTCATCTCCCTGGGAATGCTGGTGAATATCCCCGCCCTTTTCGATAATTTGGAACCTATAGTTATAATCACAATTGTGGCGATTGCAAGCAAAATATTGGGATGCGGGGCAGGCGCATTCCTTACGGGTACAAAGTTTAAGGAAGCGATCGTGGTGGGAGTTGGGATGGTGCCGCGCGGGGAGATCGCGCTCATCATCGCTCTTTTCGGGCTTACCGCGGTTACGGCAACGGGAGCTCCGGTACTGACTGAATCGGAATATTCGATCATAGCATCCATGGCCTTCCTGACAACGATCATCATCCCATGGCTGCTAAGCAAGGCAATTAAGCAAAATACCTCAAAGGCAAAGGGATGAGGCGAGTTGAACTTTTTTTAACTTTTAAAGCATGAATAACTCCTTTGCCAATTCCCATGCCAAAAAAATAAATGGTCCGATAATCCCTTATGCCAATCACAGCAAAAAGATTCATTGTCCTGAGCGTCGATTGCAAGGCGTGCTGCACGACTATTGAAAGGGCGCTGCGGAAGATGGATGGGATCAAGCGCGCGGATATGTACTTCAACAAGGGAACCTTGGAGGTAGAATTCGAGGGCGGCAAGGAAGCTGAAAAAAAGATTTTAGCGAAAGTGAGGATGCTCGGGTACAAGATCGCATAAGACTCCCACCACTAACCATTTTCCCGCTTAACCTTCGCAAACGGCCGAGTAAGTCGCCTTATCCGTTCAATCACTTCTGCCGAAAGCCAAGGGCATGGATGCGCATTTATCTCTCGATGATCGGACCGCAGCATTAACTTCAGCAAATCCCGCCTAACCTGATTAGATTCAACGCGGGGAACTTTACCCGTTATTTGCGATGTTCTACCATCTCTGAATTCCGTCCCCAGATTTTGCTCCAGACCATTTTCGGTCAGTAGAAAATCGCCAAATATACTATGATGCACCTCAATTCGGTCAAGTCCGCCATCCGGCTCATGGTAAATATTGAGTTCGAGCGGAGCCGTACCTTTGAACCTTGAATGCAAAAGAGGCGCGCCACTAATTGCAGATTTCCCAACTTCTTGAATTTCCCAATTGCGAATTTTACCTTTACGTATCGACATAGATATTCCAAAGGTGCGGCATATTAATTAAGATCCCCGTTTTCCTTGAATTATGGAAATTTCATCTACTGGTCCGGGAGATTTGCATCGGCTATATTCGGTACCTGAAGGTTCCCACAAGGGAGAAAACGGCATCCTGACCGTGATCGGAGGGAGCGGCAAGTACCATGGGGCTCCCCTCCTTGCAATAAAGGCCGCCAGCAGATTCGTTGATTTGCTCTATTTCCATTCACCGGAAAAGAGGAATGCGGAATTGCTATATTTCCTTAAGGGGCACAAATGCACGTTCATCGCAATCGAGGGAAAGGAACTCAAAAAGACCATTGAAAAATCCGATTGCGTCCTTATCGGGAACGGGATGGAGATAAATGCA
>JBDRDM010000131.1:0-5987 GCA_043820675.1 Microcaldota archaeon
CATCGCTTGCCGAAGTTGAGACGGATAAGGCGGTCGTTGAGATACCTTCGCCGAAAACCGGCTTCATCCTGAAAACATACTTCAAGGAGGGGGATGTCATCAAGGTAGGGCAAACGCTTGTTACAATCGGCGAGAAGGGCGAGCCAATTCCTGTCGAGGAGGCAAAACCAAAGCCCGAAGTTAAACAGGGCGCAGCATCTTTAAGCAGCCAAGCATCAACCCAAAGTTCAACACCAGCCCAAACAGCAGCCCCAAGTGGTGCAAATATTGTCGCAACCCCGTTTGTCCGGCAACGCGCAAAGGAACTGGGAGTAGACATAAGTTCCGTAATCGGAACGGGCCCCGCGGGCAGGATAATGCCCGAGGATGTGGAGAGATTTGCAAAGGATGGGAAGGGGGCATCTGGAGCCTCGAATGCTACAGGCACATCTAGCCAAGCCCCAATGCAATCCGTTGCTCCCCAAACTTTAAATATCATTCAGCCGCTTCAAACCGATTTTTCGAAGTTTGGGCCAATTGAGAAAGTGAAGATTGCGGGCATAAGGAAGCGCACATCTGAAGTGATGAGCAGATCCAAGAAAACCGCCGCACACGTTACGCATTTCGATGAGGCCGACATCACCGAACTTTCCGAAGCAAGGGAGAAATTGAAAATTGCGGGCGAGCAGAAGGGAGTTAAGGTGACATTCCTGCCCCTTATCGTAAAGGCAGTAGTTGCCGCTTTGAAGGAGCATCCGAAATTCAACAGCTCCTTTGACGAGGCAAATGACGAAATAATAATCAAGAAATACTACAATATCGGGATTGCAGTGGATACGCCGGAGGGATTGGTTGTGCCCTCGATCCATTCCGCGGAAAAGATGGATGTTTTCCAGCTATCAACGGAAATAATGCGGCTCGCAAAGGAGGCAAAGGAGCGCAAGATGAAATTGGACGACCTTAAAGGGGGATCCTTTACGATAACGAATATTGGAAGCATCGGAGGGGAGCACTTCACCCCGATAATTTACCATCCGGAGGTCGCGATATTGGGGATTGGGAAAATCAAGGAAAGGCTGGAGGCTAAGGATGGCAAGGTCGTTGCGAGGAAGAAAATGCCCCTTTCGCTATCGTTTGACCACAGGATAATCGATGGGGCGGAGGCCGCCAGGTTTGCCAACGATATCATAATGCTTTTGGAGAACCCAAAGAGCCTGATTTGATGGGAGGGGCAATTTCTTATGGGCCGGAATATGAACTGATGAATCAGTCCTAAAAAAATGGTGGAATATCATGGTTGTTGGGGAAGTTGCTGTTGAAACGCAAGTAGTTGTAATCGGCGGCGGGCCGGGGGGCTATGTTTGCGCCATCAGGCTTGCACAGCTAGGAAAGCAGGTAATGCTGGTGGAAAAGGATCCGCAGGGAATGGGGGGCATATGCCTCAACCACGGCTGCATTCCTTCCAAGGCGCTTATCCATGCGAGCGCATTTGCTGATTCAGCAAGGCATATGCAGGACCTTGGGATCATTGCCGATAGCATAAGGATCGACGTGAAGAAGATGCAGCAATGGAAAAACGGGGTTGTAACGAACCTTAGGAAGGGAGTCGAAAACTTATGCAAGCAAAACGGGGTGGAAGTGGTATTCGGGGAGGCCCATTTTGAAAGCAACAGGCGGATCGGGATTGGCGGAAACCATGACGTTGCCGCAATCGAATTCCAGCATGCGGTTATTGCCACGGGAAGCGTCCCAATTGAGCTGCCAAACTTGAAATTCGATGGAAAGAAAATAATAAGCTCGACAGAAGCGCTCCAGCTGGAGGAGGTGCCAAACGAGCTGATCGTAATCGGCACCGGCTATAATGGGATAGAAATGGGAACGATGTATGCAAAGCTTGGAAGCAAGGTTCGGATGGTGGAAAAGGGCCTTAAAATACTGCCGGGAGTGGATGCCGAAATCTCCTCAATTGTGGAAAAGAGGCTAAGGGAGCTGGGCGTTGAGATATTCACCAATTGCACAGCCGACACCTGCAAGGAAGAATCCGGGAAGATGAAACTTACGGCAAAGCAAAACGGGGCGCAAATTACGCTCATAGGAGACAGGGTCCTTGTGGTTGTTGGCCGCAGGCCGAACACGGAAAGCCTTAGATTGCTCAACACCAAAGCAGGCCTTGATGAGAAGGGTTTCATAAAGGTGAACGAAAAACTTCAGACGGAGGATTTGCGCATCTATGCGATCGGTGATGTGATTGGAAACCCGATGCTTGCGCACAAGGCATTCATGGAAGGGAAAGTCGCAGCCGGAGCAATTGCAGGGAGCGAAACGCTTTTCCAAAACAAGGCGGTGCCTGCCGTCATATTCTCGGACCCGGAAATCGCATACGTTGGCATTTCCGAAAAGGACGCCCTGGAAAAGCACATCAAGGTAAAGATTGGAAAGTTCCCATTCAGGGCATTGGGAAGGGCCGCGACCATGGAAAACCCCGTGGGCTTTGTGAGGGTCATTGCGGATTTTGAAACCGATGTCCTTCTTGGAGTTGAAGTGGTGGGGCCGAATGCGTCGGATCTAATTTCCGAGGCCGCATTGGCAATCGAAATGGGGGCAAGGCTCGAGGATTTGGCACTTACGATCCACCCGCATCCAACGCTTCCAGAAGGGCTCGTTGAAGCTGCGGAAGTTGCAATGGGAAAGGCGATTCATTTCTACTCGAAGAAATCGTAGGCGAAGAATAATAATTGGAAATTGCCGGTAACCGATCCTACCTCTGGAAATTCCAATCCGTGGACTTGTACTTTTTTTCCGCAAGTTCCTTAGCCCGGATGAGCTCCTTTTCCGTCCAGCTCCCGAATTCTACGCTCTTCCCGGAGGTGAAGGCGGAAACAAGCGACCTGTAGGCAATATTCTTATCCGAAATTCCGGCCTTTTTCAGGCAGGTCACCCGTTCCTCCGCCGAAGCTATCATCTTGTCGGAAATCTTTTCCTTGGAAACCTTCAGGACGGAAAACATCCTCCTAACGTCAAGATCATAGAGGAGGGTGCCGTGCTGCAAAAGTATGCCTCCTCGCCGGGTTTGCGCATTACCTGAAATCTTTTTCCCCTCAAGAATGATGTCATTGATTGGTTTGAATTCCCCGCTCAAACCCATGAGCGCAAGAGCATCTACGATCCAATTGCAGATGATCTTGTAGGAGGCGATAATGTCTTTTGTGAAGAAGATTTCGGGGGCAATTACGGAATAGGTCAGTTCCCCGGAAGTGTCGTGGTAGACGGCTCCCCCGCCGGTCCGCCTTCTGACAACATCGATGCCCTGGTTCCGGCACTCCTCCAGATTCACCTCATCGGTTATGGACTGGTGGTATCCTATCGAAACCGCGGAGGGCTGCCAGCCATAGAAGCGAATCGTTGGCTGCACCGCATTTGCGGCAAGCGCTTCGGAGCATGCCTCATCGAGGGCCATGTTCATGAACGCATCATGCGATTCGAAGGAAACTATTCTCCATTTCATAATCATCAGGGATTTAGGGCGTTGGGGCTGCATCCTTTGCACGTTTTATGCATTCAACGAACGCGCCTGCAAGGGCCTCGGGGGTAATACCAAGCATTTGAATGCCCTGGGATTTGGATATTTCCGAAATGCTGGAGGCAATACCGGAAGCCGCCATGCCTGCGGGGGCCATGAGCAATGCCTTCTCCAAAACAACCAGCGAATCCTCGGGATGGATGAAGAAATCGCCGGTGATTTTTATGAATTTGGCCCGCATCGCATCATCCGACAATTCAAGCTCCATCTGGAGCAATTTGCCGCCCTCCACTTTTGCAGCTATTTTTGATCGAAATTCCGGCATTCCGTTTACCTGTTTTTTATTCTTTCCATCAGCTATATTAGCTCTATTTTAATTTCATCGCGGCATCCTTTGCCTCGCAAATAACTTTTCTAAGGGGCACTTTTTTGGCCCTTGCAATCTTTGCGCAATCATCATACTCCGGCGTAACTGTCCTAATGCCGTCAAATTCGCTGATTTTCACGGGCACCATGCCGTATTTCGCTTTCACATTTGCTATTTTGCGCGGCAATTTGATCCTATCCGCGTCCATTACACGAACTCCAATGGTCGTTGTTTCCTCCATCAGGATTTTTGCCATCTTTTCAACATCCTTATCTGCGCAGATAACGCTAATTTTGATTGCAGGCCTCCCTTTTTTCATGATGATGTTTTGCAAATACGCATCAAGCGCCCCCTCCCCCAATAGCCTTTCCAAAAGGTACCCGAAGACCTGCGGATTCATGTCGTCAATATTTGCCTCAATTGATTTTACCCAATCACGCTCCATTTTTTCTCACTTTTTCTCCCCAATAATTGCCTTTAGGACATTCGGGTGTTTGAATTCGGCATCCCCAGCTCCATAGCCCTCCTTAATCACATTCATTTGGGGTTTTTCAAATTTACTCACGTAATATTTTACGATCGATGCGCCAGTTGGCGTTACAAACTCCCCAACCCCATCTGAATAGGTTGGAACGCCTTTTAATATACCGCGGGTCGCAGGCGCGGGAATGTCAAAAACCCTGCCATGGAATTTGCCTTTTCCTCCCCCGATATTGAGGGGGGTGGAGAAAACCCGGGAGATTCCCATGGCGTTTATAGCAATTGCAGCTCCGACAATGTCGACAATGGAATCCGTGCCCCCCACCTCGTGGAATTTCACTTCAGAAAGCGCTTTTTTGCCGTGCACTTTCATTTCCGATCTTGCCAAAATGGCAAAAATCCCCAATGCATCCCGCTTAATTGGCGCATCCAGTCGGCTTGCCCCGATCAGATCGGCAATTTCCAAATAGCTGGTGTGGGAATGCGATTCTTCATGTTCCAACAAGACATCTAATTTTGTCGCAGTTACGCCTTTCTTGTTGACTCGTCGAGTTTTCAGCGAATAACCACCAAACCCGACTTTCGCAAGCTCCGATTCAAGCGTTCCGAGGTCGAATCCGGCATCAAGCATGGCGCCAAGGAACATATCGCCGGCGATACCGGAAAAACATTCGAGATAGAGGATTTTCATGAATATCGTTCATATTTGAGGTAGAAGGATCGATGCTCGGATGGATCCACTTGGAATTTGCCCCGATCTAAATCACTAATTCATTCACTTGTTGATCACGCTGGCAAAATATCCGGCGCCAAAGCCATTGTCGATGTTCACAACAACAACTCCAGGAGCGCAGGAATTGAGCATGGTAAGAAGGGGGGCAATCCCCTGAAAACTTGCGCCATAGCCTACTGAAGTAGGAACGGCAATCACCGGCCTTGCAGTAAGGCCCCCGACTACGGAAGCAAGCGCGCCTTCCATGCCGGCAACCACGATCACCACGTTTGCCTCCTTCAATTTGTGCGAATTGGAAAGGAGGCGATGGATTCCAGCAACCCCCACATCGTAAAGTCTCTCAACTCCGTTGCCCATGATTTCAGCGGTGATCGCAGCCTCCTCGGCGATGGGAATGTCGGATGTACCGCCGGTAGCAATCAATATTTTTCCAGATTTTGGGGTCGCTTTTTCCTGGATTAGGTAAAGGCAGCCGGACCTTTTCTCAAATTGCGCTTTTTTGAACTGCCCGCATACCAATTTGGACATTTTTTCATTTGCCCGCGTTGCAAGCACATTTTTCCCTTTCTTTGCAAGCGATTTGAATATCCCAAGCACCTGATCTGGCGTCTTTCCCTTACAGAATATCACCTCCGGATAACCCTTCCTCAAGGTGCGCTGGTGGTCTACCTTTGAAAACCCAATATCCTCGTATCCTTCGTGCTTCATGCCGATTCCTTCCTTTTTTCAAATAGTTGCTCGTTCATTCTTCCCGATTTGAAGCCCCTCAAATCGAGCTCCACAAGTTCGAAACCTATTGAACGGAAATGCGAATTGATTTTTTCCGAATTTTCCGTGATTATTGGAAATTCACCGCTCTCTACTTCAATTCTTGCCATCTTTTCCAAATAGCGCACGCGAAGGCTGCC